>CAZYRM010000045.1:0-39863 GCA_964649705.1 uncultured Planctomycetia bacterium
ACACCGTCGTGCGGTCGACGCCGGCGAGCTTCGCGACGTCCTTCTGGAAGACCTTCTTCCGCATACCACTTCCTCCCGGGGGGTGAACTCACGTGAGCGGGGGGAACACTAGCAGACGTGTGAATCCAAGTCAAGGGACCGGCGGAACGGATCACGGTTGGCCTGAGCGCTCCAGCCACCAACGGCGCAGCGCCTCGGGGGCGCCATCCGCCGCGTCCGCGGGGAAGTCCGCCGGCCAGTCCCCCGCCAGGCGCCTCACCGCCGACCGCGCTCGGGCGGCGACCTCGCCGTCGGGGTCCGCCGCAAGCGGGAAGAGGAGCGGCGCGCGGTCCTCGCCGCCAAGGAGGACGATCGCGTCCACCGCGGCGGCCCGCACCGCCGAGGAGGGGTCCGCGAGGGCCTTCTGAATCGCCGTGGTGGAAGGGCGGTCGCCGAGCCGCCCGAGCGATCGGATGGCCTCCGCGCGGACCGACGGCTCCCCCGCGGCCGCGCGCGGGCGGAGGGCCGCGACCGCCTCCTCCCGAGGCATCCACCCCAGGCAGCGCGCCACCCGACGGGCGACCGCGGCGTCGATCTCGAAGAGCGGGACCAGGCGCTCGACGCCGTCGCGACCCATCCGCGCGAGGGTCGGGCCGAGCGCGTCGATCGCCTCGTCCGTCGTCTCGTCCAGGGCCGCCCGAGCCGCAACCAGCGTGTCGGGCGCCTCCGAAGAGACGGGCCTCGGAGCGTTCTCGGGCTCCGGCCGCCTCCCCTCCCGCTCGTGCGAGAGCGCCCGCTCGAGGGCGCTGGCGAGCCGCTCGCCGATCGCGAACCACGCCGTGAGCGCCTCCTCGCGTCCGGCGCCCGGCCGCCCGCGGGCCCACCCGCGGAGGCGGTCCACGGCGCCGCGTGAGAGCGGCAGGTACGGCCACGCCTCCGCCTGCGCGGCGCGGAAGCCCGCGTCGAGCCCCTCCGTCTCTCTGGCGACCGCGGGATGGGGGTCCGGTCCCGTCGCTGCCCTCCGCGCCCTCGCGATCGTGTCGCGCGCGATCGACGCGACCGCCTGGATCGACTTCGCCGCCTCCTCGCGGGCCGCGTTCGCCTCCTGGGACGTTCCGCGCTCCAGAGGGAAGCGCGCCGAGAGAGCGCGCTCCCCCTCCATCGGCGGCCCGTCCTGGGACGACGGGTCGTAGCGCACGCAGACGTGGTAGTGCCCCGCGTACCCCCAGTCCCCCAGCCGGAGCTCCGCGCGGAAGGCGCCCGAGCGCACCTCCGCCTCGGTCCGGGCCACGCCGCCGCCCTCGAACTCGAGCGCGACGTCGAGGACTCCGCCCTCCCCCACCGCCGCGACGCCCTCGGCGACGATGCGGGCCCCCTGGGCGTCGTCCTCCCAGCGGACGTCGCAGGTAATCTCCGCCGCGAGCGACGGCAGGGCCGCGAGCAGGATCGTCAGAGGGAGGCGTCTCATTCTTCCCACCAGGAGAGATAGCGGGGATCCCCGGGAATGAGGGTGATCGTCAGGTCGTCGAGCATTCCAGGGTCGCGGCGAGGAGGGGGCCCGGAGCGGAGCCTGACGCGGACGAGGACTTCGGAGGCGGACCCCACGCGGACCCCCGGGATCGGCTGCGGCCCCCCCTCGCCCGTGAGAACGACCGGAGGCCGTCCCTCGACCTCGACCGAGACCTCGGGCGTCGGCACGCCGCGGGGCGCGGCCCAGGTCCACGACGCCGTGCCGAGCGAGCCCGCTGACCCCGCCGGCGCGCCCTCGCGCAGGAGGCGGAAGACGATCTCGCCGCCGGCGCGCGCGTACCGGCTCGGCGGAGGAAACCCCTCGCGCTCGCGTCCCGCCACGCGCGCGCTCGCGAGGATGCGGACGTCGTCGATGGTCGCGAGCGCGGGGAGGTCCCAGCCGTTCGAGCGGTGGTGGCCGAAGCGGTTCGCGCCGAGGAAGATCGAGGCGCGGTCCCCCGCGCCGCCACGGAAAGGCGCCTCCAGGGCGACGAGCGGGCCTCCTGGAGCGGGGGCGCCGTCCACCAGGAGCCACGCCCGTTCCGCCTCCCACACGACGGAGAGGTGGTGCCACTCGCCCGCCCTCCAGTCGACGGGGACGCCGACCTTCCCGAAGTGCCCGGCTCCCGAGACGGCGGGGAAGGCCTCATCGTAGACGTCGTCGCGGCCCCAGGCGTACCCCGCCGTGTCTCCATAGAAGAGGTTCACCTGCCCGTCCCGGAAGAAGAGCGCCATGCGCGCGGCGGGGGGCCGTCCGGGCCCCCATCCCCTCGCGTCGCCGACCGAGAGAAACGTCCGCGTCGACTCGGGGCCCGAGGGGACCGACGCCGCGTCCCAGTCCGGCTTCACCCACATCTCGAGCGTCCCCGATGGAGGCAGCGATCCCATCGCGGCGTATCTCAGGTAGGCATCGCGCGCCAGGAACCCGTCCGCGACGAGGTCGCTCGGGTCGGAGGCATCGAGCACGCTCACGCCGTGGTTCGCGGTCCCTCGCGCGGCGGGGTCCCCTCGGGCCGTCTCGGCGTTGGGCCCCGCTCCGAAGAGGATCGCGAGGGAGCACTTCTCAGTCGACGGCGCGCGCGGCGCGGGCTCGATCCACCCGTCCGCCATGGCGGGGGCGAACTGCCCGGAGACGCTCGCGGACGACGCGGAGGCCGCCTCGGGGAAGTCCCCGAGGTTCTCGGGAAGCGTGAGGACGCCGTCCCGCGAGCACGCGAGCGTCTCGAAGTCGTACTGGGTGGCAAGGCGGTACCTCTCGTGGACGCGCACGACGGCGTGGATGTGCCTCTGGGCGACGAGCGTGCCTCCGCGGACCACGCGGCCGATGGACTCGATGTCGAAGTGCCCCATCGATCCGAAGCAGAGCTCGGTGGACCGGCGGACCTCGTCGAGGTCGTCCTTCCCGACCTCCCCGAAGGGCCCGCGGCGTGCGGCGCACGGGTTCAGCCTCCCCAGCCGCGCGTTCGGGTCGGCGTTGGCGTGGATGAGGGCCTTCTCGACACGCGACAGATAGGGACGGGCGTCAAGGAAGCCCGCGAAGTCCTCCCAGGAGCGGAAGGGGCGCTCCCCGCGGCGTCGGAGGAGATCGTCGGCGAGGGCGGCGGCGCGCTCCTCGGAGACCTGGACGCGGGCGGGGCCGGTGGCCGCGATCCCGGCGAAGAGGGCCGCGAGGAGGTCCCGGTCGGCGGTGTTCACGTCGACGGGGGCGCGCGGCTCGACCGGGACGCCAAGCCCTGCCTGGGGCGGGTGGGCGCGGGGCGGCTCGGGTCCCTCCACGACGGGGCCGAAGAGGGCGCCCGCGTCGTTGAGAGGGTCTCCGAGGGTCCAGGGCCATGCCGCGGAGGCGGAGGGGACGGCCGCGGGGAAGTCGGGCCTCCGGATACACGCGGGGCGGACCGACCGGGGATCGGTCCAGGCGAAGACGGTGACGAGGTCCCCCACGCGGGCGAGGTCATCGCCCAGGGCCGATCGGAGCTGTGCCTTGGAGGCGAACCCGGCTGCGGGCCTCGCGGCGCGGAGGCGCTGGCCGAGTCCGCCCTTGACTCCGCGAAGACGGCCGAGGGTGTCGAGGACACGGACGAGCCACGGCGCGAGCTTCCCGTTCTCGTCTAGCGGGCCGTTCACCCAAAGCATCCCGGCGCAGTCGAGGACCTTGAGCGAGTAGGTGTCGTGGCTCCCCTGGGCCGCTCCCTGGAGCGCCCCGCTGAACCCGATCTTCCGGCCCTCGACGACGGTCTCTCCCTCGCGGAAGGAGGGGTAGAGGCAGGCATCGAGAGGGACGCCGGCCTGGGCCTGCGGGCCCGAGTCCTGGGGGTCGAGCGGCTCGCCCTGGTCGCCTTGGCCGTCGTAGCGCCCGTTGCCATTCTGGTCGACAAAGCGCTTGTAGGACCACTCGGCGCGGAGGTCGGCGACGTCGTCTTGGAGGGAGATCTCGGCGAGGGCCTTGAGGGCGCGGCGGAGGCCGGCCTCGGCGAGGATCTTGGCGCGGACCTGCTCCACCTGGCCCTGGTGGGAGGGACGCTCGAGCCGGCTGATGGAGTCGAGGACGAAGGCGACCAGGGCGACGACGGTCGCGACGGCGAGGAAGATCGGGAACAAGAGGGAGCTACGCACGGGCGGTCTGGACCGGATTCCACGCGGGGAGGGACCTTGGAGAGGCGACTCTTCGATGCCAGCGCTACGATATCAGATATCTGAGAGCTGATATCTGATATCAGATAGGTGCCGGGAGAATATCTGATATCAGACATCAGCTCTCAGATATCTGATATCGAGTGCCCGCGGTTGCGTTGAACTCGCGTGCGTCCGAGGTGAGGCGGCAGGTGCGCTTAAAAGGACAGGCGGGGCGACCTGGGGTCGGGCGTCCCGAGCAGGCCCGAAGAGGGCGGACCCGCGTTCGACGTCCTGGACCGGAGTCAGGTCTCCCCGCCATTACCGGACCCAACTCGCCCCGGGTCCGGCCACCCCCGCAGGGGTTCCACACTGGTCGTGAGTCGGGCTCCTGCCTTCGCCCCGAAGAAGAGGATTCACCTCGGAACTCGGACAGGTCGCTGCTCACTGTAGTGAGCACGGGGAGTGCCACGAACGGAAGGCAGACCCTCCGGATCGAGCGCCTTAACCGAAGTCCGGCCTGTAGGTTTCGCACGAGCACGATTCGTTACAGGTCCTGACGAACGCGCGTGAGTTACGGCCTCGTAATCTCCGGTTACGCCGGCGAAACCTTGGTCGGGGTGGGCATTGTTGGTTGACGGCGCCTCTCCGGGGGAGGTAGCATCCACATCGGTCACTAGAGTGAGTGAAGTGGAGACTGGCTCGCCCGAGCGCTCGCTGTCGGTCGAAGACCTGCGGAGGGTCCTTCGGATCCTCAAGCAGACCTCCGGCCACTTGGACCCGCGCGCCCTGTACCAGGCGATCGTGGACGCCATCCCGCGCGAGCTCGGCGGGTTCCACCTCGTCAACCTCGCCATGGTCTTCCCCGCCACGGGCCGCCTCGTCACCGTCGCCGTGAGCGGCGACGACGCCCCGCAGGTCTCCGAGGCCTACGGCGGGCTGATGACCCAGTCCATCGACACCGGAATCACCGGCTGGGTCGCCAGCAACGGGAAGACCTACTACGCCCCCAACGCGCCGTCGGACCCGCTGTACTTCACGGGCGCCAACCGCGCGCCGCGCCCGGGCTCCGAGCTCGCGCTGCCGATCCTCGTCGATGGAGAGGTCGTCGCCGTTCTGAACCTGGAGTCCAGGTCGGTCGACGCCTTCTCCCCGCCGATGATCGGCATGCTCGAGGCGGTCGCCGACCACGTCGGCACGGCCATCCAGAACGCCCTCCTGCACGACCAGATCCGCGAGGACGCCGCACGCCTCGAGTCCGCGCTCTCCCGCCTGAGGACCGCCGAGGCGGCCTTCGCCGCGATGCTCTCGGGCCGGGCCTGGATCGTGGACGGCTCAGGACGGATCGAGGTCGTCGTCTACGCGGAGCAGGGGCGCGTACAGTTCCACGCGGCGATGGCGGACGCGATCGTCGACGAGCTGGCGGACTCCTCGCGAGGCGTCTGGGAGAACGCCCTCGCCCGCGCCCTCCGAGGGCAGCCCGCTGAGGCCGTCGTCACGTGGAAGGACCGCATGCCCCGCGCGGGCCACATCCGCCTCTTCCCGCTCCACGCCGACGGCCAGCGCGTCCTCGTCCTTGCGTAGCGACGGCTACGCGAGCAGGAAGCCGGGGCCGAGCAGGAGCGAGGCCGCCATCGAGAGGGCCGCGAGCGTCGCCATGCCGAGCGCGACGAGGACCGTCCCCGTCAGGCGGACGCGCCATGCCGTCCAGAGGGGCGCGAGCGGGGGGAGGCCCTCGCCGCGCGCCCGGCGGCCGTCCGCGCGCCAGGCGGCGTAGAGCGCGAACAGGTCGGGCAGGAAGAACGACGGCAGGAGCACCCGCGTCACGGGGTCGGCCCACAGGAGCTGGAGCATCGACCTGGGACCGTACATCGCGGGGACGAACAGAGCCGCGACCAGGATCGCCCAGGCGAAGACCCCGACCGGGAGCGCCGCCCAGGCCCAGCGGGCCCGCCTGAAGAGCCCCGCGCCGATCACCGCCTGGGCGAAGCCGATCGTCGTCGCCGCGAGCGGTCCCGTCGCGGCCTCCCCTTCCCTTCTCAGCGCGACGGCCCCCATCGCCGCGGCGATTCCGAATCCGGCGCCGCGGAGCAGCAGGATCCAGCCGGCGGCGCGGACGAGGACCTCCGCCTCCCATGGGCGCAGGCGCATCTCGCGGCCCCCGACGAGGACGACCTCGCCGGGGCCGAGCGGCTCGGGGGACGAGGCGGCCTCTTCCATCTCACCTGCCCTTCCTGGCGTGCGAGTCGAGCCAGCGTTGGGACTCCAGGCGCGCCGATTCCACCTTGTTTGCGAGCCCTTCCCGCGCGAGGCGCTCCGCGCACTCCCGGCCAAGCGTCTGGTCCACGGCCAGGAGCGTCCAGTAGACGCCCAGGGCCTGATCCCCCAGGACGACCTTCCTCGCCCACTCCTCGGTGTGCGGCGACTTCCGGCGCCCCGCACCCAGAAAGAAGTGGTGGAACTCCGAGTCGTTCCTCAGCCCCGCGAGGAGCACGGCGGCGAGTTCCTCGCTCAGCTCCGGCCCTCCGAAGTTCGCGATCTCCAGCGCGAAGAGCGCCTGCACCGACTCGTGGGGGCTCTCCAGGCCCGCGGCGAGGCACGCGAGAAGGACCCGTTGCTGGGCGCCCGACGGATCGCCCGCACTCCCCCTGCGATCCGATCGGAGGCCCGGCGCCACGCCGCGTTGCAGGGTCACGACGACCCACTTCACCTGGCTCGGCCCGACGCGTGGGAGCACGGCGCGAGAGGCCTCCACGGCCAGTTCGGGGCGCGCGCGGACGGCGAGCTCGTAGAGCCAGAACAGGCTGGGCGTGGCGGGACACGACTCGAGCAGTCGGACGAGCTGTTCCCGGGTGAGCCCGCGAATGGCTGACTCGACGCGCGTCGAGTGCGCGCTGATCGTCCTGACCGCGGCGGCCTGGACCTTCGGCTCGGCGTCTCCGAGGGCGGCGAGCAGGGCCTGGGTGGCCGCGACCGTGGGCGACTTCCCGAGCAGATCCGCCGCCGCGGCGCGTCGCGCGGGGTCGGTCTCGCCCTGGAGCACCGAGACGAGGTGGTCGTCGGTCCGCCCCCCGGGGAGCGGACGCAGCGAGAGGCCCCTCGCGGAGACGATCGCTCGGACCTGCGTCTCCGCGGCGACGTCGTAGCGCAGGAACCAACCCGCCGCCGCCAGGGCCGCGACCAGGACTGCGGGAAGGACGACCCTCACCGGTTCTCGCCTCCTCGAGGTCGCCACGGTACGTCGCATCGCCGCTGCGCGTCAAGGCCTCTTCGGGGCGACGGCCCCGACGCCAGGCATCCCCCTTGCGGGGCGCATCGAGGGTCCGATAGGATGAGGGCGTCTCCCGAATCGAGCGAATCCGATGGCAGATCCACTTTTCGGCACCTCGCTGATTGAAGAGCTCCGGCGCGACGAGAGGCACACGATGGACATCGCCCTGGTCCTCCAGGAGCTCACGCGACGCCTGGACGAGGAGGGGATCCCGTTCGCGATCATCGGCGCCCTTGCCATGCGCCATCACGGATACGTCCGCCACACCGAGGACATCGACATCCTCACGACGCCGGAGGGGCTCGACCGCATCCACGAGCGGCTCGTCGGGCGCGGCATCGTCCCGAGGGCGGCCGGCCTCCGCAAGAAGCTGCGGGAGACCGAGCACCGAGTGAACATCGACGTCATCAAGGCGGGCGGGCACGCCGGATCGAATGACAGTTCGCTGGTTCTCCCGGACCCGCGATCCGACCGGTTCCTGGTGATCGGCGGGCAGCGCGTGCCCGACCTCGCCCTCCTGATCGAGTTCAAGCTGACGTCGGGGATCTACGGCCGGCGCGAAAAGGACCTGGGCGACGTGCAGGAGCTGATCAAGGCCAACAAGCTGAAGAAACCCTTCGCCCGCAAGCTCCCTGCCGAACTCCGCGCGAAGTACCTGGAGCTGCTCGAGAACGTCCGCAACGAGAAGGACATCGAGTAGCGCGTCCCGACGTCAGCGGCGCTTGAGGATGTCGATGCGCTTCTCGATCTCGGCGCGCATCGACCAGGCGGCGGGGGCGACGGAGAGCGCCTCGACGTAGTCGGAGATCGCTCCCGCGCTGTCCCCCTCGATTGCGCGCAGCGTCCCGCGGTTCGACCAGGCGAGCGCGCTCGCGGGGGCCAGCGCCACGGCGCGGTCCAGGTCCTCGCGCCCGCCCTGCTTGTCCCCGAGCTGGTAGCGGAGCGGCCCACGCTCGATGAGCGCGTCCGCGTCGTTCGGGTCGAGCAGAATGGCCCGCCCCAGGTCCTCCACCGCCCCCCGCAGGTTCCCGCGCTGCCTGCGGAGCGTCCCTCGCAGCACCCACGCCCCCTTGTCGTCCTCGCGCGCCCCCAGGTACTCCGTGACGTCCTCCTCTGCCCCAGGGAGCCGGCCGACCAGGAAACGCACCATCGCCCGACTGAGCCTCGGCTCCGCGAGTCTCGGGGCCCGGGTCAGCGCCGCCGTGTAGGCCTCCTCGGCCCGCCGGTACGAGGCCTCGTCCATCCGTCCCGCGATCTGCCGCTGCAGCGCCAGCTTCATCGCCGCGTCGCCGACGAGGACGTGCGTCGCCGCGTGCTCGGGGGTCAGCGTGAGCGCCTCTTCGAGGTCCTCCAGGGCGCCCTCCATCCTGTGGAGCGAGAGCCTCGCGCCGGCGCGGGCCAGCAGCAGGTCCCGTCGGAAGGCGCGCAGCGTCGAGAGCGGAAGGAGCGCCCCCAGCGCCCTCTCCGCCGGCTCGTACTCCCCCCGCGCGTACAGGTCGGCCGCGTCGACCCACGCGCGCAGGTCCTTCGCCTGCCCCGCGCCCCACACGGGGGCACGCAGCGCCCTCGCGAGCGCCGCCTGCACCTTCTCGCGCAGCGCTCGCGCCTTCGGCGACTCGGGGGGCACCTCCCCCTCGCGGAAGCCCGCCATCGACAGCCTGGGGGCCGCCGTGGGCTGCTCTCCCAGGAAGCAGGAGAAGAGCCACATCGACTCGACGATCGCCGGGTACGGCAGGTCCGGGTCGTCCTTCTCCAGCCGACGGAGCGCGTCGACGTCGGCTCCCTTCCCCGCCACGGCGCTCGCCCACCATACGAACGACTGCATCGTGACGCGCGAGGTCGCGTCGTCCGGCGTCTCCGCCTCGAACCGGGCGACCCGCTTCCACGCCTCCGCAACGCGCCGGTCGCGCTCCGCGGCGCCGATCGTCGAGTCCGCCCACGCCGCGCACAGCGAGTCGACCTCGCCGCCAATCCCCACCCAGCGCCCGAGGACCTCCTGGGCGAGCGCCGACTTCCTCTCCCGCGCCTGCGCCGCCTCGCGCTCCGCGCGCTCGCGGTCCGCCTCGCGCCTGGCCGCCTCCCGTCCCTCGTGCGTCGAGACGGCGTAGACCGCCAGCCCGACGATCGCCGCGACCGCCACGAACGTGGAGGCCGCGAGCGCGGGCCGCCTCGCCACCTTGCGCATCGCGCTCTGCAGGAACGTCACCGGCCGCGCGCGGATCGACTCCCCGTTCAGGAACCTCCCGAGGTCCGCCGCCATCTCCCCCAGGGAGGGGTACCTCAGGAGCGGGTCCTTCTCGATCGCGCGCAGGCAGATCGTCTGGAGGTCGGGGTGAAGCGCCGGCGTCCACCGCCTCGGCGCTACCGGCTCCTGCTGCGTGATGGCGTTCAGGACCTCCTGCAGCCCCTTCCCCTCGAAGGGGGCTCTCGCCGTGAGCAGCTCGTACAGCACCACGCCCAGGGAGAACTGGTCGCTCGGCGGGCCGATCGCCTCCGTCCGCGCGCTCGCCTGCTCGGGGCTCATGTACCCCGGCGTCCCGAGGAGGACGCCGCTCACCGTGAGCGTGCGCAGGGAGGAGCCGCTGCCCGGGTCGAGGCGGACCTCCTTCGCGAGCCCGAAGTCGCCGACGTACGGCCTCTCCTTCGCGTCGAGGAGGATGTTCCCCGGCTTCACGTCCCGGTGGACGATCCCCTCGCGGTGCGCGTGGTCGAGCGCCTCGGCGACCGCCTTGACCCACGCGGCCGCCTGCTTCTCCGTGACGGGGCGCCCCATGCGGACGTCCAGCGACTCCCCCTCGACGTACTCGCTCGTAAAGTAGTAGGCCCCCTCGCAGACCCCGGAGTCGTGCACGGCGACGATGTTCGGGTGGCGGAGCTTCGCGGCGAGCTGCGCCTCGCGGACGAACCGCGCAATCTGCGCCTCGTCGCTGCCGGCATGGAGGATCTGCTTGAGCGCGACGAGCCGGCGGAGCTGGGGGTCCCAGGCCAGCCAGACGACGCCCATCCCGCCGCGGCCCAGCTCGCGCAGGAGGCGGTACCGGCCGAAGCCCCTCCCCTGCACGTCGCGCGGGTCCGCGCCGACGCGGGGCGACGGCGAGCCGCCCGCGGGGACCGTCGCGTCCGAGGGCGGCGGGACCGGGAGGGTCGCGTCCGACGCCGGGAGGGCCGGCAGCGTCGGCTCGGAAGCGGCGTGGGCGGGGCTCTTCGGGACAGGAGGGGTGGACGTCCCCACGGGCTACTCGCCTTCGGGCGAGACCTCGATCGTCACCTCGTAGGTCCCGCTCGACATCTTCAGGTACTCCGGGTTCATCGCGAGGGCCAGGTGGAGGACGCCGTCCTTGGCCGCCTTCCCCTGCCACTTGTCGCCGACCTTGAACCAGTTCGCCGAGGTCCCGATCCGCCCGATGAGGCTCCCCATCGGAAAGTTGTTCATGAAGCTGCCGTACTGCGCGTTCCCCTCGGGGCCGATCTCCCACCCGCCGTTGCGGAAGCTGATCGTGCCGCTCGCCTTGACGACCACCTTGTCCCCCTTGTGGACGAGGAGCTTCGTATTGAGCGGGCTGCTCGTGGCGGCCTCGCACGAGACCTCGATGGTGAGGGAGTCGTGCCGCGAGCGCTGGAAGGTGATCACGCGCAGCTCCTTCTTGGGAATCGAGAGCGCGCCGTAGTTGGTGTTCAGGTCGAGCTTCTCGAGCTGGAGCTTCCCGCGGACGGTGAACCGGACCGTGACGAGCTCGTCCTCGTCGGGGAGGGCCTCCGCCTCGTCCTCGGTCCCGTTCTCGATCTCGTTGACCAGCGCCGCGGCGCGGTTCTTGACCTCGGGGTCCCCGCTCTTGGCGGCCTCGCGAAGCTCGCTCTCGGCGACGCCGCCCATCCGGGCGAGGGTCTCCTGGGCGCGATTCCTCGCCGCGGCGTCGTCGGACCCGAGGTCCCCCACGAGGCGCTGGATCTCGGCGAGGAGGTCGGGGTCGCTGTGCTTCCCGACGCGCAGCTTGATGACGTCGGTCGCCGGGACCGTCAGGGTGCCGTAGGCGGTCTCGATGATGATGTTGGGAAAGGCCAGCTCGCCGAAGAGGACGGAGCCGTTCTTGAGCTGGATCCGCATCCCGTCGGGGGAGGCAGGCTCCTCCGTGGCGGCGGTCTCCTCTTTGGGGCCCTCGTCCTTGACGTCCTCGTCCTTCGGGGTGTCGTCGGCGAGGAGGAGAGCGGGGAGCAGGAGCACGGCGACGAGGAAACGCATCGGTGGGCCTCCAACGGAACGCGGGGATCGTACCCTCCGCCTGCCGCACCGGCAAGAGCGCCGCGCCGCGAGTTGAGGGTTCCGGCGCGAGTTTGTCCTGGAGCAAGGATCTTGGGCGCCTCCGTGGTAGGATTGCCGACGTTCCGCCGAGACACGAATTTCATTGGGAGGGCCCTGCGATGACGACGGGCAGGATCGGGCGACTCGCCCTGATGTTGCTGGTGTGCGCCTGTGCGTCGGCAGACACGTTCAAGCTCAAGCCCGGCCACGAGCACAATGGGCAGAGCGTCATCCAGGGGAAGAAGCTCGGCGAGGCCGGGACGAAGTGGATCATCAAGACGGACGCCGGCGAGGTAGTGACCATCGAGGCGGCCGACTTCGCGGAGGTCGCGGCCGGGGGCGGATCGGGCGCCAGGCAGGCCGCGGAAGAACTGGGCCTGCCGACGCTCAGCTTCGAGCCGCTCCTCCCCGAGTACACCCTGCAGCGGGCCCTGGCCGACGCGAAAGAGGCGACGCCTGCCTGCCCCGACATGCTCGTGCTGTCGGACGGGCGGAGGCTCGTCGGGACGGTCACGCCGACGGACAGCGGTGTCTCGATCAACGTCAGCGGCGAGCGAAAGGACTTCGGGGGCGACGAGTTCCGCGAGATCCTCCCCTCCCCCGACCGGGCGTTCCAGGACCACCTCCGCGCCGCCGAGGGGGCCTCGGTGGAGGCCTGGCTGGACATCGCGAACTGGTGCCTCGAGGAGCCGCTCCTCACGGACGGGCGGAAGAAGGCGGTCCTCTGCCTTCAGGTGGGGCAGTCGCTCGACCCGGAGGACCCGGACATCCGCGAGGCGCTCGGCTACCAGCAGGTCCAGGGGGAGTGGCTCAGGGGAGAGGAGCTCGCCGCGGCGCTGGGGAGCAGGAAGGAGAATGGGAAGTGGGTGGGCAAGGAGATCGCCGAGCTGAACGCCGTCAAGGACCGGGTGACCGCGTGGGCGGACATCGAGTCCGTCTCCTACCATGACGCGATCCGCCGGGTGGAGGACGACGTCGACGTCTGCCAGGCCAAGGGCGGGAAGCCGGAGCCGTCATTCAAGCCGTGGCGGGACGAGTGCGCGCTGAAGTTGACCTCCGAGGAGCGGAGCTGGGCCGCGGCGAAGGGGAAGGCGAGGGTCAACACGATGATGGCGTACGCAAAGAAGTACGCCACGATGGACCCGACCGTCCGCCGGGAGGAGCGCGCGAAGGTGATGGAGCTCGAGCGCACGGACCTGACGGACATCTGGGCGTGCTCGGAGTGCGGGGGCTCGGTGAACTACAACGACCAGGAGCCGTGCCCGGCGTGCGACGGGGCGAGCAGCGGCGGCGGCGGCGCCTTCGCCGACCCGGGGACCTGCGGCACGTGCGGCGGGTCGGGCCAGCGCAAGTGCACGAAGTGCGGCGGCAAGGGGTACACGGACTGCCGGAAGTGCGCGTTCGGTATGAAGAACGGCGCGAAGTGCGGCTACTGCAACAAGGGCGAGGCCTCGTGCTCGAAGTGCGGGGGGAGGAAGACCATCTCTTGCGACCACGGCTCCGGCTCGTCGGGGTCCTCGTCCAAGCCGCTCTGCGGCACGTGCAACGGGGCCGGCTTCGTCAATTCGGCGAAGAGCTGCAAGAAGTGCGCGGGGACGGGGCGGGCGCACCAGACGCCGGGGTTCCACAACAAGTAGAGGGGGCTTGGCAGGGTGGTGAGCGCGTCGTAGACTGATCGCCGTTCATGTCCGACGCGACCGCCATCGTCGGCCTCGCGCGCGCCGCGCACCTGATCGCGCCCGGTGAGGGCGTCGAGGCCCTCGCGCAGCCGCCCGAGCTCCGACACCGACGCCCATCACGTCGCCCTGGCGACCGTCGCACAGGCAGACATGATCGTAAGCTGGAACTTCGAGCACATCGTCCACTTCGACAAGATGCGCGGGTACAATGGGATCAACTTGGTTCAGGGCTACCGTGAGATCGAGATCCACAGCCCGCCGGAGGTCGTGCCATGATGAAGAACAAGACGTTCGACTGCGTCAGGATGAAGGAGGAGATCCACGAGGCGCTGCGGCGCGAACATGCGGGCAAGACCGAAGAACAGATCGAACGGGAGCGCCACGAGTGGCTCAAGGCCTCTGCTCACCCCCTCGCCCAGTGGTGGCGCTGCGCGATGACAGCGAAACGCGCCGCGGCCCCCGAGACAGGGGCACCTTGATAGGCTCGGAAGCTGCTCCCTGGCACGAGTGCGCACGGACGACGATGGGAGCGCGATGATGCGCGGGTGCCCCCAGGTCCCGGTGGGGGGAGTTGCCTTCCTGACAGCGGTTCGACCAGTGTCGGATCAGCGAGTCAGGAGGCCGCCCAGGCGTCCCGCGTACGGACGCGTAGGTTTGAGACGGCCGCTCCGTGGGTCGACGCAGAGTCCGAGCGACTCCAGAGTCTCGACCCCGATCAGCGGCTCGTCACAGGGACCGACCCAAATGGCGACGCCCGCCTCGCGGCCGTCCACCTTAATGACCCCGCTCGCGAGGGGAATGCGCAGCGTCTTTCCATTCGCGAGCCGGACCTTGTCGCGTGCGGGGCCGACGACGAGACCTGCTTCTCGTGCCAGCTTCGGCGAAACGAGGGAGTGCGTGGCCCCCGTATCGACGAGGAAGCGCGCCCTCTTGCTGCGCTTTCCCCGGACCGTGGCGTTCACGTACACGTGACTCATTTGCACACCTCTTGATGAGAGTGTAGCGTCGATGGCGGACCGATTCAACGCCCGTGGCGCAGGTCAGACCTCCCGCTTGACCTTGACTACGCAGAGGCTGGAAGGGTCAACGGGCATCCCTCCGTCTCTTCCACGCCGCGTAATCGGGGCTCTGTATGAACTCTGCGAAGGCGGGGTCGTCGGTCAGGTCGTCGAACACAGCTCCAAGGAGTCGTTCCGCCTCCTTCAGGCCATGCGCCGTCGCCGCGAAGTCCTTCCGGTGCAGGGCGACCGTGACGTATGTCCACCAGCCGTCGTGGATCGTGGGCTCCGCCTCCACGGCTCTCGCGGCGCTCGCCTGCGCCTCGTCCGGGCGTCCCGCGAGGAGCTGCGCCCTTGCACGGAGGAGGAGGAGATACGGGTCGCCGCCGATCGCGCGGTCGAGGCGGTCGATCGCGGCGATGGCGGCGTCGTGGTCCCCATGCGCCGAGAGCGTGGCGTGGGAGGCGAGGTCCGTGGACGGGTCGCCTGGGAACGCCTTCCTCATCTCCTCGATGGCCTTAGCGTGGAGCGCAGCGTCAATTCGGCCTGCCGCCGTGATGCGCAGAAGGTGAGCGCGCTTCATCTTGGACAACGCCGCGGATTCGCGATCAAACGTGTCGACGACCTCCTGGCACTTTCCCTCACGGAAAAGCTCGCCGAGGCGATACAGGGGACGCGCCTCGACCTCGACGGCGAAGTCACCGGGAGTAGGCATTAACAGCATGTTCAGGACTTGCAGGGACACGCGATCCGGGAGGAGGGCGCTCCGGAAGCTCTCGCTAAGCAGCTCTCCATTCGAAGCGATGAACATGTCGACGACCCGCGGGCGGTCCTCCTCGTCGAGGCCGAGCACGAACTCGTGATAGTCGACTCCGTTCTGCCGGATCACGCGGAAGACCAGGCGCGGGGTCCCCTCCCTGCTGCGGACGCCCAGCAGGGTGTAACCGCGGGGCGGAGGGTCCCCCATGAGGAGCATGAGGTGAAGCGAGTCGCCGCTCGGGACGACAGTCAACAGGCAATCGCGCACGACCGTGCTGACGAGCGTCGTGCCGATGGCCCGGTCGAGGAGTGCGGACGGGTCGTAGGCGGCGTCCAACGCCTGAAACTCCTGGTTGCCGATCTGCTCCGCGATCAGGTGTCCCAGCTCGAGCGCCTGCGCGTCCGAGGGGGGCCTCTCCTCGCCACGAGACGGCAAGGGCTCGAAGCCGTGGTCCACCCTGAGGAACCCGGCCCCGTGGCAGGCCTCGAGCGTCGAGCGGAGGGCGTCATAGGGGATGGGGCCGGCAGGCTCGATTCGCACGCGCCGAGCGGAGCGTCCGCCGTCTTCACCCTCCGCCGCAACGACGACTTCCAGAGCCTCCCGCAAGGACTCCACGGACTCGAATTGCCGCTCGCCCAGCAAGAACTGAATGTGCGATGCGACGCGGCACCCCTTCCCCGACGCGGCGGCCTTGCAGGGATCGCCCCCCTCGCCTGAGCGGTGCTTCAGGCGAATCACGACCGGCCCCGCATTCGTCGCGGGGTCGGCCTTCGGCCCCTCGGGCGGCTCATCGGCCCAGGCGCAGGCTGCAAAGAGGGCGAGAAGACCGGCGGCCAGACCCTGTGGGGATGCGTTCATCTTGAACCTCCTCGTCGAGGACGAGCGCGGATTGTATCATGCTGACCGACCTGGGAGAATCGGACCGGGGAAGAGCCCGGGGACGGCTCACCGAACCGCGCGGCTGGGCCACCGTGCCACGGGGACGCTTTGCAGGCCCACGATCACGCCCCACCGGCCCACACTCACGTTCCACCGTCCCACGAGGTCGCCGCACGGTCCCGCGCGGACGTTGCACAGCGCCGCGAGGACGCTGCACCCTCCCGCGAGCACGGCACGGTAGCGCATTGCGACGGAGCACTCCGGCGTCCGACCCGCTGCGCGGGCACGCCGCGTCACTCTTCGCGCGTCCTCACGGGCGCTACTCCTCGCGCGCCCTTACGGGCGCGACTCCAGGGCACGCGCGGGGTGGCAGCGTCGCCTTTGAGAGACTCCTGGGGAAGACGCTTCCGGCTTGGCAGGGTCGAGGACGCGTCGTAGACTGATCACCGCACATGTCCGACGCGACCGCCATCGTCGGCCTCGCGCGCGCCGCGCACCTGATCGCGCCCGGTGAGGGCGTCGAGGCCCTCGCGCAGCCGCATCGCGCCCTGATCGAGGCCGTCGTCGCGCTGCGGCCCGCCGCCGACGTCACCGAGGGGCTCCTCCGCGAGGACCTCCTCCGAGCCCGCCTCGCCGTCTGGCTTGGACTCGTGGAGTCGACCGCCGCGACGCGCGCGCTCCGCGATCAGGTCGCACGCCTCTCCGCGGGGTCGCTCGCGCGCGTCGGCGACCTCCTGGTCCAGCAGGGCCAGCTCACCCTCCCCCAGGCCGCCCGCGTCGAGCAGTGCCTCTCCGCCCTCCCCTCCGCCTGTCCGCGCTGCCGTGGCCTCATCGACCGATTCCTCGGCGCCATGGCCCCGACGTACGCCTGCCCCGCGTGCGGCGCCTCCATCCCCAGCCCCCTCGCGGCCGCCCAGACGGGCTCCTCCGCGACGGTGATGCCCGCCTCAGGGACGCCGACACCCGGCTCCAAGGAGGACCCGACCGTCCAGTACGCCCGCGCCGGCGCGCTCCCGCTCCCGGGTCGGGACTTCGGCCGCTACCGCATCGTCTGCGAGCTCGGCCGCGGCGGAATGGGGATCGTGTACCAGGCGATCCAGAACGGCATTGACCGCGTGGTCGCCCTCAAGACCCTCCTCGCCGGGCCGAACGCGCCCGAGGCCACCGTCAAGCGCTTCCTGCGCGAGGCCGCGAGCTGCGCCCACCTGAGCCACCCCAACATCGTCGCCATCCACGACGTCGGGACCGAGTCGGGCATCCACTACTTCACCATGGAGTACGTGGAGGGGAAGACGCTCTCCCAGGTCCTCAAGGAGCGGAAGCGCCTCCCCGTCGAGGAGGCCTGCAGGCTGATCACCGACGTCGCCCGAGCCGTCCATTACGCCCACGGCAAGGGAGTCATCCACCGCGACCTCAAGCCCTCCAACATCCTCGTCGACGACGCCGGGCACCCCCACGTCATGGACTTCGGCCTCGCCAAGCAGGTCGAGGGCCCGACCGACCTCACCCTCACGGGGACCACCATCGGCACGCCCGCCTACATGTCGCCCGAGCAGGCCGGAGGCGGGAAGGGAGAGGTCGACACGCGCACCGACGTCTACTCGCTCGGCGCCCTCCTCTACGAGTGCCTCGCGGGACAGAAGGTCTTCACCGGGGACACCGACGTCCAGGTCATCTTCAAGGTCGTCTTCGAGGCCCCCAAGCCGCTCGAGGACGTCGCGCCCGACATCCCGTCCGAGGTCGCCTCCGTTGTCATGAGGGCCATCGAGAAGGACCGCGAGCGGCGCTACGCGAGCGCCTGGGAGTTCGCCAGCGCGCTGGAGGCGTTCCGCCCGCGCACGTCGATCGAGCCGCTCCCGGAGGGGAACACGATCGTCCGCAGGCGGCGCGCGCCCTGGGGGACGGTCGCGGCGCTGGTCGTCCTGGCGGTTGCGGGGGGCGCCTGGAACTGGTGGCCTCGATCGGCGCCGACGCCTCCCGCCCCCGTGCGCGACTCGTCGAAGGCCCGCTCGCTCCTCGACCGCGCGGCCCTCAGGCCCCCGGCCGACGCCGTCGGGCTGCTGACGGACGCGATCGCGTGCGACCCGGACCTCGCCGAGGCGTACTACGCGAGGGCCAGGGCGTTGCAGGGCATCGGGAAGAACGAGGAGGCCCTCGCGGACTACGGGAGGGCGATCGACCTCAACGACTCCTACCTCCAGGCGAGGCTCCAGCGCGCCCTCCTGCTCGATCGGACGCTCGGGAGGCCTGAGGTGGCGAGGAAGGACTACGACAAGATCCTCGAGCTCGAGCCGGAGAGCGAGGTGGGCCACGTCGTCACGGGGATCTCGCTCTACCAGCAGGGGAAGCGCGCGAAGGCCCTCCCGTACCTCGTGAAGGCGGTCTCGCTCAACGGGCGCGACGAGAGCGCCCTCTACTACTTGATCTGGTGCTACCTCCAGACGGGCGAGCAGCTCAAGGCCGAGGAGTTCGCGACGAAGGCGATCGCCCTCTACCCGGCGAGCGAGGTCTACCTGAACCTGCGAGGGCTCTCCTTCTACTATAGAGAGATGTGGAAGGAGGCCCAGCGCGACTTCGAGGCGTCGCTCGCGGTGAACGGGCGGAACGCGGACTCGTGGAGCAACCTGGGGCTCCTGTGGCAGGCGCGCGGGGACGTCGCGAGGGCGCACGAGTGCTTCACGACGGCGATCGGGCTCTCGCCCAACGGGGCGCTGTACGTGAAGAACCGCGCGGACCTGCTGATGCGGGAGGAGCGCGCCGAGGAGGCGCTGCCGGATATCGAGATGGCGCTCAGGCTCGCGCCGGCGGACTTCGAGGCGCACCTCATCGCGGGGCAGGTGCTCATGGGC
Organism: uncultured Planctomycetia bacterium; assembly: GCA_964649705.1. Taxonomy (GTDB): domain Bacteria; phylum Planctomycetota; class MHYJ01; order WSZJ01; family CAZYRM01; genus CAZYRM01. The sequence continues at coordinate 18,835 of CAZYRM010000045.1, forward strand.
GTGGGGAAGAGCGCGGAGGCGATCAAGGAGTTCAAGGAGGCCATCCGCCTGAACCCGCGATCGGGGGCCGCGTACTGGAACCTCGCGACGGCGTATGCGGTGAAGATGGACATCCAGAGCGTGATGTTCGCGATCAAGAACCTCGAGCGCGGGATGCTGGTGGACCCGAGGGACGGTCGGACCAGGACGATGTTCGAGTTCTCGCAGTGGCTGAAGAGCTCGGGGTTCCAGCTCCTCATGACGCCGACGGACGGCGGGACGCCGAGGCAGAAGGCGGTCGCGAAGCTCCGGGCGGACCTGCCGAAGCTGATCGACCGACTCTCGCGATCGAGGCTCCCCGCGCAGGCGGTGCAGTACGTGGACGGCGTGATCGGGATGGACCCGGAGTTCGCGGACGGGTACCTCATCCGCGGGATCTGCTGGGCGCTTGCGAACGAGTACGACCGGGCGTTGCCCGACCTGGAAAGGGCGCTGGCGTTGAACGCGAAGATGCACCCCGCGCGGGGGATGATCGCGAGCGTGGCGCTGATGAGGCAGGACCGCAAGGCGGCGATCGCGGCGTACGACGGGATCCTGGCCCTCGAGGATGCGCCGCCGTTCTACCGCTTCCTGCGCGGCGTGGCGCGCCTGGACGATGGCGACCGGAAGGGGGCGGTCGAGGACTTCACGTCGCTCAAGGACGCCGCGTCCGAGTGGCCGGCGGGTGTGCTGGACGACTGGATCGCGGAGGCGTCGGAGTAGCGCCCTATCCCATCCCGAGCGCGCCGTCCGCCTTGAGCGGGCGCGTTCCGTCGGCGGTCTGCACGGCGAAGGAGCCGACGCCGCCGAGCGGGAGGTAGTCCACGGTCACGCCCTGGAGGTACGGCTCCGCGGCGGGCTCGAGGAAGACGCGCACGCCGCAGACCTCGATCTCGCGGTCGCCGTGCATGGGGCGCGGTCGCAGGTCGATGACGACCTCGGGGAGGCCGGTGCTGCCGTACGGGGTGATCGAGAGCCGGGTGGCTACTGAGGGCCACGAGAGGCCCCTGGCCACGTTCTTGATGCGCTCCACGGCGCTGTCGGTGAAGGTGAACATCCTGCGTCCCATGGTAGTCGATGGGGTCCTGGGAGTCCAACCTCACGCGGTCCCCGGGGGAATGGCGTAGTCGTGCCACGTCCACGGGAGGCCCAGCGCCTTGGCGAGATCGACGGCCATCGGGAGCATCACGTCCATCGGCGTGTCGGCGTCCCCCTGGTAGCGCGGGCCGGGGATGACGATGGCCCAGGTGTCCGTCCAGAGGACGAGCTCGCACCAGTTCCAGGCCCAGGGCTGGGTCCCGCCGGAGGCCGTGACGGCGGAGGTGTGGCCCCGCAGGACGATGGAGCGCAGGTCGCGGAACGGGGTGACGCTGTGCGCGAGGAAGCCGTCGATCCGCACCTCGCGGACGCTCCAATCGATGACGACCCTCTTCCGACCGCGAGTCCACTGGCGGACGAGGAGGCACAGGACGACGAAGATGTACGTACCCGAGAGGACGCAGACACTCGAGGCGGGATCGTCCCTGGGGGGGTAGTTGCGACAGACCGATGCCACGAGCATGGCGATCACGAAGCCGGCGAACGCCCAGACGATCGTCTCGATGACGAGGGAGGCCGGCGATGGAGGTGCGCGCTCGAACCGCACCTCGCGGCCGGGCTCCCAGGCCAGCACGCGAAAGGGCCCGTTGAAGGTCCCTGGCTGGAAAGAGGGAACTTCGTACGACGGGACGTCCGGCAGCCGATCGGTCGACGCCGCCTCGTAGTTCGGGTCGTCGTCCTTGCTCGGGATGGCGCCGACGCGTGGGCCCGTCTCCGTCATACGCGTCAGCTCGATGCGCAGCGAGCGCGGCGTGCACTTGGTGATGCGGTACCCCTGGTAGCCCATCGCCGCGCCGATGCGGAGCGCGAGGTCGAGCGCCTTCGCCCGGCGATCGACGTGACGGATGGTCATCGGCACATCGATGGGCGCGGAGCCCATCGGGATGACGCGGCAGCGGATCTGCACCTCCTTCCGCCCCTCGGACCCGATCTGGAACTCGATGACGCGAATCCGATCGAACGGGATGACGAGGGGCGTCGACATGAGCGGGATTGCACCTCGCGGGGATACGAGGAGCTCCCGATCGCGGGCCTCCCAAGTCAACTCCAGTGGGCACTCGGGAGCCACCTGCCTGCGGAGGACTGAAAAGAGGATGAAAAAGAAGCCGAAGGAGGCCACCAGGAGGAGGGGGCCCTGCATCCGGGCGAACTCCGCCGCAAGGCTGACGACGACGACGAAGATCAGCAGGCATAGGATCAGCACGGGCACTGTGAGCCCCGCCCAGATTACCGGCGGGAGGCCCCGCCACACGATCCGCACGCTGTGCCCCGTCGGGCCAGGCACGTTGTAGTCGTCGATGACGTACACACGCACAGCGAACCCCGCCGCGCGCGCGCCGTCAAGGGTTGACGATCCACAGATGCACACAGATACGGGCACTTTCAAGTCACCGTATCTGTGTGCATCTGTGTGCATCCGTGGATCCCCCCTGGACGGGCCTACGCCGCTCCCCTAGAATGGCACCTTCCCCGCGGAGACGCCTATGAGCCCCACCCTGACGTGGCTCCTCCTCGCCGCCACCCTCCTCGCCCAGGACGGACGCGGCTTCTTCGCCGACGAGGACTGCAAGAAGCACTCCCCTCCCCTCCGCACGTACGACGTCCAGCACTACCGCATCGAGCTCGCCCTCGACCTCCCCGCGAAGAGGCTCTCGGGCACCGTCCAGGTCCGCTTCAAGACCCTCCACGCCGCGTTCCAGGAGTTCGCCCTCGACTGCGTCGACCTCGACGTCAAGCGCGTCCAGGACGCCCTCGGCCGGGAGCTCGCCCACCGACAGGACGGCGAGCGCCTCGTCGCCACCCTCGTGGAACCGATCCCCATCGACACCGAGACCCACGTCAGCGTGACATACGAGGGCTCCCCCCGCTGCGGGATGTACTGGATCGTCCCCGACGCCGCCTATCCCGACCGCGGCGCGCACGTCTACACGCAGGGCGAGCCCGACGAGACCCGCCACTGGCTCCCCTGCTGGGACTACCCCAACGACCGCGCGACGAGCGAGATGATCGTCACCGTCGGCGCCGGCCTGACCGCGATCTCCAACGGCCGCCTCATCGACGTGAAAGACGGCAAGGGCGGCGCGAGGACCTTCCACTGGACCATCGGCGTCCCGCACGTGTCGTACCTGACTTCGCTCGTCGTCGGTGAGTTCGACGAGTTTGCCCTCGACTCGGACGGCGTGAGGCTGTCCGTCTACGCGCCGAAGGGGACGACGGACCAGGCGACGATCGACCGCTCCTTCCGGAACACCCGCGACATGATCCACTTCTTCCAGGAGCGGACCGGCGTTCCCTTTCCGTACGAGAAATACGCCCAGGTCCTCGTCGAGGAATTCAAGTGGGCGGGCATGGAGAACGTCTCCGCGACGACGCTCACCGCCACGACGCTCATGGACGAGGCGGCCGCGCTCGAGACACGGAGCGACTGGCTCGTCGCCCACGAGCTCGCGCACCAGTGGTGGGGCGACCTGGTGACCTGCCGTGACTGGTCGCAGATCTGGCTGAACGAGGGGTTCGCGACCTACTTCGAGGCCCTCTACACCCAGCACCACTTCAGCGAGGCCGAGTTCCTCTGGGAGATGAACGACGCCCTCGGCTCCGCGACGTGGGAGGACTCCGACCGCTACCGCCGCCCCATCGTCTGCGCCACCTACGCCGACCCGCAGGACCTGTTCGATACCACCAGCTATCAGAAGGGCGCGTGGGTCCTCCACATGCTCCGCTCGATGCTCGGCGACGAGGCCTTCTGGAAGGGGATCCGCCTCTACGCCGAGCGGCACCGCGAGGGCCTCGTCGGCACCGACGACCTCCAGGCGGCCTTCGGGGAGGCGACGGGCCAGGACCTCGGCTGGTTCTGGGATCAGTGGGTGTACAAGGGCGGCTTCCCCGACTTCGCTGTGACGTGGGCCTGGGACGAGGAAAACAAGGCGGTCCGGCTGAGGGTGAGGCAGACGCAGCAGCCGAACGACTGGACGCCGGTCTTCCGCTGCCCGCTCGACGTGGCCCTCTGCCTCGACAAGGAGCGCAAGACGATGCGCCTCGAGTGCAAGGACCCGGACGTGACGTACCTGATCCCCTCTGAGACGAAGCCGGCAACCGTCCTCTTCGATGTCGGACACCGGATAGCCAAGCGACTCGACTTTCCGAAGACCAAGGAGGAGTGGGTCTGGACGCTCGCGAACGTCGAGGACGCCGTGGAGCGGCACCGGGCCGTGCGCGGGCTGAAGGACGCCTTCGCGCAGGGGGACGGAGGGGCGATCGAGGCGCTTTCGAAGGTGCTCGCCTCGGACCCCCTGTACAAGCTCAGGCAGATCGCCGCGGACGTGATCGCGGAGACGAAGACGGCGAAGGCCCAGGAGCTGCTGCTGGCGACGGCGAAGGACCCCGACGCGCGGGTCAGGCACAGCGTGACCAACGGGATCGGGCAGTGGAACGACGAGAAGGCGATCGCGGCGCTCAGGGAGGCGCTCGCGAACGACGCCAGCGACCGGATCCGCGCGAGCGCGCTCGCAGCGCTGGTGAAGCACCGCGCGAAGGACTCCTGGGAGGCGGCGATCGCGGGCTTGGCGACCGACACGCGACACGACGTCGTCGCGACGCACGCGGTGAACGGCGTGGCGGACCTCGCGAGGCCGGCCTCGGCGGAACAGGTGATGAACCTGGCGCGCTACGGCAACTCCCCCTGGGTGCGGGAGACCGCGATCCGCGCGCTGGCGAGGACGGCGAAGGGGACCCCCGAGGTGACGGCGTACCTCGTCCGGGTGCTGGAGGGGGACCCGTTCCACGGGGCGCGCCGCGCGGCGTTCGACGTGCTGAACGAGTGGACCGCGGCCGAGGCGAGGCCGGCGCTGGAGAAGATGATGCTCTCGGAGCGCGACCTCGGACTGCGCAGGTCGGCCCGGGACTTCTGGAGGAGGATGCGCGACGCCGACCCGGCGAAGCAGGCGGAGAAGAAGCGGGCCGAGGCGGCGGAGAAGGAGAAGGCGGCGGTCGCGCGCGAGGCGGAGGGGAAACAGAAGGGGATTGAGGCGGAGCAGCTACGCGCGGAGGCGGAGAGGTTGCGGGCGGAAGCGGAACTGTTGGCGCCCGGCAGGTGAATGGTCAAGGCTCAATGCGCAATTCTCAACGAAGTCGCAAGTCCCCCGGTCGCTTGCCCACGTTTTGCTTGATGAGGCGGCGCGGCGACCCTAAGATGCGGATTCACACCCGTTGGGCGATTAGCTCAGTTGGCTAGAGCGCCTGCTCGACACGCAGGAGGTCAGAGGTTCAAGTCCTCTATCGCCCATTCCTTCCGGGGGACGCCCATGGGGACAATCCGAGAGGCGGTCACCCTCGTAGGCCGGAAATCGCGGGTGGCCACGGGGGCCCTGTTTGACACCGGGTGTACCCACTCACTCATCGAGGAGACTCTCGCCAAACGACTCGGACCGCTCGACGACCTGCCGGAGCCCGTGGAATTCGAGGCGGCGATCGGACACTTCAAGTGCACGAAGGGAATCTTCGTGGATGTCCACATCGGGTCGTACCGCTATCCGTCTCAATTCCGCGTCGTCCATGGGCTGACGGAGACGGTCATTCTCGGCACTGACTTCATGCAGGTCTGGAACATCCGCTTGGATCCCAGGAAGCACATCGCGGTCCTCGACCCCAAGGCGCTCAAGATGAGGGCGGTGAGCGGCCGGTTCGAACCACATCGATAGTCATAGACGCATCGCGTCACGGGCGCCCTCGCGGCAGGCCGGCTTGCCGGGCCGTTTCGGCGTCGTCCCCTCCCCTGCGGCAGCCAGGCCCGGAATGCTAGGAGGCGACATGGGAGCGTCCTTCGGGAGAACCGCCTCCGCGACTGTTTGCACACCCCGCGGGGGGGCCAGCCTGCTCCTCGTCTTCCTCGCAGGGCTCGCCGCGGCAGAGGATCCGCTCCCCGCTGGCGCCCTCGCCAGGATCGGCCCCTCGCCGTTCCGACACCACGCCGACGTAAGCGCCGTCGCGGTCTCTCCTGATGGACGCCTGGTCGTCTCATCCTGCCAGGGGGGAGAGGTCTGTCTGTGGGATGCGTCCTCCGGCGCCCCGATCTGGACAACGCCGAGGGCACCCGCGCCTGTGCTCGCCCTGGCGATGAACGCCGCTGGCACGTCCATCGCCAGCGGAGCGAAGGACGGCTCCGTCCGCCTCTGGGACCCCGCAACCGGCAAGGTCAGCCTGACGCTCCGCGAGACCGGCGAGCCGGTTCCGTCCGTGGCGTTCCACCCCAGCCAGCCCATCCTGGTCAGCGCCTCCGATAGCGGTGTCGTCTCCGTCTGGGACACCGACAAGGGAGAGCGCATCCGCACGTTCGGGGAGCGTGGAGACAAGATCGCGACGTTGGCCGTCTCCCCGGATGGGATGAGCGTCTTGATCGGCGGTCACGCCGGAGCCGTACGGCTCGTGGAGCTTTCTTCGGGCAAAGTGACCCGCGCATACGAAGGGCCCTCCGCCGCGGTCCTGGCCGTTTCCTTCTCGCCCCGCGGCGACTCGGTCGGAGCCGCCTGCGTCTCGGGGCAGTGCTTCCGATGGGAGCTCGACTCGGGCAGGCAGCTCTTCGCGATTGAAGCGGAGGCGAGAGGGCTCCACGCCGCATCGATGTCGCCGGACGGGTCCCTCTACGCCGCGCAGGGGCTCGACGCCACGGTTATGCTGTGGGACTTCGTGACCGGCAAGTTGCTTGCGCGCACCGGGCCACTTTCTGCGGGCCCCGGCCCCATGGCGTTCTCCGCCGACGGTTCCACGCTCGTGTTCGGCCGCGGGCAGGCCATCCGCCTTTGGCGCGCGAAGTCGGATCGCGAACCCCTCCTCGAGGAGGGCCGCCAGTTGCCCATCACTGCCCTCGCCGCGACCCGTGATGGCGCCGTTCTGGCGATCGCCGATCGCGACGAGCTCGCGCTCTGGGATGGGTCCACTGGCCGCCGCTCCCGCGTACTGGATCGGCCTGACGGCGGGACCGCCTCGCTCGCGTTCTCCTTCGATGACCGTTGCTTGATCGCTGCGGGGGATGATGGGGCGCTCCACGTCTGGGACCGGTCCACCGGCCATGCGCTGGCGACGCTGGACGGCCACAAGGGAGGGGTGATGTCGGTGGCGGCCTCTCCCATCGGCGATGTCCTTGCCACGGTCGGGCGCGACGGCATCTTCCTCTGGTCCCTCGAATCCGGAAGGCCGCGACCCGTCGAGCAGACCACGAAGCCCGTCTGTGGTCTCGCCCTTTCGGCCGACGGAGCCCTCCTCTACGGAGGGATCGAATCGACCGTCATCCAGGTCTGGGACACCGCCACGGGAAAACGCGTACGCGAGATCACCGTACCCCATGCCCGGGGAGGCTTCGACGTCTCCCCCTCCGGCAGGCTCCTGGCCAGCGGAGTCAGCGGGGGTGTCGTGCTGACGGAGGCCACGACGGGCAAATCCGCGCTTTCGCTCGACATCGACGGCGGTCCGGGAGTCTCCCTTTTCCCCGTCTGGACCCCCGACGGGCGGCGCATCGCCGCCGCCTGCGTGGATGGTCGGGTCCGCGTCTGGGACGCCGTCAGCGGACGGACGATTCGTCGATTCGAAGCTGGCTGTGGTCGCGACTCCCGTGTCGTCGTGTCGCGCGACGGGCGCCGCCTCGTATCGACCTCGCCCGACGGATCCGTCCTCGTGTGGGACATGACGCAAGGCCCCGACCCTGCTGTGTTCGGCGAGGACGCCTTCGCCTCGTGGAGCGCCGCGGACGAAGACGGACGGCTCCTCCGACATGACGTCGTGGCGCGCCTCGGGTCCGCGAGGTTCAGACACGCCCGTATCGTGACCGACTTTTCGCCCTCCGCTGACGGCAAGAGGATCGCAAGCGTCGATACGAGCGGGCGGTTGTGCGTCTGGGACGTCGCGAGCGGACGGCTGACGTCTCCGGTCCTTGAGACAACGGCGCGCCTGGCCTGCTTCACCGCTGACGGACGAGGAGTCATCTGCCGGGACAACGACGGCTCCTGGCACGTGGTGGACGCAGTAACGGGGAAGTCCGTCCGCCCGATCGCGAAGGACGGCGCGACCAACCATACGCAAGAATACTTGCCATGCGCCCTGTCGCCGGACGGCTCCCTCCTCGCCAGCGGGAGCTTGCTGCTGCAGGAAGGGAAGTCGGATCGGTTCCTGCGCAGCACCACGCCCACTCCGGCGCACTGCGTGGCGTTTTCGCCCGACGGCGGTCGGATCGCGATGCTCCACGAAGATGGCGTCATTCACGTCTGGGACGCGACGCTCCCCGGCCGTGAGCTGGAGTCTCCCGCCGCAGTGGCCTTTGGCGCAGAGGGCTCCCTCGCCTTCTCGCCTGACGGGAAGCTCCTCGCCTTCGGAACGAGCCTCAAGGAGATCTGCCTCTGGAACCTGTCGGAGTCCAAGGAGTCCCGCTTGATCACGGGGCACGAGGGCGCCATCGTCTCGGTCGACTTCTCGTCGGACGGCCTGACGATTGCGTCCACCAGCCTCGACGGTACGCTCCGCACCTGGGCCGTGGAGGATGGCCGCGCGGGCGCATGCCACCGCCTCCCGGTTTCGTCGAACGGAAAGGTGCTCTTCCTGCCCGGCGGGACGAGCGTGGCGGTGGCCTTGGGGGCCTCACTCCTCGTCTGGGACCTGCGGTCCGAGCCTCCCATCCCGCTCACCGCGTCGCCTGTGACGGCCGTTGACATCAGTCCCGACTCGCGCCAGGTCGCGCTGGGTAGGGAGGACGGCGACGTCCAGATCGGCAACGTGGAGACGGGGCGCATCGTGCGAAGCGTGGGGCGGCTGCGGAAGTCGGTCCTCGCGGTCGCGTGGGTGAACGAGGGCCGGCGCGTCTTCGCAATCAGCGGGAACGGCGCATTCGTGCTGTCCGATGTCGACGGCGGAGCGACGGTACGGGTCGGGGATCTGGGACGCCCTGGCGTCAGCTCCGCGTGGGCCTCCCCGGGCGGCTGCTGGATCGGCGCGTCGTTCGACGGTCACTCCGGCACCCGCGTGTGGAAGGTGCCTGAGGGCGAGGACCTGGGCAATGCCGTCGCGCAACTGGTTGAGGCGAGCGGGCCGCTAGCGTTCTCGACGGATGGGCGCGCCGCGTGGGGCTTCGGCGGCACGGTGATCCTGTGCGACACGTCGACGTGGGCGAAGTCAAGACTCGCTCCGCCCACTTCCGTGTCGCGCGTGTTCTTCGATCGGTCGGGGCGACTGATGGGCGTGCATCGTGAGGTGGAGACGGATCGCGTGATTGACGTGGCTACCGGGGAGATCGTGTTGGAGGCGAAGTCCGGAGAGCGCAATCACCCGCCTCTGGCTGCCAGTCGCAGCGGCCTGCTCCTCGCTTGGGGATTGGGCGACGATGAGCTGACTCTCACGGGCCCGCTCCCCGGCGCGGGGAGCAGAGTCCTGGAGGGGGAGCGCTTGGGCAGGATGAGGTGCTGCGCCTTCTCGCGCGACGAGGACCTGATCGTCGCGGGCGCCTACGACGGACGGGCGATCGTATGGGCGATCCGTCCCCGCGTCCATGTCGTGGGGGGCGCGGAGGAAACTCCCCTCTTGTGGGAGGCGTTGGCGATGATGGACCCGGCGGACGGGTACGCTGCCGTCGCGAGTCTGGTCCACGCGCCCTCCTCTGTTCTGGACGAGGTGGGCCGCGGGCTGGAGGCCGAGCCCGCATCGAGTGGGGACGGCCTGTCGCCCCGGACACTCCGAAGGCTGCGGATCGCCCAGGCCGCCGAGTGGAAGAGCGGGGACGACGCCCTTCGCCTCCTGGAGCGCCTCGCCTCAACCGCGCGCTCCGACGAGGAGGCCTCGGATGCCAAAGGGGCGATCGCACGTGCGAAGGCCGACAAGGGGAGGTAGGCACTCATGCGCTACGTGGCATGCGTCGTCCTCGTCGCGATCGCGGCGGCGTCCTCGCCGCGTCAAGCGGGGGCCGAGACGACGGACGTCCATGGGGACCCGCTTCCTGAGGGTGCCGTGGCGCGGCTCGGCACGGTGCGGTTCAACCATGGGGAACGCATCGACGCCTTAGCCGCGGCCGCGGACGGCAACGTCGTCGCATCGATTGGCTCCAACGGGAGGATCTGCCTCTGGGACTCTGCGGACGGACGGCTCATCCAGGAGATCAAGCTCCCCAAGGACGGCCGCTCCAAGCTGGCGCGTCTCTCCGCGGACGGGTCGCGTATCGCCACCAGGGCTTCGGACGGGGCGGTCTGCGTCTGGGAGACCTCCACGGGCAGAGTGCTCGGGCGGGTCCCGGGAGGGGCAGAGTCGGACGCGCGCGGGATCTGGCTCGCGTTCTCTCCCGACGGTCGCCGACTGGCACTCGTGGACAGGAAGGACGCATTGCAGGTGTACGACGCCGAGACGGGGCTCCTCGCGTGGAAGCTGAAGGGAAAGGCGGGTGAGGTCGGGCTGGCCGCCTTCTCGCCGGACGGTCGCGGGTTGGCCTGCGTCCTGCCCGGCGGGCGCATCTCGGTGCTCGACGCCGGGACCGGGAAGAAGCTCGCCGAGGGGGAGTCGACGCTGCGCATTGGGGCGCTCTTCTTCACGACGCGCGGCCTTAGCCTCGTCGCGGTGGGTGTCCATGATGGCGCGGAGATCCGTGACGCGGGTTCACTGGAGGTCATCCGGACCATCCCCGAGCGCGAGGAGGGGAGCTATGGGCAGGTGCAGGTGTCTCGTGACGGGCTCCGAATGCTAAGGCCCTCCGCCGAAGGGGTGCTCCACGTCCTCGATGTCGCCACCCTCGAGGAGGTCGCCTCGGTGCGGCTCCCAACGGGATCCTCGGTGAGGTTCCTGCGGGATGGGCGGGAGCTCCTGGCAGCCACGGGACCGAGACTGGCTCGGCTGGACTTGCAGGCAGAGGCCCCCGCTCCCGTGGGCAACACGTCCCCTGTCTGGTCGATCCAGGTCTCTCCTGACGACAAGCATCTGGTGACCCACGGCGGCAACGAGACGCTGTGCTGGGACCCCGCGCAACCGAGGAGCCCCATTCTCCTGCCTGGTTCGGGGGTCGCGTTCCGAAAGGGCGGGGCCGATCTCCTGGTGGCCCTGTCCGGCGAGATTGTCGTGCTGGACCCGGCAACCGGCCAGGTTCAGAGCCGGACGCGCCGCGACTGGGGGGACGCGGAGCACTTGAGACTTTCCCCCGAGGGATCGAGTGCGGCGAGCCTCGTCGGCGGCAGGTTGCAGGTCTGGGACGTGGAGTCGGGCGAGATGCGGTTCGAGAGGGAGTACGACTACCGAGAGTCCCTGACTGGACGCTTCTCGGCCGACGGGAAGTGGCTCGCCGTTGACCACGCCGGCAACGGCGTCTGGGCGCGGACGACGCTCTTCTCGGTCGCCTCCGGGAAGGAGGTCGAGGCCTCTTCGGTGGACTGCTGCATGTTCGAAAGGGTCGGGATCACGTGGGGAGGAGAGGGGCTGGACGTCTACTGCTCGGTACATGGCATTCACAGCTTCCCGGTCGAGGTGGGGCGCAACGGGCCTGCCGCAGCCGGCGAGCAGGGGCCGGCATGCGAGTCCCCTGACCGGAGCTGGGTCGCGGTGCGCGACGGCGCGACGAGGGTCCGCATCTTCTCGAAAGAGAGCCGGTCGAGGGCGCTCTCGCTCGACTGCGGCCCGGTCCGGGTCACCTCGCTCCGGTTCTCTGCCGACGGCAAGCTCCTGTACACCGGAGCCGAGGACGGAAACGTGCTGGCCTGGGAGTTGGCAGCCCTGACTGGCCACTGACCGGACTGGTGACGAGAAGCCGCTCGGCCCGCAGGCCGCTCGGCTCTCTCCGGGTGAATCGAGGGCGCGAGGTCCGCCCCGCAGTGCGCCGACGTCAGGGCATCGCGCTCCCTGGCGCGCTGCGTCCCGAATCGCCGTGCCCTCGTGTACCCGTGGGGCCTGAATTAGTCCTTGACGCGCCGCGTCATTCCCCTAGAATCCCGCGCCATGAAGAACGTCGCAGTCACGGGCGCGTCCGGGCTCATCGGACAGCGCCTCCTCGAGCGGCTCGCGGGAGACCCCGAGGTCGAGCGGGTGATCGTCCTCGACGTCCGGCGTCCGACGGTCGACTCGCCCAAGCTCACCTTCCTCGAGAAGGACGTCAGCGTCCCGTTCGACGGGCTGCTCCAGGAGTTCTCGATCGACGCCGCGTTCCACCTGGCGTTCATCCTCAACCCGATCCACGACCGGGAGAGGATGCGGGCGGTGAACCTCGGGGGGACGCGGAACTTCCTCGCGGCGTGCGAGAAGGCCGGCGTGAAGGACGTCCTCGTCGTGTCGAGCGGCACGGCGTACGGCGCGCATGCCGACAACCCGCCCCTCCTCCACGAGGAGTCCCCCCTCCGCGCGAACGAGGACTTCTCCTACGTCGCCGACAAGGGGGAGCAGGAGCGGATCACGGCCGCGTGGGCGAAGGCCCACCCCGAGGTCAACGTGTCGATCGTCCGTCCGTGCGTCGTCCTGGGGCCCCGCGTGAGCAACTTCATCTCCAGGTCCCTCATCCGCAGGAGCTTCTACAAGGTCCGCGGGGCGAACCCGCCCATGCAGTTCGTCCACGAGGAGGACGTCGCCGAGGTCTTCTACCGGATTGTCCGCCACGGGAAGCGCGGTGCGTTCAACGTCGCGGGCGACGGCACCATGACCATGCTCGACGTGGCGAGGAAGGTCGACGGGAAGGTCCTCGACCTCCCCTTCTGGCTCCTGTCGCTCATGGGACGCCTCGGGTGGTGGCTGCACATCACCGTCCTGACCGAGGCCGACGCCGGCGTGCTCTCGTTCGTCCGGTACCCGTGGGTCCTCGACAACTCGCGCGTGAAGAGAGAGCTGGATTTCACGTATCGGTACACGACGGAGCAGGCGCTGGACGCGGCGATCGAGGCCCGAAAGCCGCAGCCCGCCGCCGCGAAGACCTGATGCCCGCACACTTCGCCGACCGCCTCGTAGAGGCCGTCACACGGAAGAAGAGCCCGCTCTGCGTCGGCTACGACCCGAGGTGGGACTCGTTGCCGGCCGCGTTCAAGCCGAATGATCACAACCCGTCCGCGGGAGAGATGGCGGCTGGGTTTGGCCAGTTCTTCCGCACGCTGACCGACGTCCTTGCACCCATCGTCCCGGTGGTCAAGCCGCAAGCCGCCTTCTTCGAGGCATTTGGCTGGCAAGGCCTGGCCGTGCTCGACCTGACCATCTCCCACGCACGCGCGCGGGGTCTGCTCGTCATTGCCGACGTGAAACGCGGCGACATCGCGAGCACGGCCGAGGCCTACGCCCAGGCCTGGCTCGGCGAGGGCTACCCGACGCCACACCCCGATGGGACAGGCCCCGACGCCATCACGGCGAACCCGTACCTGGGCGGGGACAGCCTGGAGCCGTTCTTCAAGGAGGCGGAGGCGCGCGGCAAGGGAGTGTTCGTCCTGGTAAAGACATCCAACCCCGGCTCCGCCGACTTCCAGGACCTCCTCGTGGACGGCCGTCCGCTGCACGAGCACGTCGCGGGGCGGGTGGACGCCTGGGGGGCCTCCAGGCTCGGCGCGGAGGGCCTCTCGCTCGTCGGCGCGGTGGTTGGCGCGACGCACCCGGGCGCGGCGGCGCGGCTGCGCCAGCTCATGCCGCGCGCCGTGCTGCTCCTCCCTGGCATCGGCGCGCAGGGGGCCTCGCCCGCCGACGTGAAGGCCTGCTTCCTGCCGGGGATGAAGGGCGCGCTGATGTCCGCAAGCCGACACGTCATCTACGCGTGGACGCGCTCTCCGTACAAGGAGCGCCACGGCGAGGCGCGCTGGGAGCGGGCCTGCGAGGAGGCCGCACGGGACCTCACGGACGAGATCGCCGCCGCGCTCTAGATCCAGATCCCGAATCCCAGATCCCAACGAGATCCCAGATCCCAACATGATGTCTGCACGCTTGTTAGGATCTGGGATCTCGTTGGGATCTGGGATTTGGCATCTGGATCTAGAGCGCGGGCATCCATCCGACCGCCAGGATAGCGCTCGACGCGACACACGGGTCCAATGCCGATCCGTCGGGACCCTCCGCGCCCGCCCGTTGCAAGCGCCGTCCACGACGTGTATCCTCTCTCGCCTGTCCCTGCCGGGAGACCCCATGCGTCGCCTCGCCCTCGTTGTCCTCCTCCTCTCCCCCGCCTGCGCGGGCGACGACGCGTGGAAGGAGCGCCTCCAGATCGGGCGTGACGCCCTTTTCGAGGGCAGGTTCGAAGACGCGGGGACCGCGTTCGTCCAGGTCCTGGAGGAGGCGGAACAGGCCGGTGACGAGGATGGACAGGCGGAGTCGTTCCGCCTGCTGTCCCGCTCCGAGCGCGAGTCGGGCAGGTACGCCCTGGCGGAGGGGCACGCCCGACGCTCCTCCGAGATTGCCGAGCGGCTCCACGGGCCCAAGGACCCCTCGGTCGCCCTCGCCCAGGAGGAGCTCGCCGAATCGCTGCGCGCGCAGTGGAAGGGCGCCGACGCCCTTCCGGCCGTCGAGCGCGCCATCGCCATCCTCGAGAAGGCCGAGGGCGCGGACTCGTCGACGCTCGTCCGTCCTCTCGACACCCTCGGCGACCTCCTCGAGAATGAGGGACGCTGGGACGATGCCCGCGCCGCCTACGAGCGGGGCGTCCGCCTCGCCGAGCGCGCCGGCGACCTTGGCGTCGTAGACCTGGCCGAGTGCCTCGAGGACCTCGGGGCGCTCGAGATGTCCTCGCTCCGCGACGCGAAGGCCGAGGAGCTGTTCCGCCGGTCCCTCGCGCTCCGCGAGGGCGCGCTCGGGCCCGACCACGTCTACGTCTCCTGGTCGCTCGGGAATCTCGCCCGCCTCCTCGATCGCACGGGCCGCCGCGACGACGCGCGGGCGGCGAGGACGCGCTCACGGGCCATTCGCGAGGCCACGGTCGGGCCGGAGCATCCCTCCATGCTCGCCTTCCTCCTACAGGACGTGGAGGAGCTGACCGACCAGGCGCGGCTCGACGAGGCAGCGCGAGCGATCTCGCAGGCGATCGAGATCTGCGACCGTGTCTACGGCAAGGACCACCCTGGACGGAATCCCGCCGAGGACGCCCTCGCGATGCTTCGCTTCCGGGAGGGCCGCACCGCGGAGGGGCTTCGCCTCCTCGAGGAGAATGTCGCGCGGGCCGAGGGGTGGTTCGGCCGGGAGCACGTCCGCGTGGCCCTGCTACTCCACCGTCTGGCCGGGTGGGAATACTCCCTACGCCATCCGCGGGAGGCCTCCGAGCATGCCGAGCGGTCGATCGCCATCCTCGAGAAGCTCCTCGGACCCGATCACCTCCTCCTCGAGGGCCCGCTGTCGACCGTGGCGAGGGTCCGGGCGGACTACCCCGGCCACGGCGACGCTCAGGAGCCCGGCCGGCGCGCCCTGCGCATTCTGGAGCGCCACGCGGGGGAGCATCACCCCGCCCTCGTCGACGCGCTGGAGGGTCTCTCCGCGGCCCACCTCGCGCGCGCGGAGCCGGGCATGGCGCAAGCGGCCGCGCGGCGGGCCGTGACGATCGCCGAAGCGTCCTTCGGCGGCGACGAAGCCAGGACGGCGTCGACGTACGAGTTCCTCGCCAGGGCGCTCCAGCGAGGGGGCGATGCCGTTCGAGCGGAGCAGGCCTACGCCCATGCGGCGGCGATCTACGCGAAGGACGGCGACGCCTGCCTGGAACAGCGTGTGTACGCCCTGTGCGGCTCCGCCGGATCGAGGCTCGCGCAGCGGGACTCCGAGGGCGCCATCCGAGTCCTGGAGGAGGCGCTCGCCATCGCCCGCACGGGCGGCGAGGCGCGCACCATCGCGACGTACATGCCTCTGCTGCGCCTGGGGCAGGTGCACCGGCAGCGAGGCGACCTGGCGAAGGCCGCCGAGTGCCTGGAGGGGGCGGTCGCGGCGGCCGAGGAGAAGATGGGGCGGGAGAACGCCGTCCTGGCCAACCCCCTGGGGCAGCTCGGGAAGGTCTACCTCCAGCTCCAGGAGCCGTCGCGCGCCGAGCAGGTCCTCCGCCGCGTGCTCGCCCTGATGGACGCCTCTGACCTCCAGGACGCGGGGCGCAGGCTCGGGACGCTGAGGGACCTCTCGCAGGCCTGCATGGCGCAGGGGAAGGCCGATGAGGCGCTCGCGTTCAAGGATCGGGAGATCGCCGTGCGCGAGGGGGCCGGCGTTCGCGACGCGGCGTTCGGCCGCGCCTGGTTCGAGCTCGGGGAGGTCTACGAGGTCCTCAGGTCGCTGGACCAGGCGGTCCGCGCGTTCCGTCGGTCGATCGAGGTCCTCGAGGCGTGCCCCGACGCGGCGACCTCGGACCTCGTCGGCGCCCTGGAGGCCCTCGCCGACGCACTCGACGCGCAGGGGGCCGGTTCCGAGGCCGAGGACCTGCGCAGGCGCGCGACTGCGGTGCGGGCCGGGGCGGGGGAGTAGGGTCGCGTCAGGCGCAATCCTGGCGGTAGGATGGATAGCGCCAGACGCGCGTGGCTTACACCAGGAGTGCAGTCGGGCGCAGAATTCTCAAGACTCAATGAGCAATGTTCAGCGAATGCCGAAGTTCCAACTCTCAAGCGGACCGAGCATTCATGCTCTGCGGCTTGAGCATTGGGACTTTTCCATTCACTGATCACTGCTCATTGAGTCTTGAGAATTCTGCGGGCGACCGCACTCCTGGTTAGAACCACGCCGAGGTGACTTTGGGCCAGCTTCGCTCGCCACGTCTGGTCCCTACGGCTCGGCCAGGTCCTCGAGGATCGACTCGGCGCGTGCCGCGACCTCGGGGTCCGTCGAGGCGCGCAGGCGACGGAGGAGCGGGAGGGCGCCCGTCCCCCGCGACCGGAGGTCTCTCTCGGCGGTGGCGCGCTGGGCAACGTCGGCGTGGCCGAGACGGAGCGCCCACTCCTGCACGTCCTCGTCGGAGGCGGGCGCAGCGTCCGGACCATCGGCGAGCAGCAGGTCCACAAACGCGGCGCGCGTTGAAGGGTGCTCGCGGTACAGGCGCCCGAGCAGGGTGTACGACTTCTCTCGCAGGTTGACGTCGGTCGCCGATCGGGAGAGTTCCCAGAGGCTGCCGACCGCTTCGATCGCGAGATCGAGGCTGGGCGGCGCCGAGACATCAGGGGCCCTTCCGCCTGCATACTCCTCGGGGAAGACCGAGCAGACTTCGATGCACGTCTTCATGAACCGGCACTCGGCGAGCACCGCCTCGGGCCACGGCTCCGTGATCGCCTCACGGATCCAGCGGTAGGCCTCCGCGGGCCCACCGTAGTACTCGAGCCACCGGGCGACGTGCGCCTTCGGCGGCCGGGGGATCTGCCAGAAACAGTGGTTCGCCGAGAGCGACTGGGACAAGCCCATCGACACGCGCGTCCCGAGGGGATCCTCTCGCGAACACTCCTCCCCCGATAGGGGCCCGCAGCGCTCCGACCACGCGTCAAGACAGGCCGCAGCCTCGTCGACCCGCTTGGCAGCGCTGAGGTACCTGGCGAGGCTCACAATGCTGAGTCCGCCAAAGTAGCTCTCCCTCCCCGGAGGCAGCGTGTCGAGGAGGTTCCGACACGCGGCGAGGGGCGCGCCCGGTCCCCCCGATTGCGCCAGCACCTGCCACCCGCGATCGTCCAGGAACCCGTGGGCGGCGCATCGTGCGACGAGGTCGGCCTGCTTCCCGGGCGGGTCCGAGGCGTCCGCCGCGTTCTTCCAGGCGAAGAACCAGAGGGGGACGGCGTCGTCGCCTTCGTGCAGGCGGGGCTCGATCAGCTCCAAGACCGGGCCTCCGACAAAGCCCCCCATCTCCGGCACAATGTAAGTGCCCGGTGAGACCTCGGTCCTTGCCACGCGCAGGCCGCTTCGCCAGGCACCGTTCAGGGCCTCCTCGAGGCGCTCGGCGTCCTTGAGAACGATGGCATCCGCGGCCGCCCAGGTCCACAGCGTGTCCGCCTGCGCCTCGCTCCAGCAGGGCTCCCTCGCCAGGTCCCACAGTGGCGGGAAGTCCGTGCGTGCGGGCCTCCCCACCCTCCCGCGCACAATGGCCTCGAATCGAACGCGCGTGTCCAGGCTCTCCCGGAGGACGCGGTCCCACTCGTCGGCCAGGTCCGACGCCTCCGCACCCCGTGCCACCTGTACGAGCGCGCTCCGCTCGGGATCCGTGCGGCACCTCCGCCACAGGTCTCCGAGCACCTCGCCGACGATCGGCAGGCTGTGCCTCTTCCGGAGCTCGCCGGCGATCGACTGGGCCACCGAGGCGGGCGGATCGGCCGCCCGCATGTCGATGTAGGCGCGCAGCGAGGCGTCGTCGCCGAAGCCGTCCGCGCGCAGCCGCGCGGGATTCGAATCGCGCGCCTTTCGCACCTGTTCGGCCAGCAGCGCGTCGTTCGTCAAGGCGCACTCGATCCCGGCCCAGCGGAGGTCCAGGGGGTGGCGCTGTCGCCCGCGGCGAAGGGCGCGCACGGCGACCTCCCGGTCCATCTCCGGGTTCACCAGGACGGGCCGCACGGCGTCCACCCCGAGCTCGTCCAGCAACCGGTCCAGCGCGGGCGCGCCATCACGCGCGAGGACGGTCAGCGCACCCCGGACCCATGGGTACCGGCTCGTCGACTGACCCCGCGCCCCCTGGATCAGCTCGTCCACCGTGTCGGGCACGGGCCAGGCGAACTCCCTCAGGGTGTGCCTCACGCGGTCCCGGGGATGGTCCATCTGTTGGAGCCCCATTTTCGCGGCCATCGGGTGGCTCTGCACGGTCTCGGCGAGGCGGCGCCACTGTTCCGAAGGCCGCTCGGCGGCCCTGATGGCCTCTACCTCCCAGCCCCTCGTTCGCGCCCTGAGCGCGATCCTCGCTCGCTGGAGCTGAGCCGGGGAGGCCTCGTCGGCTTCCAGGAACGCCGTGAGCTCGCCCGCCCCGTCGGACCTGAGCGCAGCCTCGAGCCGGGCGGCCGCGGGGTCGAACTTCGCCAGCTCCTTCAGGACCGGCTCGCCATCGGCCGCCATGTCGAGCAGAAGGCCCCGGGCGCGAAACCCGGAATCGAATGCGCCGCGACGGAGCGCACGCACCGTCTCCGACTGCAGCCGCGGGTCGTAGAGCACGGCGAGGGCGTACGCGGCTCCAGGCAGCATCCGAAATGACGGGTCCGCCTCCAGCTCGCAACGGATCCTCACGAGGAAGTCGCTCGCGGTGCGCTCGCCCCCCTTCCATCCGCAGCTCTGCCGCAACAACGCGTCCTCCGCGGGCGAGAGGCCGCCGGCCGTCGCCAGGCCGCGGAGACGAGCTACGCCGGCGGCCACCGACTCGATCCCAAATCCGGGGGCGCCCCACGGTCCATCGAACCTGTACCGTGGGTCCTCCGTGACGCCGCGGAGGAGGCGGAAGCCCAGCTCGTGCCGCCCCTCGTCGAAGGCGAAACTGGCGAGCCAGAAGAGCTCGCTGTTGCGCGAGACCTTGACTTCGGAGAGTTTGTCGAGCAGGCGCTCGCGCAGCTCGCGCGAGCGCTCGCGCGGCAGGCCTCGGACCAACGCGAGGGCGGGCCATCCGAGCCCTTCGGCGTCGATGAGGCTCCCGACAGCGCGGTCGATCTCCGCCTCACGGCCCAGCACCCGGAGACAGGCGACGTAGTCCTGCACGAGCGTGCCGCTCGGGTCGGCGGCCCCTCGCAGGACGGCGTGGAACAGCATTTCCCTGCACTCCATGGACCGCGCGACCCGGTCCGCTTTCAGGGAGTCGTTGGCCAGCTTCCGCCACCCGGGGAGGTACTCCGGGTGCCGACGGACGAGCGTCTCGCCGGCCTCCAGGGCGAGGTCGTCCTGTCGAAGCGTCCAGAGGAGGTCGACGCGGAGCAGGTCGGCTCCAGGCCCCTGGATGGCGCTCACAGCTTCGAAGGCCTCGTCGGCGGGCCAGAGGGTGAGCATCGTCGCCAACCCGAGGCTCTGGGAGTACCCGACTCCGATCGGATCCGTCTCCCACTCCGCGATCGCGAGTCGGGCCAGTCCCACGAGGTCCCGGTGTTCGCCGAGGACCTTTGATACCTGCTCGAAGAACGGATGGGGATCCAGGATCGACGATCTTTCCGTACCGCCTGCCGAGAGGTCCGCGAGGAGCGACTCCCCGTTCAGCCGCCACCAGGCATAGGGGTCGTCGCAGGCCTTGAGGGCTTCCACGGCGACCAGGACGCGGTCGTCGAGGTCCGTAGCGTGGGCGCGTTCCAGGCATCCGTGCGCCCCCGCGGGGTCCTCGCACTTCCGCAGGAGGACAGCCAGGCGCGCCCAGCAGACCGCGTCGTCGAGGCCGTCTCGCAGGAATCGCGCCTCGATGCGCAGGACGGACTCGCGGTGGCCGTGCGCCCAGGAGCCGAGGGCCTCCTGGCGGAGCGGTCCGCACGGCTGGACGGGCGGCTCCAGCATGTCGGGAGTCTGCCAGGGCCTCCAGGGGCCCTGGCTTTCCACCTCGCCGCCGACGGGGATCATCGTCCCGCGCTCAATACGCTCGCAGAGATCCTCGGAGAGGACCATGACGAGCCCCTGGAGCACCGCGAGGCACTCCCTCGAGATGGTGGTGTCGATCGGCTGCGCGTGTTCGAGGTAGCGCAGCCGCGGCGCCGGCTTGCTCCCCGAGTTCTGCGCGAGCAGGGCGAGGGCCGGGCCGCAGGTCGGGTCCTCCGCCACGGCGCGTTCCAGGAGCTCGTCGGCCCCCTCGCGGTTGCCGTGCTCGAGCCTCGTGCGGGCCCGGCGGACGAGTTCGTCCGCGTCGGCGAGGGCGACCGAGGCGGCAAGCAGCAGAAGGACGGGTGCGCGTCCCATGCGCGCGAGCTTACCACCCGCGGCGAAATCCGACACGGTTCAATTCTGGGTAGCACTCGCGTGCCCGTGCCCGAAGCCCGAGCCCCGAAGCCCGAGATCCGCTGCCCGTTCCACGTGCCCGTGCCCGTGCCCGATCGCTCGGGCACGGGCACGGGCAC
>CAZYRM010000046.1:0-38815 GCA_964649705.1 uncultured Planctomycetia bacterium
CCTCGAAGCACCGATCGAGCTGGGGCGGGTCGGGCGGCGGCCACGGCGGCGGCGGACGCGGGGGCGGGGGTGGACGCGGCGGCGGCGGCGGTGGGCGCGGCGGCGGCGGCGGGCGTCGATAGGAGCGCCATGAAGGCTCGGCTCTTCGTCAAGGCGGGCCTGAACAGCGGGGAGAGCTACCTCCTCCAGAAGAAGGAGACGAGCATCGGACGGGGAGGCGAGTGCGACATCCGCCTCTCCGACGGCTCGTGCTCGCGCCGGCACTGTCTCATCACGCTGGCCGGCGACGGGGTCGAGGTGTCCGACCTGGAGAGCAAGAACGGGATCGCCGTCAACGGGATCCCGGTGAAGCGCAAGCTCCTCCATGTCGGCGACGAGATCCGGATGGGAAACACGTCGTTCGTCTTCTACGCGGACGAGGCCCAGGCGACGAAGGCCGGCCACGTCGAGGTCGTGACGCAGGTCGGCCCGCCCGGCGCGAAGACGGTCGTCCGCCGCCAGGCCCCCACGCCCCTCCCCCAGCGCCCCGAGGGGCCGACGGGGGCCCTCGCCGCGCTCCGCGAGATCGCCGCGAGCGCGCGGGCGGAGACCGACCTCTCGTCCCTCCTGGCGAAGCTCACGAAGACCTTCCTCACGCACACGAAGGCCCAGCGGACGGCGATCCTGGTCCTCGACCGCGAGACGCTCGCCGTGCGCGCCCAGGTCCAGCGCCAGCGCGACGCCGCGGCGAAGGAGGCGGTGCAGGTCAAGCGGGACGCCATCGAGGCGGTCTTCCGTCAGCACCAGTCGCTCCTGACCGAGTACCCGGCGGAGAAGGGCGCGGAGCGGCACTGGTCGATCGCCGTGCCGCTGGGGGTCGGCCCCGACCCGGTGGGCGTCCTGTGGCTCGACACGCGGGGGACGGACCGCCGCCTGACGGAGGACGACCTCGACGAGGCGGAGGCCCTGGCGGTCCTCGCGGGGACGACCGTCCGGAACCTGGAGGACCTCGCCAGGAGCCGCCGCGCCAACGAGAACCTGAGGAGCGCGCTCACGCCGCGCTTCAACATGATCGGGACGAGCGCGCCGATGCGGAAGGTCTACGAGCAGATCGAGAAGGTCTGCGCGACCGACGCCACCGTGCTTGTGACGGGCGATAGCGGCACGGGGAAGGAGCTGGTCGCCAACGCGATCCACTACAACAGCGCCCGGAAGGACGGGCCGATCCACTGCCTGAACTGCGGGGCGCTCCCGGAGAACCTCGTCGAGAGCGAGCTGTTCGGCCACGAGAAGGGGGCCTTCACCGGGGCGATCGCCCAGAAGAAGGGGGCGTTCGAGCTGGCAACGGGCGGGACGATCTTCCTCGACGAGGTCGGAGAGATGGACGGGAAGAGCCAGGCGAAGCTCCTCCGCGTCCTCGAGGAGCGCGTGGTGCGCCGCGTCGGCGGGACCGAGGACATCCGCGTGGACGTCCGGATCATCGCGGCAACGAACAAGGACCTCGCGAAGGAGGTCCCCGCCGGGAGGTTCCGCGAGGACCTGCTCTACCGTCTCCGGGTCATCGAGATCCGCCTCCCGGCGCTCCGCGAGCGGCGGGACGACGTCGGGATGCTGACCGACTTCTACCTCGCGAAGTTCCGCGAGGAGATGGGAAGGAAGGTCGAGGGGATCTCGGACGCGGCGCGGAAGGCGCTCGAGGCGCACGCCTGGCCCGGCAACGTCCGCGAGCTCAGGAACTGCCTGGAACGCGCGGTCCTGCTCGCCTCGGGGACGCTGATCGAGGCGGCGGACCTCGGGCTCAAGGCGGCGTCGCCCCAGGCGGACACGGAGGCGTTCCCGACGCTCAAGGAGCTGGAGAAGCGGCACCTCCAGGCGGCGATCGAGCGGGCCGGAGGGAACAAGACGGAGGCGGCGGCGCTGCTGGGGATCATGAGGAGCACGCTGTATGAGAAGCTGAAGGAGCTTGGGTGGCCAAGGCCCAATTCTCAATGAGCAAGTTTCAACGAAGTCTCAACTCCAAACGGCTCAAGCACTCGGTGCGCAACCATTGGGTCTTTCAAGACTGAGACTTCGTTGAGAATTGCTCATTGAAACATGGGCCTTCTTCCTCCAGATCCGCTCATCGGAACGACGCTCGGCGGTTTCCACGTCACCGCTCTGCTCGCTCAGGGCGGCTACGGCCGCGTGTACGAGGCCGAGCAGGTTTCGCTCGGCCGCAAGGCCGCCCTCAAGGTCACCGACCCGCGGACGCTCAACACGCCGGTGAAGCAGAAGCGGTTCCTGCGCGAGGCGGAGATCCTCGCCCGCTTCGTCCACCCGAACATCGTCCAGATCTACGAGGCCGGCCGTGACGGGGAACTCTATTTCCTCGCGATGGAGTTCGTGGAGGGGCGCAACCTCCAGGACCGGATCGACAAGGGAGAGTTGCTCTCGCCCGTGGAGGCCTGGGGCGTCGCGCGGGCGGGACTCGCCGCCCTCGCGCGGGCGCACAAGGAGGGGGTCATCCATCGAGACGTGAAGCCCGGGAACCTCCTCCTCCCCGTGGACGGCGAGGCGAAGCTCTCCGACTTCGGCCTGGCCAAGGACCTGGGAAGCGCGGCGCTCACCGACCCCGGGATCATCCTCGGCACGCCGATGTACATGAGCCCGGAGCAGGCGCACGGCGGGGAGCCCGACGCGCGGTCCGACGTCTACTCGCTCGGGGCGACGATCTACCACGCACTCACGGGCCACGCGCCCATGTCGGACCGGGACGTGGAACGCGGGACGCCGATCTCCACCGAGCCGCCTCCCCCCGTCGCTCAGGCGGCGCGAGGCGTCCCGGCCGGCCTGGCGGCGTGGATCGATCGCATGGTCGTTCGCGATCGGGACGCGCGGTTCGCGTCGGCGGAGGAGGCCCTCGCGGCGCTCCCTCCCCGCCCGTCGGTGCGGGGCCGATCGGGGCCGCACCTCGGGCGGATCGCGGCGGCGGTCACCGCGGCGTGCATCGTCGGGGGGATCGCCGTCATGCTCGTCGGCCCGTCGCGGGGCCCGTCCCCTTCCGCTCCGTTCCCTCCCGCGCCGCTGCCGCCTCCGGCCCCGGTGGCCCAGGTTCAGCGGGTGCCTCGTCTCGCCTCGGCCGGCGATCAGCAGGAGCACGCGAGGTCGATCGCCTCCATCGACGAGCGCCGCCTCGCGTGGCTCGCGGTCGTCGAGTACTTCCCCAAAGACCGTCGGGCCTGCGCAGAGAGCCTCTTCGAGGTCGCTCGGATCGACGAGGAGCAGGGCCACCGGGTCGCGGCGGCACGCACCTACCGCCGCATCCTGGCGAAGTACGCGGACCAGAGGGAGGTCTGCGGACGCGTACGGCCTCGGTTGCGTCCCCTCCCGGGCCCTCGATAGCCCCGTCCGAACTTCGGACGGAGCCCACGTCCGAAAGTCGGACGGTTTACGTCGTCCTGGGCACGTTTCCGACGATTGGCGGTCCATGGATGCCATAACCAGCGTTCCACATGCATGTTGCACTCACAGTACCCGGCGGACGCCCTTGGCAGCCTCCTTGCTGAAATAGACTCACAGACGTGACTTCAGAGGATGGAGGCTCTCATGCGGTTCTTCGCTCGACTCCTGGCTGTGGCGCTCCTGGCAGGCTGGACGCTCCCCGTGCTCGCGGACGGAAAGTGCGGCGGCGGGGTCGGACCCCAGGGCGGAAAGGGCGACCACGCGAAGGGCGGAAACAAGGGGAAGGGCGACAACCGCGACGACTCCAAGAGCGGCAAGGTCGACCGCCACGGAGACGGAAACAGCGGACAGGGAGACGACAAGCACCGCCCCGGCGACCGCGCGGGCAAGGACAAGGAAGGCCGCGACTGCGACGGCCGGGACAAGAAGCGCGACAAGCCCGAGATGAGCCCGGAGGAGCGCGAGGCGCGCAAGGCGGCCGCTCGGCAGAAGATGATGACGCGCTGGGACAAGGACGGCGACGGGCAGCTCTCCGACGGCGAGCGCCAGGCCGCGAAGCGTTGGGCGCAGGAGCATCGCAAGGACAAGGACCGCTGCTGCCACAAGGGCGACCAGCACCACCGCCGCGGCGGGAGCGATGGCAGCGACAAGGCCGGCGGCGGGAACGACGGAGGCTCGGACGGCGGCTCCGACGGCGAGAAGGGCAAGAAGGGGAACCGCGGACACGGGAACAACGGCGACCACGACGACGAGGACAACCCCGGTCAGGGGAAAGGCGGCCACGGGGCTGACCCGGGGCACGACGACGACGGCCACGACGACGACGAGGGCCAGCACGGCAACGGCCGCTAGGCCGAAATCTCACACAACCTGGGTTCATCCTGCGTCGCCCCGGGCCCCGTGCCCGGGGCGGACTTTTTCCGGGTTGACCCCGGCGCCCCGTCAGGTCATCATGACCGCGTCAGGGAGCCGCCACCCGGAGGGGACCATGCATCGCCTCGTCCTGGCCCTCGCCCTGACCTCCCTCCTCCTCGCCGACGACCCTCCGCCGGAAACGCAGCCCGAGGTGCCGGTCGGCGACCCGATCGACTACTTCGGGATCCAGACGAACGCCACGCACGTCGTCTTCATCATCGATCGCTCCGCGAGCATGTTCTTCAACCCCGAGGACGAGAAGGTCAAGTCGAAGGTCCAGATCATGCGGGAGGAGACGACCAAGACGATCGGCCTCCTGAAGGAGACGACCTCGTTCGCAATCCTCTTCTTCTCGCGCGAGCCGAAACCGTGGCAGCCGCAGTTCGTCAAGGCGACCGACCAGAACATCCAGGCCGCAAAGAAGCACGTCCAGAAGGAAGGGACCGGCGGGCCGACCTTCCTGTGGAAGGCGATCCAGCGGGCCTTCCAGTACCTCGACGCCGTCCCGCCCAACGAGCGATCGGGGATGAAACCGTCGATCTTCATCCTGACAGACGGAAAGGTCCCGGACGACGCGGAGAAGACGATCCGAAAGGGGATCAAGCCGTACCTCGCGAAGTGGAAGCCGATCCTCAACGTCGTCTCCTTCGAGCCCGACTCCGAGTTCCTGCGGCAGCTCGCGGAGGAGAACGGCGGCAAGCTCATCTGTCCTCTGGACCCGCCCGACGACGACAAGAAGAACCGGTAGCTGGACGCCGGGGGCCCATTCCTGTAACCTCTCGCGACTTCGACCCGTGAGAGGAACCATGCGCGCACTGATCGCCGTCCTGGGAGGGGATGGGATCGGTCCCGAGGTGGTCTCCGAGGGGGCCCGCGTCCTCGAGGAGGTCGCGCGGGCGAGGGGGCACGAGTTCGAGCTCCCCCGCCTGGTGATCGGCGGCGCCGCCGTCGACCAGTGCGGCCAGCCGCTCCCCGAGGAGACCTGGTCCGTCTGCAAGCGCGCCGACGCCGTCCTCTTCGGCGCCGTCGGCGGGCCGAAATGGGACGGCCTCAAGGGGAATGCCCGCCCCGAGCGCGGCCTCCTGGGCCTCCGCCGCGGGCTCAACCTCTACGCGAACCTCCGCCCCGTTGTCTCGTGGCCGTCGCTCGAGCACGCCTCGGCGGTCAAGCCCGAGATCGTCCGGGGGACCGACATCTTCGTGGTCCGCGAGCTGACCGGCGGAATCTACTTCGGCGAGAAGCGACGGGACGCCCACAGCGCCGTCGACGTCTGCTCCTACTCCGACGCCGAGGTCACCCGGATCGTCCGGGTCGCCTGCCGCCTCGCCCAGGGGAGGAAGAAGAGCGTCACCTCGGTCGACAAGGAGAACGCGCTCGAGACCTCGAAGCTGTGGCGCGAGGTCGCCACGCGGGTCGTCCACGACGAGTTCCCGGACCTCCGCCTGACGCACATGCTCGTCGACACCTGCGCCCTTCGCTTGATCCGCTTCCCGCAGACGTTTGACGTGGTGGTCACGGAGAACATGTTCGGAGACATCCTGACCGACGAGGCGGCGGTGCTCGCGGGGTCGGTGGGAATGCTCCCCTCGGCGTCGCTGGGCGAAGGCCGGCGGGGCCTCTACGAGCCCGTCCACGGCTCCGCGCCCGACATCGCGGGGAAGGGGATCGCGAACCCGTACGGCACGATCCTCTCGGTCGCGATGCTCCTGCGCCACACGCTGGAGCTGGAGAACGAGGCCCGCTCGGTCGAGGCGGCGGTCCGAAGCGCGGTCGACGACGGCTTCCTGACGGCCGACGTGGCCGTCCCGGGCGGCCGCGTCTGCTCCACGTCCGAGGCGGGCCGTGCCGTGATCGAGCGCCTGCGCTTCTAGGGCATCGCGCAGGACGTCCCGCCCGCGGCGGGCAGGTAGCTCTCGCGCAGGTAGTCCATCACCATGCGGTCGGCGTTGAAGCGCCAGGCCAGGCTCTGGATCGCCCGCTTCATCGCCTTGACCCACCCGCGCGGCACGCCGTGCTCGTCGCGGTCGTAGTAGAGCGGCGAGACGACGTTCTCGAGCGTGTCGTAGAGCGAGTCCGCGTCGCGCTTGCGCTGCACCCCCGAGTCGACGTGCGAGCGTCCCTCGCTGATCGCGAAGCCGTTCGACCCGTCGTACGCCTCCGCCCACCACCCGTCGAGGATGGAGCAGTTGAGGACGCCGTTGAGGAGCACCTTCTCCCCGCTCGTGCCGCAGGCCTCGAGGGGCCTCTCGGGGTTGTTCACCCAGAGGTCGACGCCCTGGACCATGTGGCGGGCGACGTTGATGTCGTAGTCCTCGAGGAAGACGATCCGCCCCAGGAACCTCACGTCGCGCGTGAGCTGGGCGATCTGCTGGATGAGCTTCTTCCCGCCGTCGTCGTGCGGGTGGGCCTTCCCCGCGAAGACGACCTGAAGCGGCCGCTTCGGGTGGTTGATCATCTTGCGGAGGCGGTCCATGTCGTCGAAGAGGAGCGTCGCGCGCTTGTACGTCGCGAACCGCCTGGCGAAGCCGATCGTCAGGATCTCGGGGTCGAGGGCCTGCGTCAGCTCCTCCCTCCCCTCCCACGGCTCGTTGCGGCGCTTCGCCTGCTCGACGAGGCGGCGCCTCGCGAACTCGACGAGGTTCCGGGCGAGCGCCTGGTGCGTCTCCCACAGCTCCCCGTCGTCCATGAAGAGGAGGCCGTCCCAGGAGTCGGGGTGGCAGATCCGGTCCTCCCAGCGGTGCCCGAGGTGCCGCTCGAACAGCCGGTACATCGACGGGGCGAGCCAGGAGAGGGCGTGCACTCCGTTCGTCACATGGCCGATCGGCACCCTCTCCTCGCGCCTCCCCGGCCAGAGCGGCTGCCACATCTTGCGGCTCACGTGCCCGTGGAGGTGCGACACGGCATTCGCGCGGCGGGTGAGCTTGAGGGCCAGAACCGTCATGCAGAAGGTCTCGGCCTCGTCATTGACGTTGACGCGCCCGAGGCCGAGGAAGTCCTTCTGGGAGACGCCGAGCCTCTGGCGGAGCCATCCGAGGTGCTGCTCGACGAGGTCCGGCGCGAAGCGGTCGTGCCCCGCCGGGACCGGCGTATGCGTCGTGAAGACCGACTGGATCGCGGTCGCGCGGCAGGCGTCCCCAAACTTGTAACCGTCCTCCTCGACCAGCTCTCGGACCTTCTCGATCAGGGCGAACGAGCTGTGCCCCTCGTTCAGGTGCAGGACGCCCGGCCTCGCTCCCACGGCCGCAAGCGCGCGCATCCCGAGGATCCCGAGGACAAGCTCCTGGCGGATCCGCGTCCGCCGGTCGCCGCCGTAGAGCCGCGCGCAGAGGGCGCGGTCGTCGGGGGAGTTCCCGTCGATGTCGGTATCGAGGAGCAGGAGGGAGTTCCGCCCGACGCGCGCGCGCCAGACGCCCGCGCGGAGGGGCGCGCCGGGGACCTCGACCTCGACCGTAAGCCCGCGCCCGTCCCCGGTACGGACGTGCTCGAGCGGGAGCTGTTCGAGGGTGATGCCGCCGTACTCCTCCGACTGCCACCCGGAGACGTCGAGGCGCTGGCGGAAGTACCCCTGACGGTAGAGGAGCCCGACGCCGACCAAAGGCACGCCGAGGTCGGAGCTGCTCTTCAGGTGGTCGCCGGCGAGCACGCCGAGGCCGCCGGAGTAGATCGGCAGCGACTCGTGGATCCCGAACTCGGCGCAGAAGTAGGCGACCGGCTTGACGAGAAGCGGCCCGGCGTGCGTGTGCCCCCACGTATCCCTAGACGTGAGGTACTCCTGCAGCCGGCGGTACTGGTAGTTGATGCTCGTCTCGAACCCGAGCTGGCGGACGCGCTGCTCGAGGAGGTCTCGCGACAGCGTGTCGAGAAAGAGGATCGGGTTGTGGTTCGTCTCCCGCCAGACGAGCGGGTCGAGCTGCTGGAAGATGGCGATCACCTCCGGGTGCCACGTCCACCAGAGGTTCTTGGCGATGTCCTTCAGTTTCCCAATGAGGTCATCAGACCCGTTCAACTCACCCTCCTCTGTTCACGGCATCGCTGGCGTGCTCGTGCTCGTGCTCGTACTCGTGCTCGATCCGTCTAGAAAAACCACCTCACGATCGTCCCCACCACGCCCTTCCCGTACACCCTCCTCGCGATCCCCAGCCACTTGTCGAAGGTGGCCTTCGAGTACGGGTACCACCACTCCTCTTTGGCGAACCACGGCACGAACCGCTTCGGCGAGCTGACGTACCGCTGCTGACACGCCTCGCGCAGCCCGTCCTCCCCGTGCGTCCTGCCGAGTCCGCTCTGCTTCACGCCTCCCCACGGGGCCTCGATGAGGGCGTAGGTCGAGAGGACGTCATTGACCATGACCATCCCGCTCTCCAGCCTCCGCGCGATCTCCCTCCCGCGCCCGATGCTCCCGCAGAAGACGTAACTCTGGAGGCCCAGGTGGCTCTGGTTGTGCCACCGGACGGCCTCCTCCTCGTCGGCGACGCGGACGAGGGGGAGCACGGCGCCGAAGGTCTCCTTCCTGACGACGTCGGCCTCGTGGAGGTCTCCCTCGATGACGGTCGGCGCGAAGAAGCGGCCCGGGCGGCTCGGGGGCGCGCCCCCGCAGAGGATCCTCGCCCCGCGCTGCTTCGCGTCCTCGACCTGTCCGCGGACGACCTCGAGCTGGCGCTCGAACGGCATGGCGCCGACGTCGGTATCGAACGAGGTCGGCTCGCCCTGGCGCAGCGTGCTGGCGATGGCGACGATCCGGTCGCGCAGGGCGTCGAAGATCGGCGCGGCGGCGTAGACGCGCTCGATGGCGACGCAGGTCTGCCCGCTGTTGGCGAAGCCGCCCCAGACGATGGCGTGCGCGGCGCGCTCGATGTCCGCGTCGGCGCAGACGATGGCGGCGCCCTTGCCGCCGAGCTCCAGCGTGCAGGGGATGAGCCGCTCGGCGCAAGCCAGTCCGACCTTCTTCCCCGTCGCGACGGAGCCGGTGAAGACGATCTGGTCGACTCCCCCGTCGATGAGGGCGGCGCCCGTGGCGCCGAGGCCGGTGACGACCTGGACGAGGTCCGCGGGGAGCCCGGCTCGGTCCATGAGCTCCTTCGCGCGGAGCGAGACGAGCGGGGTGACCTCGCTGGGCTTGAGGACGACGGCGTTTCCGGCGAAGAGGGCTGTCATCGTCTCGCCGATCGGGATGCTGAAGGGGTAGTTCCACGGCGCGATGACGCCGACGACGCCTCGGGGCAGGTAGTGGACCCGGGCGTGACGGTGAGGGGCCATGTGGTGCTTCAGGCGGCGGGGCTTGAGGGCCCTGGGGGCGTGCTTTCCGTACCAGGTGACGAGGTCGATGACGAGGATGACCTCCATGAAGAGCGACTCGACGATGGTCTTGCCGTTCTCCTGGGAGATCCGCCGGCAGAGGTCCTCGGCCTCGTCGAGGAGGACATCGCGGAAAGCGAGCAGCTTCCTGCACCGCTCCTTGACGGGCAGCGCGCCCCAGTCCTTCTGCGCGGCGCGGGCGCGCGCGATGGCGGCGCGGACCTCTTCCGAGGAGTGGATGGGCGGGGTCCCCAGGAGATCCCCGGTGGCGGGGTTCCTGACCTCAAACGTGGCGGTGGGCGCTACGGCCTCGGCGGTCGGCATGGTTCTCCTCCCCTCCCCGCCCGGAATCGCGGGGGGCGGATAGGGTAGTGATTCGGAGGCCCCCCGGGAAGCGTTTTCGCGGGCAAGACTCGCGAGCCGACGACGTCGTGCGCGTCACTCGCCCGACAGGGGGCTCTTGACTTTCGATATCGAAAGCGCAACCATGAAGCCACGGGAGGGGCGCTTCGCTGATGGACAAGCTGTCTCGGGCACTCGGCGCAGCGCGACCTGCCGGCACGCGTCTATTCGTGCTCTTCGTCCCTAGCGTCGATCGGCGTGGTCGTCGCATCCAGCACAGGCTGTGGGTGGAGAAGGCCCTCGAGGTGTTCGCAACGCTCTTTCGCGGCGCCACGGCCTATCCCCGTGGACGTGGCCTGTGGCGTGACGATGAGCGTGGCGGAGCGCTCGTCGGAGACGAGCCCACAATGGTCGTCTGCTACGCCGAGCCCCGCGCGGTGACGCAGGCCTCCTTGAAGACGCTGCGCGCGTTCCTCCACCGGATGGGTCGCGAGACGAACCAGGGCGAAGTCGGCCTCGTCCTGGATGGACGGTACTACGGCATCACGGAATTCGATCCGGAGGATGGGGCATGAAGAGGGTCAGGACGAATCCAGTCGCGAAGTTGCTCGGCGCGTCCAAGGTGCGTCGCGTGGCCGTGGGACACTCCCCGTGGGATCTCTACCATCTGCTGGACAGCCTCAGGCTGCAACTGACTCCTGGAAAGGGCCGTGGCCGACCCACGAATCCGTCCTGGACCATTCGCAGGCTGGTCGGATTCAGTCGCGAGACCTGGCGCGACCTGGTTCGACTTGCCAGGACCACCCGCAAGCAGGGCACGCCCCGCCTGACTCCCGCGCAAATCGCCTCCTGGATCATCGAGGACTCGATCCGCCGTTCGCGCTCCAAGCGAGCGCGAACGAGGGCCTGACACCGTCCTGATTCGTACAAGGTACCCGTCCGGCGACGCCAGGCTGAGGCACGAGGTTGAATGGGCCGGTCGCGCTCAGCGATCATTGATGCACGCTATCGCTTCCTTCTCTGACGCCCTGCGATCCAAGCATACAGAAGCCCGATATCCCGTAGCTCGCCCCCGCACTTTGGACAATTCACTTGTGGGATCCCGGATCTAGAGTCCAATCGCGAGAATCGCGTCATGGTGCCAGTGTGGGTAGCCCAGCCAGCTGCCGCAGCGCCCGCGCCACGTACACCTGGGCGACCTGCTTGCGCCAGTTGGCGACGAAGTCGGTGTTGTTGAGCGGCTTGGCGGGCTTCTGGGCCGTTTTCGCGGCATCGAGGATGAGCTGCTCCGTCAGCTTCTTCCCGCGGAGCAAGTCGGCGACGCCCTTCTCTTCGACCGGGTAGCTCGCCACGGCGCCGAGAACCACGCGAATGTCCTCGACGACGCCGTCTTTGCCCCACTTCACCCAGGCCGCGACGCCGAGGACAGGAAAGTCGAACGAGCCGCGACGGCGCAGTTTCCAGTACGTCGCTGACCAACCGTTCACGGGCGGCAGCAGGACCTCCGCCAGAACCTCGTCGGGGCGCTTTGTGAGGTACTTGATCCCGTCGTCTCGATACAGCTCCTCGGCGGCGACCACCCGCTCGCCCTGCTTCGAGACGAGCCGAAGCCTGGCGCCGATCGCGACCATCACGGGCGCGGAGTCGCTCGACGAAACCGCCCAGCAGCGGGGCGAGCCCGGAGCGACCCAGCAGGTGTCGCCGTCCTTCTTCATGCAGAACGAGATCGCCTTCCGCCACTCGTAGTTCTGGTTGTAGTAGGTGCAGCGCGTGTCGAGGCAGAGGTTCCCGCCGATCGTGCCCATGTTCTGGATGAGCGGCGTGGCGACCTGGCGGAGGGTGCGCGACAGGAACGGGTAGGCCGACTCGACGCGCGGGTCGTCGGCGATCTGAGTCAGCGTCGCGGCGCCGCCGATGCGCAGGCCGGACTTCGGGTCGCCCTCGATCCCGCGCAGTTCGCGGAGCCTGCGGAGCGCGATCAGCGTTCTCGGCTCCTGGTGGCGACGCTTCATGTTCGGGTAGAGATCGGTGCCGCCCGAGACGAGGGCGGCCTCAGGGCCGGCGTCGGCGATGGCGGAGACGGCGTCGTCGAGCGTACGGGGAACCAGGAACCTGAATTTCGGCAGTCGCAGCATGCTACTTCGCCTTCGTCGGCTCCGGGGTCGTGATCGGCTTCCCTGTGCCCCCCTCCCACGGTGTGGGGACCTTGATCGCCTCCCCCCAATTCACCGTGGGCATCGACTTGGGCCCGAACCGCTTCGACGCGCTCCGCATCGCCGCCAGCACCTTCTCCGGCTGGATCGGCACCTCGTCGACCCTCACCCGCACCGCGTCGTACACCGCGTTCGCGATCGCCGGCGCCACCGGCAGCAGCGGTCCCTGCCCCGCCTCTTTCGCCCCGAACGGCCCGTTCTTGTCCGGCCCCTCCACCAGCCACGTCACGACGTCCGGCATCTCCATCGTCGTCGGACTCTTGTACTCGAGCAGCGAGGGGAACTTGTGCACCCCCAGGCGGAACACCTGCTCCTCCATGAGCGCCTCGCCCAGGCCCATGTAGACGCTCCCCTCCACCTGCCCGATCACCAGCAGCGGGTTGAGCGCCTTGCCGCAGTCGTACGCGATCCAGAACTTCGGGCAGCGCACGATCCCCGTGTCGACGTCGACGTCCACCTCGGCGACCGCCGCCATGTAGCTGTAGGCCGGCGACGGCCCGACCCCCGCCCCCTTGAACTTCCCGTGCGTCACGGGAGGCGTGTAGCTCCCCACGGCGCCGATCGTGCCGAACTTCGCCTCCGCAAGCTGCACCGCCTCCGCCCACGTCATCCCTTTCGACGGGTCCTCCACGTCGAACACGCGGCGGTCGGCGAACGTGAGCCTCGCCGACGGGACCGCGAGCTTCTCCGCGACCGCCCGCGAGATCGGTTCCTTGATCCTCTCCGCGGCCTGGATCGCCGCGTTTCCCGTCATCAGCGTCACTCGACTTGAGTAGCTCCCCAGGTCGACCGGGGTCAGGTCCGTGTCCGCCGTCACGATCCGCAGGTCGAACGGGTCGAGCCCCAGCACCTCCGCGACGACGTACGCGAGCACGCTGTCCGAGCCCTGCCCGATCTCCGTCGACCCGCAGAAGACCGTCACGCCGCCGCCCCGGTCGCATTTGATCTGCACGCCCGAGTGCGGCATGTTGTTCCAGTAGATCGGCAGCCCCGCCCCCGAGAGGTACGAGGCGCACGCGAGCCCCACGCCCTTCCCGTACGGCTGCTTCCGGAACTTCGACTTCCACCCCGAGCCCTCGACGACCTTGTCGAGGCACTCACGGAGCATGCACGAGCCGACCGTCAGGTAGTTCGCCGTGAGCGAGTCGTTGTCGACGCAGATCCTCTTCCGAAGCTCCGCCGGGTCGATCGACAGGCGCTCGGCGACCTTGTCGAGGTGGATCTCGAGCGCGTGCCTGGGCTGCACCGTGCCGTGTCCGCGCTTCGGGCCGCAGGGCGGCTTGTTCGTGAAGGTGCGCAGCCCCTCGAACTTGTAGTGGGGCACCTTGTACGTCACCGTCTGGAGGGCCCCCGTGTAGTACGTGGAGGCCACGCCGTACGACCCGTAGGCGCCGCCGTCGAGCATCGAACGGAAGTGGAGACCCGTGATCGTGCCGTCCTTCTTCACGCCCATCCGCACCCACATCAGGACGGGATGGCGTCCGCGGTGGCAGTAGAAGACCTCCTCGCGCGTCAGGCAGATCTTCACCGGCCGCCCGGTCTTCATCGCGAGCTTCGCGACGACGATCTCGTGGTTGAACGGGTCGCTCTTCCCTCCGAACCCTCCCCCGTTGGTCGTGGCGATGATCCGGATGTGCGACGGCGCCAGGCCCAGGACCTTGGAGGCCGCCCGGTGCAGGTAGTGGGGCGTCTGCGTCGAGGAGTAGATCGTCACCTTGCCGTCCGGGTCCCACACGCCGACCGCGGCGTGCTGCTCCATCGCAAGGTGCGTGTTCCCCTCGTAGTAATAGAAGTCCTCTACGACCTCGTCCGCCTCGCCGAGCCCCTTCGCGATGTCCCCGAACTCCAGCGAGACCCGCTTGTGGATGTTCCCCTCGTCGCCGTAGTCGTGGATCCGCGGCTCGGGGTTCTTCAGGGCCTCCTGGATCGACATGATCTCCTTGAGCGGCTCGTAGGCGACCTCGATGAGCCGCGTCGCCTCGTCGGCGGTCTCCTCGTCGACCGCGGCGACGGCCGCGACGGGGTCGCCGACGAAGCGGACCTTGTCGATGCACAGCGGGTGCTCGTCCTGGGAGATGGGCAGGATCCCGAACGGGATCGGCATCTCGGTCCCGACGAGGACGGCCTCGACGCCCGGGAGGCGCTCGGCCTTCGTCGTGTCGACCTTCACGATCCTCGCGTGCTGCTCGCTGCTCCGGAGCATCTTGCAGTGGAGCATCCGCGGGAAGACGAGGTCGTCGGCGTACTTCGTCAGGCCGGTGCACTTCGCGCGGGCGTCGACCTTGCGCCAGTTCTTGCCGATCACCCGCAGGTTGTTCGGCATCTCATGGGCGGGCATGGGCGGGTCCTTTCGCGATCGTCTCCACGGCCTGCTCGACGGCCTCGTAGATCTTCAGGTACCCCGTGCATCGGCAGAGGTTTCCCGCGAGCGCCTCCTTGATCTCCTGGCGGCTCGGACAGGGCTTCTTCGCGAGGAGCGACTTCGCGCAGAGGAGGAACCCCGGCGTGCAGTAGCCGCACTGCGCGGCCCCCGTGTCGGCGAAGGCCTGCTGGAGCGGGTGGAGGTCCGGGCCGTCCTGGATCCCCTCGACCGTCGTGATCTCCTGCCCCTCGACCTCGATGGCGAGCGCGAGGCACGAGAGGACCGCCTGCCCGTCGACGAGGACCGTGCACGTGCCGCACTCCCCCAGCTCGCAGCCGTGCTTCGTCCCCATGAGGCCGAGGTCCTCGCGGACCACCTCGAGCAGCGTCTTGTGGACGGGGACGACGCAGTCGACCTCCTGGCCGTTGACGCGGAGGCGGAGGTGGACCTTTTCGCCGGGTTCGACTCGTCTCACGGGGCGCTCCTCTGGACTGGACGGAACATCCTACGCGGCGGGCGGGGGCGCATCAAGCGGGGGATGAAGGCGACGGGCGATGCGCGAGACGAGCACGGGCGAGACCACGACGCCGATCAGGAGGATGGCCGTCCACGCGGCCAGGTTCACGGCGCCGGCCACGGTGAGGTTCCCGAGTCGTCCGGGCGCCATGTGGCTCGCCCCCCAGATCGCGAGGCCCACGATGTCGCCCCCGACGTGGCTGAACCAGGCGCGGTAGGCCTCTTTCGCGTTGCGCGGGGGGTCGGGGTTCCGCGCCTTCCAGAGCGCCCCGACGTTCATCCCCGCGATGAGGAGCGCGCCGCCGAGGATCCCGATGTGGCGCTTGTGCGTCCAGCGTTCGGGCTCCTTCTCCTCGGAAGCGGTCAGCGCGAATCCCCCCGTCGCCAGCGCGACCGCCAGGAGGCAGAGCTTCCACCGCGCGAGGTGACCGAGCAGGGCGTGGACGGGGTCGACGGGCATGCGGGCCTTCCTGGGCGGGATTGACCGCGGGGGTTGTATCACCTATCATGCGCCCATGCAAACCGCACCCGCATCGGGTGCCGCGGCGTCCACGTCCGCGAGCACTCGACCCGAGGTCCTCGCCCCCGCCGGCGATTTCGACTGCATCCGAGCGGCGGTCGAGAACGGCGCCGACGCCGTCTACTTCGGCGTCCAGAAGTTCAACGCCCGCGCGCGCGCCCGCAACTTCTCGCTCGAGGAGCTCCCCGACCTCCTCGCCTTCCTCCACCTCCGCGGAGTCCGCGGGTACGTCACATTCAACACGCTCGTCTTCTCCACGGAGCTCGCCGACGCCCAGAGGCTCCTGGAGAGGATCATCGCCGCCGGGCCCGACGCCCTCATCCTCCAGGACCTCGGCGTCGCCAGGCTCGTGCGCGCCATCTCGCCGGACGTCCCGATCCACGCGAGCACGCAGACGACGACGTCGTGCGCGGAGCAGATGGGGTACCTCCAGGAGCTCGGCTTCTCGCGCGTGATCCTCGCCCGGGAGCTCTCCATCGAGGAGATCAGGAAGATCCGCGCCACGACATCGATGGAGCTTGAAGTCTTCGTCCACGGGGCCCTGTGCGTCGCCTGGAGCGGACAGTGCCTCACGAGCGAAGCCCTCGGCGGGCGCAGCGCCAACCGGGGGGCCTGCGCGCAGGCGTGCCGGTTCCCGTACGACCTCCACGTCGACGGCGAGCGGAAGGACCTGGGGGACAAGAAGTACCTCATCTCGCCGCAGGACCTCGCCGCGTTCGACCTCATTCCGCAGCTCTTCGGGCAGGTCGTCTCGCTGAAAATCGAGGGGCGCCTGAAGTCGGCGGAGTACGTCGCCGCGACGACGCGGGCCTACCGGAAGGCCGTCGACGACGCGGAGGCCCGCTTCTCGCGCGAGGAGGTCCTCACGCTCGAGCAGGTCTTCTCGCGGGGGTTCTCGCACGGGTTCCTCGGCGGCGTGAACCACCAGGTCCTCGTGAAGGGCCTCTCGCCGAAGAAGCGCGGGATCTTCCTCGGACAGGTGGACCACGTCGCCGGCGAGCGCGTCTCGATCCGCCTCGACGGGCCGCTCAAGCCAGGCGACGGCATCGTGTTCGACTACGGCCACCCCGAGCACGACGAGCCCGGGGGGCGCGTCATGCACGTCTGGCGGGAGGGGAGGCGCGTCGACGCGGCGGACGCGCCGCAGCGGGTCGAATTCGAGGTGCGGGAGTGCCGCGCTCCGGAGCCGGGCTGGCGCGTGTGGAAGACCGACGACCCGGCGATCGACCGCGCGCTTCAAGCGACGTATGCCGAGGTCCGCAGGCGCGTCCCGGTCGACGTCCTCGTGGAGGCACACGAGGGAAACCTGCGGGTCACGCTCTCCGACGGCGTCCATCGCGTCTCGCGAGAGGCCGGCCCGCTCCAGGAGGCACGCAAGCGCCCGCTGACGGCCGAGTACCTCCGCGAGCACCTGGGCCGCCTGGGGACCACGCCGTTCGAGTTGCGCGGTCTCGAGGCGGCGCTCGGAAACGTCATGTTGCCGGTGAGCCAGATCAACGACCTGCGCCGTCGCCTCGCCGCGGACCTGGAGGCGGTGCGGAGGGCGAACCCGGGGCACCGCGTGAGCACGGATGCGCTGGGTCGACTGCGGGGTGGGAGCCGACGGACGGCGTCGACGCCCCAGCTCGTCGTCCTCTGTCGATCGCTGGAGCAAGTGGAGGCCGCGCTCGCGGAAGGGGTCCGCCACGTCGAGTGCGACTTCGAGGACATTCGTCGGTATGCGCAGGCCGTGCCGTTGGTGCGGGCGAAGCAGGCCTGGATCGCCCTCGCGCCGCCGCGGGTCGTGAAGCCGGGGGAGCTGGGGTTCCTGAGGAGCATGCTCTCGTCGAACCCCGATGGCGTGCTCGTGCGCTCCACCGCGCATCTCCAGGTCCTCGAGCGGGAGGCTCCCCTGGTCGAGCGGATTGGCGACTTCTCGCTGAACGTCGCCAACGAGCTGTGCGCGGACTGGCTCCTGTCGAAGAGGCTGGCGCGCTTCGTGCCGAGCTACGACCTGAACTGGGAGCAGCTTGTCGCGCTCCTCTCGGGAACCGACGCGGGCCGAGCGGAGGTCGTGGTGCACCAGCACATGCCGATGTTCCACATGGAGCACTGCGTCTTCGCGGCGATCCTCTCGAACGGGAAGGACTACCGGGACTGCGGGAGGCCGTGCGACCGCCACGCGCTGACGCTCCAGGACCCGACGGGCATGGCGCACCCGCTGAAGGCCGACGCGGGGTGCCGAAACACGGTCTTCAACGCGGTCCCGCAGAGCTCCTCGCAGTACCTTCGTCGGATGCTCGACGCGGGGGTGCGCTGGTTCCGCGTGGAGCTGCTCGTCCACACGGCCGAGGAGGCCCGGCGCCTGATCCGCAGCTATCGGGCTGTCCTGGAGGGCCGCGACGACGGTGACTCGCTCTGGAAGGAGCTCCGCGCCTCCAACTACATGGGCGTCACGCGCGGCCCGCTCGGGCGCGCCGACTAGCGCGAGGCGAGCCAGTCGCAGAGGAGCAGCACGGAGATCGCGGCGGCGCGCTTTTGCATCTCGTCGGGCTCGTCGAATCCGAGCGTGTGCGCGGCGTAGCGGAGCTGGGCGACGCGGTACGGGAGCGGGTCGGTCTCCCCCAGGTCCCGCGAGGCGAACGCGCGAAGCCGACGGATCGACTGCCACGCCGTGCGCATCCCCGCGGGGAGATCGAGGTCCGGCAACGGCGCGGAGAGGTCTGGCTGCGCGAGGAGCGTCCGCTCCATGCCGAGGAACGCCCCGAGGTCGCCGGGCCCGATCTGCGCCGAGATGAACTTCAGGTCGTTCTCGAGCTTCGCCACGTCCTGCAAGAGGTAGTGGTCCTCCCGGGCGTGGAAGAAGTCGATGACCCACACGTTTCGGACGCGGTCGAGCAGGAGGTTCGCCAGGTTGAGGTCCCCGTGCGCGACGGAGAGGCGCATCGGCGCGGCCGCCGAGGCGAGGCGGAGCGGCAGCAGGTCGTAGAACCGCCCCGGCGGCGGGAGCGTCGCGCCCGCGCCATAGACGGTGACCGGCCCCGAGACGTCGCACTTCAGGACTTCCGCGAGGCGCTCCAGCGTGTGCTGCGCGTACTCGGGGCGGAACGTGTTCTTGACGAACGGATTCGCCGCCTCCGTTCTGACGTTCACGTAGAGGTCCCTCAGGACCTGGAAGACCTCGTCCCAGATCGCATCAACCTCGCCCGCATCGGGTCGCGCCTCCAGGCACGCCTTCAGAGTCCTCACCGGCGGCTTCCGCATCGTGGCGAGCGAGTACAGGAGCCCGGCGCGGCCCTCCCCGTAGGAGCAGGCGATCACCTCGGGCACGTTCGGCCCCAGCAGCCCCTTGGCGAGCAGGTGACCTCGCCGCTCCTTGGAGACCTTGGACGGATCGTCCAGCTTCGCGACCGCAAGCGACTGCGCCGCGCCGCTCCGCGACGTCCGGTGGACGAGCAGAACGCGGCTCCCGCTGAAGCCTCCCGAGAGGGGCTCCAGTCGGATCGCCTTCGACCCGCGGCAGAGGTCCTGGAGCACGTCGAGGTCCTCCGGGGCGACCGAGCGGGCGCCCTCGACCGCGGGTGCGTCGTACGGCCTCGGGCGGGCGACACGCGCCTCGACGGGCATGGCGAGCCAGTCCTGGAAGTCGGCGATCCGGTCGTGGACCTCGACGCCGAGCTTCATGGCGAGGTCCTCGA
The DNA here is from genome assembly GCA_964649705.1 of uncultured Planctomycetia bacterium. Taxonomy (GTDB): domain Bacteria; phylum Planctomycetota; class MHYJ01; order WSZJ01; family CAZYRM01; genus CAZYRM01. The sequence goes on from CAZYRM010000046.1 coordinate 19,261, forward strand.
GCCCCCGGAAGTGGGCTTCGAGGGACAGGCTGGCGCAGAGCTCGGAGCAGACCGCGACCTGGGTCGCGCCCAGGTAGCTCTGGAGCCCTTCGCAGACGTGGCGGACCATCAGGTCGGTCGCGACGCCGATCACGCCGAAGCGCACCGTCGAGATGTCCTCGCGGTGGACGAGCCATCGCAGGAGCCCGGGCAGGACCCCCTCGGCGAAGACGTTCAGCTTCCGGGCGTTGACGAGGAAGACGTTCCCGTCCTCGCGCGCGGGGAGCCACGGCTCCCAGACGAAGGCCGCTCCCCTGGAGTCCTCCACGCAGTGCGTCCCGTACCTGGCGAACTCGGGGTCGTCGGAGGCGTGCCAGTCGCGCAGGTGGACGACCTTGAGTCGGCTCCCCGCGGGTGCGCCGCAGGCGCGGAGGAACCGCGCGAGGGGTCCGTCCTCGGGACGCTCCCCCAGGATCCGCCTCGCCTCGTCGTCGCCGATGTGGACGCGCGGGCGGGGCTGGCCCTCGGCGAACGGGCCGATGAAGTCGTTGACGAGGTCGAGGGTGATCAAGACGGAGAGCGACATGTCGTCGGGCGATTGTAGCGGGTGCCGCTACGCGCTACAATCGCGCGACCATATAGACCTCTCGACCCCGAAGGGTAGCGGATGCCGTCGAATGCGCCCGTCGTCAGCCCCGCCATGGGGAAGAAGGCCGTCGAGGACTGGAACGCCCAGCGACGCCAGATCCTCGACGAGTACGGCAAGGTCCTCTGGCTCGCCGCCCGCGACCTCTTCGAGGGGAAGTTCGACGCGGGCACGGAGCTGACCGTCGCCGCAATCGAGAAGGAGCCGACCCTCTCGCCCGCCGAGAAGCACCTCCTGGTCAACCTCGTCAAGTACATGGAGGACCTCCGCGAGAGTCGCTTCACGGTCGGCGTCCTCGGGCGCTTCAAGAGCGGGAAGTCGACGATCCTGAACGCCCTCGCCGAGCGCGACTGCTCCCCCGTGAACACGCGCGTGACGACCGGCGTCCTCACGCTCACCGCGCGCGCCGCGAAGGCCCGCACCTGGGTCAAGTACCTCGACGGCCACGAGGAGGACATCGCCAACGCCGACGTCCCCCAGTTCGTCGACAACCGCTGGAACCCCGACAACGAGAAGGGGGTCGAGTCGGTGTCGGTCCTCTCCCCCGAGCTCGACCTGCCCGAGGAGATGGTCTACGTCGACACGCCCGGGCTCCACGCGGCGAACGACGTCCACGAGCGGATCACGATCGACTTCGTGCGGCACTGCAGCGCCGCCGTACTCGTCTCGGGCTATCCGCCCTTCGGGTCGGAGGAGCTCAAGTTCTACGAGAAGATCCGCGACAACGTCGCGCACGTCTTTCTCGTGCAGAACCTCCCTACCGACAAGATGGTCGACTGGGTGGTGCTCGAGTGCCAGACGATCGGGAGCCTCTTCCGTGTGGGCCTCCTCACAAAGGGGGCGCCGCCGGAGTCGCAACGGAAGGAGCTGGACGCGGCGCTCAGGAAGATCGCCGACGCGAAGGACCAGAGCGCGCTCGTCCGGATCAAGGAGCAGCTCGGCCTGAAGCTCTTCTCCGTCGACGCGAAGCTCGCCGAGGAGGCGATCGCGGGGCTCGTGAAGAAGGGCGGGAGCAACGGGGACCTCGAGAAGCGCCTGCAGGCCTCGCGATTCCCGGTCTTCAAGCAGGCCCTCTACCGCTACCTCGGCACCGACCGCGGACGGGTGATGCTCGATGCTTTCCGGAAGAAGGCGGAGGTGCTTCTCGACGAGCTGACGACGCTCTGCCGGAAGCGGAAGGGGCTCCTCGAGAAGGGCCTCGCGGAGATCGAGCGCGAGATCCAGGACAACGAGAAGAAGCGGACCCAGGCGGCCGACCGGAAGGACGCGGTCGTCAACCGGGCGAAGGTGGAGGCCACGGAGGGGTACCGCAGGCTGCGCTCGAAGGCCACGGACGACATCGGGAAGCGCGTCGCGGAGACGCTCATCCAGCGGTTCGGGGACGTGAACGAGTACCGCCTCTCGAAGGACCAGAAGTCGGACGTGAAGAACACGCTCGACGGGATGAACAACGACATCGCGCTGGAGTCACGCGCATTCGCGGACGCGGTGGCGAAGCAGGTCGCGGAGGCCCAGGATCGGACGCGCGACGCCGTGGGGAGCACGTGCCTGTTCGAGCGGATCGGCGCCGAACATCGCTGGCCGCCGATCACGGTCAAGGACCTGATCGCCGCGACGAGCCTGGAGGCGAAGGCGGGCTGGATCCTGACGTTCCTGTTCGGGCTGATCACGGGCTCGACGGTCAAGTGGGTGGCGGGATTCGCGACGGATGCCACGTTCACCTGGTTCCTGATGGGGTTCGCCGTCGGCGTGGGGCTCCGGTTCGTCCTCTACAAGAAGGTCCGCGGCCTGATCGGGATGCTGGCCAACTTCATGGCGAAGTTCAAGGGGCAGCAGCTCAAGGACGTCCTCCAGGCGCGGCTCGCCGAGCAGCTCAGGACCCGCCTCGACGGGATCGAACAAGCCACGGTCCAGCCGCTCGTGGTCCGGCTCGAGCAGGAGGTCTCCCGAGCCTTCGACGAGTACTTCGACTTCGTCGGAAAGACGCTCTCCTCGCTCAAGGCGAAGAAGGAGACGGGCAAGGAGCGCTACGAGCTGGCGAAGTACGAGAAGGTGCTGACGGAGCTGACCACGGTGCGGGTGAGGTTCAAGAACGTGCTGCCCGTGGAGGAGAAGGAGGCGGGAGAGGGGCTGTGGGGGAAGCTGAAGGGGATCTTCGGGTAGGGGCGACGATATCTGATATCTGACATCTGAGGTCTGATATCAGATATGTCCTGCTTGCCCGTCGGATTCCGGGCATATCTGATATCAGACCTCAGATGTCAGATATCAGATATCGCGGCAGGGAAGGACCAGCCCCCTCTCGGGGGCCGGTCCCCCGCACAAGCCCTAGTGACACGCCCCCGCGTGGTAGTGGCTGCACGCATTGCAATACGGCGCGGGCGCCGTGTGATACGCGCAGCAGCCCTGGTGCCCGTGGTTGGCGTACGGATCGTGCCAATAGCCATGGTTGCGGTGGCACCCCATGAGCGAGGCGGCGCCCAGAACGAGCCCGCCCAGCAGGAAGTACACTCTCTTCATCGTTCCCTCCGGCAAATGCAGGGATTCCCCCTGGGACAACACCAAGAGACTAGCCCGTCCCACAATCCCGGGTCAAGCGACCGGAGCCGTCATGATCGCTGGGCGAGGAATTCCTCGAACGTCCGCGGCAGCTCGCCCTGGAGCACCCGCGTCCAGGCGAACTCGATGAACCACTCGTCCATCCCCACCTCGGTGTGCACGATCTCGCCTCCGTCCTGGTAATAGCCGAATACGTTCGCTTCGGGGCGAAAGTGCACCTCGTACCCGTTCGCCAGCGCCTGGCGATCCTGCTCGTTCCAGTCCGCGACGCGCGGCCAGCCGCGCGCACGCCCCTCACGGTCGCGACGCACGACCGCCGTCGCCGTCTCGACGAGCGAGGCGATCCAGCACCCGACGGCCTCCTCGGCCACCTCGAGCCGCTTCTCCATCGGGACGTCCCGGAAGACCGCTCCGGCCCGCTGCTGGAAGCGCTCCAGCTCGCCCGGGTTGGTCGCGATCTCCCGCTCGAAGAAGGCGTGGAACAGCTCGTGGTACACCGCGCCGACCGTCCCGGGCTTCACCCACAGGCGCTCCATCGGCAGGAGCGTCCCCGTCCGGACGTCGCGGAATGACGCGTCGAGGAGGACCGAGCCGTCGGCGTACCGAGCGAGGACCTCGCCCTGGTCGCCGAAGCCCATCGTCGTCTCCTCGGCGACGCCCCGCAGGTAGGTCACGGGAAAGCCGTACGTCTCCGCGGCGCGGATGAACGGCGCCCAGGCGCGGGTCTGACGGATCGGCGCGCCGGACCCGGGGACCTGCGACCAGATGACGGCGAAGAGAAGGAAGGCAAGGCCGTGGACCCTTCGCATCCATCCCCCTCGTGTGATGTGCGCGCCTTCCATAGGATACCACGGCCATCCGCGTCCGGCCCTAGCGCTGAGGCTCGAGCGGGACCTCCTGATCGGGCCGATCCGGGACCACTTCGCGCGGCTCGCGCCCCGGGGCGGTGACCTCGACGCGGCACCCCTCGGGCAGGCCCCGGAGCTCGACCTCGCCGCGCTCGTCGGCCATCGTCGGGGGGAGCTCGAACGCAGCTCCCCCCGGCGCGTCGACGTAGGGGAGCGCGATCGCGCCCATCACCGGCGGCCCTCCCGCGCCGTCCCGGACGTGCAGGCGCACGAACCGCCCCTGCCGCGGCGAGGGCGTCACGCGGACGGTCTCGCCCGCGGGGACGTCGACCGTCTGCGCCGCGATCCAATCTCCGGCCCGGACGAAGATGTGGACCGGCCCGGGCGAGACCCCTCCCTGCCAGGCCGAGCACCGGCCTCCCTCAACGTGGATCTCCTCGAACGGCTGGGCCTCCCCGCGGATCCAGATCGCCTCGATGCGCCCCATCGACTCCGGGACCTCGAACGAGACCGCGATCGCCCCGGGCCTCTCGTTCTCCGGAACCCATCCGAGGTCGATGCGGATCGTCCCCGGGGCCTCCGCGCGGACGTCGCGGGCGGGCGCGAACCCCGCGCGGAAGCCGATGGCCGAGGGAAGGATGAACACGTCCACGAAGCCTGCCTCGAGGCCCCCGATCGCGAAGCGCCCCTCGTCGTCGGCCATGGCACACCGCACGAGGCCGCCGTTCCGCGCTTCCACGTGCGCCCCAGGGACGGCGAGGCCGTCGGGGCCCACCACGGTCCCCTCGAGGACTTCCCGAGGCAGCGGGTCGAGTCGAATGGACTGGCGCGGCGGGTCTCCCGCCGAGAGGTCCACGGCCGACCGGGCCGGCGAGAATCCCGTGCGCTCGACGGAGAGCTCGCATGGCGCGCCCGCGCGGAGGCCGCGAGCGATGCGGAACCGCCCCTTTGCGTCGGTGCGGACCGCGAGGTGCTTCTGAACGCCCCTGAGTTCCTCGGGGGCGAAGACCTCCGCGGGGTAGTCGACACGCGCCCACTCGATCGGCGAGCCCGCGGCGTCGCGCACCTCTCCCTCGATGATGCGCTCCGTCTGTCTGAGGACGAACGCCCTCGGCGGCGTCGCGGGGTCGAGGACGACCTCCTCGACGACGACGGGCAGGTAGTTGATCTGGGCGACCAGGACCCGATGACGCCCGGGCGGCGGATCCAGGAGGCGGAACCTCCCCTCGCGGTCCGTCTCCGCGACGAGGGCCGCGCCGACCCCCCGAGGCGGCGGGTCGATGACGACGAGGGCCGCTCGGATCGGACGGCTCGCCGCATCGGTCACCCACCCCGTCCAGACGCGGTCTCGCGGGGCGTCCTCGCCGCTCACCCGCTGGAACGGCCAGAGACCCCAGGTCAGGACGACGGCGACGGCCAACAGCGGCCAAATCCAGCGCTTCATGGCGTACCCCTCCAAAGGCGACGCCGTAAGGAGAGACACGGGGCGTGCCACGCCACGGAAGTGCGGCCGGATTCGGCGGAGGCGGAGACTGCGGCGGGAGTTGCAGCGGAACGAGCGGGATCGGCCGTTCCGCAAAACCGTCGTCATTTCCAGCAGTGCCGATCGGCGACTGCTGGAAATGACGACGCTCACTTAAGCTCGCGGACGACTCGGAATCCGACGTGAGGATTGGCGCCCCTCCCGTCCGTGACGATTCGAGAGGCCGAACGGCAGGTCTCCGCCTCGTAGCCCCACGAGGCTCCGCGGCGGACCGCGAGGACCGCGTCCCACGCAGCCGAGCTCGAGGTCCACTCCGCGACGCTCCCCGCCGTGTCGCGGACGCCGTAGGGCGACTCGTCGTCCGGCGCGAACCCGGACGGCTGCGGACTCGGTCTCGCGACGCAGGCCGGGTGCGTCCGGCAGAGGCACCGTCCGTCGACCATCTCGGTGCCCCACGGGTAGGGCCGCCCGTCGACACCCCGGGCCGCCTTCTCCCACTCGCGCTCGGTCGGAAGGCGGTACGTCGCGCCGTCGCTCTCGCAGAGCCAGAGGCAGTACTCCTCGGCGTCCTGCCGAGAGACGCAGTAGATCGGGAAGCGGAGGTCCCAGCTCCGCGGCACGGAGAAGGCGCCGCCGTTGTCGGCGACCCAGTAGTACCCGGCGTTCCCCGCAGCCCGAGGCGCCATGGCCTGCGCGACCTGCGAGCCGTCCTTCGCGGACACGGCGTTCAGGAACACGCAGTACTCCTCGGCCGTGACCTCGAACCGCGAGATTGCGAAGTCGGGGACCTCGATCCACCTCCGCGGCCCCGCGCCGAAGGCCTTCTCGTCCCCTCCCATCCAGAATCCCCCGCCGGGGACGAGGACGAAACCGTCGCCGATCTCGTCGGGTTTGCGCAGCCGCACGCGGATCTTCGCTTCGCCGCATCGAGGAACCCAGAGCGGAATTCGGGCCTCGGCGTATCCCTCCGCGGCGGCGACGACGACCCAGCCCCCCATCGCGAGCGGCACTGTCCCCCCGGGCCACTCCCCCTGCGAGACCGGCACGAGCTTCCCCTCGCGGTCCTCGCAGCGGAAGTACGTCAGCGTGGCGGGCGGGTCTGTCTCCACGGTCGCCCGGCCTGCCCCGTCCAGGTACGCGGAGAGCCGCGCCCGTGTGACGGCGCCGCAGCGATCGACGAGACCGCGCAGGAACACATCGAGGTCCGCCGCGTCCTCCCACGACCCGGCCTCCTCCGCGAGCGCGTGGTACGTCTGGTAGACCCCGGCCGCACGGTCGGCCGCCTCGGAGAGCGAGGGGGCCACGCCGAGCGCCTCGTGATACAGGGCGAGCGCCCGCGAGTACTCCGCGCGCGCGCCCTTCTCCTCGCGGCGGGACTGGGCGAGGAGCTCCTTCATGCGCACCTCGTCGCGGTCCGCCTCGACGATCGCCTCCCGACGGAGGGCGACGACGTGATTCCAGGCCTCGTCGCCCCGGGCGCGGTGGCCCTCCGCCTGCTCGAAACGTGCGCGGGCCCGCGCGAGGTCGTCCTCGTCGCGGCGGCGCCGGTCCGCCGCGTCGCGCGCGAGGCGGGCACGGACGCTGTCCGGGTCGTCCGCGAGGACGCCGATTGCCAGATCGAACGCCCGGTGGGGGTCCCCCGCAAGGAGGGCCCGCTCGGCCGCCTCCACGCGGCGTTCGAGGTCTCGCGCGCGGCGCCACCGGATGCCCAGCCACGCGGCCGGGCCGAGCGTCACCACGAGGACGAGGATCGCCACGAGCGCCGCGGCGGCCTTGTTCTTCCGCGCCTTCCGATACAGGCGCCCGGCGACGGAGACGGGCCGCGCGTGGATCGGCTCCTCCGCGAGGAATCGGCGCAGGTCCTCGACGACGTCCTCGGCCCGGGCGTAGCGGCGCGAGGGCTCCTTCTCCATGAGCTTGAGGATGATGGTCTCCAGGTCGCGCGGGATGCGCGCATCGACCTTGCGCGGCGCCGAGGGGTCCTCCTCCAGGATCCGGTGGAGCACGTCGCCGGTCCCCTCGCCCAGGAATGGCTTCTTCCCGGTCGCCAACTCGTAGAGCGTCGCGCCGAGGGAGTAGAGGTCGGCGCGCGCGTCGATGCCCTTTCCGCCCGAGGCCTGCTCGGGGGACATGTAGGCGGGCGTCCCCAGGACGTCGCCGGTCTTGGTGAGCGAGGAGCTCTCCACGCCGCGGGCGAGGCCGAAGTCGGTGACGACGACGCGCAGGTCCTCGGGGATCTCACGCGTCTTCGCGCCGACGACGATGAGGTTCGCGGGCTTGATGTCGCGGTGGATGACGCCGTGGCGGTGGGCGTAGCCGAGCGCGTCGGCGACGCAGCGGGCCACGCGCGCGGCGCCGGTGGAGGGGAGCGCGCCTCCCTCGATCATCCGGTCGAGCGAGAGGCCCTCGACGAGCTCCATCGCGTAGAACGGGACCCCCTGGTCCTCGCCGATCCCGAAGACCTTGACGATGCCGGGGTGGTCGAGGCCCGCGGCGGACTCCGACTCGCGGCGGAACCGCGAGAGGAGCTCGGCGTTCGTGGCGATGGCGGGGGGGAGGACCTTGATCGCGACGTGGCGATGGAGGACGGTGTCCTCGGCCTCGTAGACGATCCCCATCCCCCCTCGGCCCAGCTCGCGAAGGAGGACGTAGTGGCGGAGGTTTCGGGGGCGATCGCCCGCGGCGACGTCGGGCGCGGTCACGAGCGGGGTCACCTCGTCGGGAGAGGGGACCATCGTCTGGCGCGTGGGGTCGTCGGCCGGCAGCCTCACGGTCGGTGACTGGGTGTCGGGCACGGGCGGGTGGGATGTGGACATCGGCTACACCCCGAAGGCCTCGGCGCCGGTCACCTCGGCCCGCGCCGGGTCGAGCTCGCTCAGGGCGGCATTGTAGCCCGGGGAGATGTCGCCGGACAGCCCAACCCGGCGGGGGCTGGGGTCGTTTCACCGGCAGGAGGTGAAGCGATGAAGAGGCGGAGACGCTCGGCGGAGGTGGCGTGGGGGGTGAACTGCGCGCTGGCACTCGGGGCGCTTCTCGTGTTCTGGAGGACGGTGGTCTGCGCGGAGGAACTCCCCTGGCCCGAGAATCCGAAGATGCCTCCTCAAGCCGTCGATCCGCCCCCAGAGGAGTGCAACGCCATCTGGGAGGCGGAGCTGTACGTTCAGCCTCCCCCTGCCCCACCGCCGCCCGAGCGGCCGGTGTTCCAGTGCGACGGCGTGCTGAACCGACGCGTGTCGCTCTACATGAACGGCGAGCCGCTCGACCCGATGTGCGTGGGCGACCTCCTGCCGGTCCGCATGGACGGACGCGGAGTCCGCGTCGGTCGGATCGAGAAGGACGAGGTGATCCTCATCATCGAGGACACGGTGGACGAGGAGATCCGGGTCCCGATCCAGGCCCTCGAGGAGTCGGTGCGGCAGCCCGAGCCGCACTGACACGGGCTACCGCGCCGCCTCCTGCTCAGCGAGGGCCGCGACGGCGAGCACACCGTGGAAGCCCGTGTTCCGGGCTGACTTCCTATCGTGATGCAGAGCCCAGATGATCCTGGAGGACGACCACGATAAGTTCCCGAACGACCTTCAGTCGAGAGTCGTTGGTGAGGAAGTGGGTTGCGCCGGCGTCAACCGCCGCCGCGACTTGAAACGCGTCGGGAAGCCTCAGCCCATACGCGGCACGCAACGCAGCCGCGCGCTCTGCGGTCCCCTTGGAGAGGTCCAGGATTACGAGGTGCGGGCCCTTGGTCAGGAGGTCCCGATAGGCGTCGGCGAGGTCGGTTCGCCCCATCGCAATCGGCTTGGTGAGCACCTCCGCAAGGGAGATAATCGAGGTCACGATCGGATTGACGCCGGTATCGACACGTTCCGAGAAGAACGGATAGACCAGAGGGCCGAAGAGCGAGTGTTGCTCGATCAGGTAGATGATCGGAGCCGTATCCACACCGACGAGCGTCTCTGTGGGGATAGCGTCGAGGAGTGTCATTTCCCCCACTCGTCCCGCATTCGGTTTACGTACTCCTGGGCGTCTTCATTGGCCCAGATGTCCCGCCCGAGGCCATAGCACTGCGCCCACTTCCCGGGGGCGCCTCCGTTCTCTGAGCGGCCGATGATGACGATGACGTCCGCTGGTCCTGGAGGCATTCCGCTGGGGATCACGAGCCGGATCTTCCCGTCGGTCCCGATCTCGGTCTTCACTCGCACGGTTTCCATCAGGGTGGCCCCAAACACGTCCACTCGGAATCCTATCCGCGCACCGCGGCCGGTCGCAAGCCCGAGATTCGTGTTTGCCCGCCTTGGCCGCATCGGGAAAGGCATGGCCCTCATCCGCAGCATCGCCGCCCTGGGTGAATGTCCCGTCTTTCCGCCCCCAACGGGTCACGGTGCAGTCAGGTGCTGCTCAGCGAGGGCCGCGACGGCGAGGAGCGTGGCGATAAGCGGGTCGTCCTCCTTCATCAGCGGCGTCGCGTTCGTCCAGGAGCCGTCGGCAGCCTGGATCCCCGCGAGCCAGGAGACATCCACCGGGAGGCCGCGGAGGCGGCGGGAGGCGGCCCAGACGTAGGCGTGGTAGTAGCGGAGCCCCTCCGTCCACTCCGCGTTCAGGCCCACGGGCGTGTCCGTGGCCGGGTGCGCGTCCAGCCAGGCGCCGGAGGCCTCCGACGGAGAGCCGCAGGCGGTGAGGGCCCGCACCGCGTCACACGTCGCCGTGCTGTAGGAGCGCCCCTCCCCTGCCTTGTTCACCCAGCCGTGCTCGGGGACCGGCGTCGCCAGGTAACCGCCGTCCGGCTGCTGACAGCGCGAGACGAACGTAAGCGCACGGTCCCAGACGGGGTCCTCCTCGGAGACCTTCGCCGCCGCAAGGGCCTCCACGGCGAAGGAGAGGATCGAGAGGTCCACCTGCGCCAGATTCGGCTTCCGCGCCCAGTCCCCCTGGCGGTCCCAGCCTCCGTAGGCGCGGTCCGCGCGATCCCAGCCCATCGGCTCGGCGAGCTGCGCGGAGACCAGCCAGCGCGCCATGCGCTGGATGTCGGGGTCCTCAGACCCGCGGAGGCGCACGAGCACGAGGATCGCCAACGAGGTGGCGTACGTGGGGGAGATCGACTCCAGCTTGCCTTCGGGCGTGATGCAGCGTCGGAGATACGCCTCGCCGCGATCGATCGTGTCGCGCGGGACGGTCCCCTCGGGGCACGCCGTGAGCGCCCACAGCGCCGCGGCGGTCAGGACCGGGCCCTCGCCGTAGGCGGAGTACGTCGTCGACTTCCAGGCGCCTTCAGGGGCCTGCTGTGCGACGAGCCAGGCGATGCCTCTGGTGAGCGACGGAGGCGGGGCCGCGGGGCGCGGAGGCGTCGAGGCGCAGGAGGAGACGGCGAGGGCCGCCACGGCAATGGCGAAGAGGCGCATCCTACAGGTCCTGCAGCGGGAGGAGACGGTTCGGGGCCTGGAGCGTCAGGAGCGCGCAGCTCGTCGCAAACGTCCGCCCGCTGATGCAAGCCGTCCCCGTCCAGCTCCCGTCGCCCCCCTGTTTGTCGATCAGCCTCTTGCGGATCCACGTGAACCACTCCCGCCACTCGTCGCCGCCCTGCTGCGAGAGGGCCTGCGTCATCATCGCCGCGGCCAGGTAGTCCTCCCCCTCCACCGACAGGAACTGGCCTCCCATCTGCCCGCCGTCGCGCACGTAGGCAAAGAAGGCCTTGCGCGCGGAGACGATCTTGTCGTCCTTCCCCTCCCCCACTCCGTGGAGGACTCGGACGCTGCTCGCCGTCGCATAGATCGTCTGGTAGCCGCCGCCCTCCGCGCCGAAGAGCCTCGTCGCCGCGACGTACTGCGAGCGGATGAACTTGACCGTCTTCTCCATCGAGGCGCCGTCGACCTGGATCCCCGCCGACGAGGAGGACCTCAGCGCCAGCCATGCCATGCAGGTCGCCTTGAGGCTCCCGAACGTGTTCCGATGCCAACTCCCGTCCGCCTCCTGGGTCTTCGCGATCCGGTCCGTCATCCTGCGCAGGAGGTGCCGGACCTCCTCTTCCTGCTCCGTGGTCAGGTACTGCATCCCGAGGGCCTGCGAGAGGAACGTCGTCGCGAAGAACGTGTGGATGTTGTAGCCGAGCTTGGTCTGGATGAGGCTCTGCTGCCCGCCGAGCATCATGTCGCCGGCCCCGTCCCTCGCCGCGCGGGCGCGCGCGAGGACGAACATGGCCGCCCGCTGCACGGCCTCGACCGCGCGGCCGTCCGGGCCGCCCCGCTCCGTGTTCCCGCCCGCCATCAGCGCGAGCGCGGCAATGGACGTGCAGGAGACGTCGTCGGGGTCCTGGCCCGTGCGATCCAGCCCCCACGCCCCGCTGCGGCGCTGGGCGGACAACAGCCACTCGGTCGCCTTCGAGACGCTCCGATCGACCTCGGGCGTGAGCTCCTGCCACGAGGAGGGCTCGTCCGCGAGCGCGCTCGCGAGCATGAGAAGAAGGGCGACCGTCCGCATGGCCTGCATGAGAATCCCGTGAGAGCGGGGACGTCAAGACCTGATTGCCGAGAGGCCCGGGATCCTGTAGTTTGCCCGCGGGATCCTCATCGAAGGGAACAAACGATGCGCGACGACCGCCGGTTCATCGAGTGGTTCGGGGGGCTGGCCCTCTCAGTCTGGGTCGGCGGTCTCGCGACGATCATCATCGTGGCGATGGCGGTCTTCGGCGAGCTCTCCTCGGACCGCGGCCTAGCGGGCTCCATCGTGGGCGCGATCCTCTCCCAGTTCCGGCGGCTGGAGCTGGTCTGCGCGGCGGCCGTGTTCTTCGGGGCGTGCTTCCTCCTCTCCCGCCCCACCACGCGGCGCGACCTGGCTCGCCTCGTGCTCGCCGCCCTGATGGCCGGGATTTTCGCCAGCTACGCCCTCTGGGTCGCGCCGAAGCTCCTGGAGGTGCGCAGGCAGATCACCAACTTCGACCTGCCGGCCGAGCGCGACCCCAGCAGCGCGCGGCGCGCCTTCCAGTCGCTCCATCAGCTCTACTCGGGGCTCTCGCTGACAAACCTCGTGATCGGCGTGGTGCTCTGGTCGATCTGGAGGCGTCCGGCGCCCATCCCCGAGCCCCCCAAGTCCCCGTAGGAGGCCTCCATGTCGGACCTGGCCGATCGGGAGTGCGTCCCGTGCAAGGGAGGCGTCCCGCCGCTCACGCCCGAGCAGATCGCGCCTCTCCTGGCGCAGGTCGAGGGGTGGAACGTGGTCGACAATCGCCGCATCGAGAAGACGTACAAGCTGAAGGACTTCGCCGAGGCCCTGGCCCTGGTGAACCGCATCGGGGCGATAGCCGAGAAGCAGAGTCACCACCCTGACCTCTACGTCGCGTGGGGGAAGGTCAGGGTGAAGATCTGGACGCACAAGATCGACGGGCTGACCGAGAGCGACTTCGTGCTCGCCGCGAAGTGTGACCAGGCGAACGGGTGACCCAATCTACCGCGTCTCCCCCTCCGCGCCGAAGAGGACGCGCCCCAGGCCCAGGTGAGGGTCGCTCACCGCGACGTGGAGGACCTCCTCGTAGATCCGCGTCGAGAGGTCCGCGGGCGCCGGGAGCGGCGCGGTCAAGAGCATCGCGTGAATCTGCTCCGCCCGCAGCCGCTCGTTGATCCGCGTGTCCATCGCCAGAAGCCCCTGAGCCTCGTTGGAGATGGCGAGCTTCACGGGCTGCTCGATCGAGGTCTTGGCGGCGAACTCGATAGGCTTGTTCGAGATGGCCAGCTTCACGGGCCGCTCGATTCCAGTCTTGGAGACCGCCACGAATTCGCCAAGATCCAAGTTCTTGAGTTCGGCCGCCGCGAACCGCACCTCGGGGGTGTCGAGCATCCCCGCCATGAGCACCTTGAGCGGCTCCTCGACCATCGCCTTGGACGCGTAGCGCATCTCGCCGGCGTCCGCCTTGACCCTGCCGTTGGCCTCCACGGCGATCTGGGCGACGCCCTCGGCCGCCAGGCGGTGGTAGGCCGCCACTCGCTCCGCAAACGTCTCCGGCGAGAGTGCCGGCAGCGTCATCGCGTCGTACAGCTCCGCCGAACGCCGCAGGCCGGCAAGGTATCCCTCGGCCGAGTAGAGCCCGGGCAGGACATCGAACACCTTCCCGTCGGGCGCGCAGAGGAACGTGATGACGTTCCCGTTCAGCGTCCGCGTCATGTGGTGGCCGTCGCCGAAGTCGATCTCGACGCGCGGCACGGGGCGGACCGACTCCCACGCGCAGACGAAGTGATTGTTCATGTACGAGGCCACCTCGGGGTTCGAGAACAGCACGGTCCTCGCGAGGCGCGCGTTCGTTCAGCAGTACTCCTCGTCGAGCCGCCCGAGGAGCTGGAAGTAGAGGATGGGGCGCCCCGTCGCGGCCGCCTGCTCCTTGGCGGCCTCCAGCGACGTGAGCCAATCCACCTTCATCCCGGTGTCGGCGTGGGACGCTTCCCGGACGCCCAGCAGGATGGCCAGGGCGACCAGACCTGACGCGAACTTGCGCATGGAAACCTCCGATTCATCGAACGGGAAGGGAGTTTCGCAAGCCCTCGGCCAGGACAGGACCACGATGGGCCGATTTCTTATTCCATGAACCAGCAACGCATTGCGCGGTTCCAGCAGCCCAAGATGGACGCCTCGCAGGCGTATCCACCATCAGACGAGGGCGTACACGCCCTCATACAGGTGGATTCCTCCTCGCGGCGGCGGATAGAATCGTCCGAATTCCATCGGTACCCGAAACGCATGACGCCCGACGTGCTCGCCCCGCCGCCCATCGCCGCCTCCCTCCGGAGGCGTGGGATGACCCTGTCCCTCTGGGAAGGGGTCTTCGCGACGGTATTCACCGCGCTCACCCAGGGCGTCTTCGCCGTGGCCTACGTCGAGCTCATGGGCGGGACGTACTTCCACTACGCCCTCCTGGGGGCGATCCCCTTCCTCGCCACGGTGGCCCAGGTCTTCACGGGGTACCGCCTCCAGTTCGCCGAGCGGAGGAAGTGGTTCACGACGATCACGTCGATCCTCTTCCGCTGCATGCTGGCCCCCGTGCTGGTCCTGCCGTTCCTGCTCCCCACGAGGTCCGCGGCGCTCACGGCCTTCCTCGCCCTGACGGCCGTCAGCTTCCTCGTCTTCAACGTCTCCGCGAACGCCTGGACGGGGTGGATGACGGAGCTGGTCCCGAGCCGCCTCAGGGGCCGCTATTTCGGCAGGCGCAACCTCGCCGCGACGGTCGCGGCGGTGGTCTCCCTCATCGTAGGAAGCCAGTTCGTCGACCACTGGAGGGAGTACGAGGGCTCGCGGGCGCTCGTGGAGTCGGTGGTCGCGCTCTTCCGCCGTACCGGGACCGGGTGGGACGGAAACGTCGTGGCGTATGGGCTCCTCTTCCTGTTCGCCGCGTCGATGGGCCTGATCTGCGGGGCGCTCCTCTCGCTTCAGCCGGAACCGAGGCGCAAGCGGGCCCCGAGGCCGGCCGCTCGAACGAGCCTGGCCGCCTCCTGGCGCGCGACGATTTCCGACAACGGCTTCCGGGGGCTCCTCGTCTTCGGCCTGGTCTTCAACCTCCTGAACGGCCCCGCCGCGCCTTACTGGATCGTGTTCATGCGGGAGCACGTCCACGTCTCGATCTCGCAGATCGCCCTCTTCTTCATCATCGGACAGGGCGCGCGGGTCGTCGGGCTGTTTTTCTGGGGCCGCTGGGTCGATCGCTTTGGCTGCCGCCCGATCCTGGGCCTTTGCATCGCCATTGCGGCGACGCACCCGCTGTACTACGTCGTCGCGAGGCCGGGCTTCTCGTGGCCGCTCTACCTCGACGCCATATCGAGCGGGCTCGTGTGGTCCGGGATCGAGCTGGCGATGTTCAAGCTTCTCCTGGCCGCGTCGCGGCCCGAGCGGAGGGAGATGTACTTCGCGGTCTATACGACCGTCACTGGACTCGCATTCTCGGCGACGATGCTCATCACCGGGCACCTGATCGACGACGTGAAGGCGCTCCAGTGGGTGGTGTCGACGCGGGGCCCGCTGATCGGGATCTTCCTCTTCACGACCCTCTCGCGCCTGGCGTGCCTCTTCCTGCTGCGAGGGATCCACGAGCCCCGCGCGCGAACGGTCAGCGACACGGTCCGCTGGATCGTCCGGGGCGCTAAGCGCGTCGAGCCCGCCCCGGCGTTCCGGAACGGGCTCGACGTGGAGGGGGTCGCCCCTCAGGCTAAGGTGGTGGAGGTGAAGGGAATCGAACCCTCGACCTCGTGAATGCCATTCACGCGCTCTCCCAGCTGAGCTACACCCCCACCTTCAACTGTGTTGGCCTCTATTAACCCGCGACCGGCCGAAAAGTCAACGGAATCGCCCTTGCAACCGGTCGGCGGGCCCCTAGAATACCCGCCATGCCTTTCGTGGAAGACGATCTGCACGACGAGGGAGGGTTTGCGAAGTCCCGCCCCGTCCCCTGCCCGAACTGCGGCACCCCCCTCCGGATGGAGGGCCTCCTCGACCTCCTCAAGGTCCAGTGCGCGCCGTGCGGGAAGAACCCCATCCTCTTCGTCGCGGGGAACGACACCACGGGCCACGCCTCGGACCAGATCGGCCAGCTCCTCTGCGACCAGGGCGTGATCACCGAAGAGCAGTTCCAGACCGCGTACTCCTTCAAAAAGCAGGAGGGAGGGAACCTCGTCGAGCTCCTCCTCTCCCTCAACTTCGTCCACGAGTCGAAGCTGGTCGCCTTCGTCCAGAAGATCTTCCCCTTCCAGTGGATGTACGTCTCGATCAAGTACCTCAAGGACCAGGAGTGGGTGACGGAGGAGCAGCTCTCGGCGGCGCGCGAGGCCCAGCGCAGGCAGAAGGGCCCGCTCGCTCAGATCCTGGTCGAGCAGGGGGCCGTCAACGAGGACCAGGCGCTCGACGCCCTCGGCGCGCAGCTCGGCATGGAGGTCGTCCACCTCGACGACGTCGAGGTCCCGCCGAACGTCATCGCGATGGTCAGCGGGACGCTGGCGAAGGTGTACAAGGTCGTGCCGGTGAAGTTCGGCGACGCGGTCCTGACGGTCGCGGTGAGCGACCCGTTCCGGATCGGCGCGCTGGACGACCTCCGGTTCATGCTCATGTACGAGGTCCGCGCGGCGCTGACGACCGATGCGGCGCTCCGTCGGGGCCTGAGGAAGTACTACGCCGGGAAGACTGAGATGCTCGGGAAGATCCTCTCCGCGAAGGAGCCGGGCGACCTGTTCAAGGAGGTCCCCCACGGCAAGGGCGTGACCAAGGCCCTCGCGCGGTACTTCGACATGGAGTCGGTCGATCTGGAGAAGGTGCAGGTCCCGCCCGAGGTCGTCGCGAGGGTCCCAAGCGAGATCGCCTTCGAGCACCGCGTCGTGCCGGTCTCATTCGAGGGTAACATCCTCACGCTCGCCATGGGCGCGCCGCCGGACTTCCGCACTGCCGAAAAGCTGCGCAGCGCGCTGAAGTGCGACATCAAGTGGGTCTTCGCCCCGGAGGCGGCGCGGGACGCGGCGATCAAGAAGTACTACCCGGGGACGCCTCCGCCGTCGATGCACGACTTCCTCGGCCTCCTGGACGCCTGCGCCGGGTCGATCGCGGCGGCGAAGGACGTGGCGGAGCGCCTCGCGGCGAGCCCGTTTTCGAAGAAGCTGGTCGACACGATGCTCCTGCAGGCGGCGATCGAGGGGGCGAGCCACGTCCACGTCGAGCCGACGGGGCAGGGGTTGACGGTGCGCCTCAAGGTGGACGGGATCCTGACGACGATGACGACGTGGAACGACGTCGTGAGGGAGTTCTTCGAGGGGTTCGAGGCCCCGGCGTCGACGCGGCTCCTCTCGCACGCCATCTCGGCGAGGGTGAAGTCGATGGCGGGGCTCGACCTGGGCGGGCTGGCGCAGGCGCAGAACGGCAGGATGGAGGCCTCGATCGGCGAGCGGTCGTACGGAGTCCGCGTGACGTGCCTTCCGTCGATCTACGGGGAGTCGCTCGTCCTGAAGCTGATCCCGCCGCTCGCTCCGAAACCGTCCATCGCGGGCCTGAACATCGAGGCGAAGCAGGCGAGCGACCTGCGTGCGGTCCTGAAGCGGCCGAGCGGGCTGGTGGTGGTGGCGGGGCCGCCGTCGTCGGGGAAGAGCACGCTCCTCTACACGCTCCTCGCCGAGGCGAACCGTGCGGACCTCAAGGTGGTGACGGTCGAGCACGCGGTGGAGCACCGGATGGAGGGGGTGGTCCAGGTGGAGGTGGGCGAGGGGGAGCCGGAGCGCGAGCGGGACCTCTTGCTGTCGATCTCGCGGCAGGATGCGAACATCGTGATGATCGAGACGCTCTCGAGGCTGTACACGCTCGAGGCGGCGATCGACATGTCGGTCGGCGGCGCGCAGGTGCTGTCGGCGGTCAACGCGCGGGGGGCCTTGACGGCGCTGGCGTACCTGATGGACCTGGGGACGGAGCGGAAGGCGCTCTTGAGGACGCTCAAGGCGATTGCGGGGTGCAGGCTTGCGAGGCAGCTCTGCATGGAGTGCCGGACGGCGGAGGCGCCGACGGCCGAAGAAGTGAAGGCGATCGACGCGCTGTGGCCGGGGACGAAGGCGGAGACGCTCCATCGTCCGAAGGGGTGTCCGGCGTGTCGGGAGCACGGGTATCGGGGGCGGATGAGCCTGTTCGAGGTGCTGGTGATCACGGACGAGGTGCGTGAGGCGCTGATGATCGGCGCGGCGCCGCCGGCGGTGATCGAGATCGCGCGGCACCAGGGGTTCCGTCCGTTCCAGCAGGTGGCGATGGCGGCGATCCTCGCGGGGCACACCTCGCTCGAGGAGGCGCAGCGGGTCCTCTCCGACCTGTAGCGCCGCGCCTACGGGCGCGAGATCCAAATCCCAAATCCAACATCCCAACGAAATCCCACATCCCAAATCCCAACCAGGCGCGAAGCCGTGTTGGGATTTGGGATGTGGGATTTCGTTGGGATGTTGGATTTGGGATGTCGGTCTCGCTCGCCGCGCTATGGGGCAGGCAGGTCGATCGCGAACAACCGCCCGTTCCCCCCGGCGTACAGCGTCCCCTCCCCTTTCCACGGGGTCAGGCACGCCACGGCGTACGGCAGGCGCCAGGATTGCGCCTCCTCTGAGATCGAGTTCGTCCGCCGCGTGAGCACGCCAGCGCGATTCGCATCGCGTCCGGCGATCCACGTGACATCGCCCGTCCGCGCGACCGCCGATCCGGAGTCGAGAAGCAGGTCGGCGATGCCATCCATGACGCGCCAGTGGTCCTGCGCCGCGCCTTCGCAGTCGACGGAGAGGAGGGGCTCCCCATTCAATCGCCACTGGGCGAAGCTGCCGTTTCGCGCGAGGGCCCACACGACTCCTTGATCCATGTCGAGTCGGACCCTACCGATCCGCCTGGCCTGCGTGGAGAGTTGCGAGAGGCACGCCAGCGACTCCGTCGACCAGATTCGGACGTGCCCGTCGTTCCCGCCCGAGACGAGCACACCCTTCGCGATCGCCAGGCACGTCACGCCGCCCTTGTGGGCGTGGAACCGTCGGAGCGGCACCCCCTCGAAGTCGAACTCGACGACCATGCCCGAATCTGCGCCCGCCCACAGGGGGCCGTCGCCGGTCACGGCCAGGGCGCGGATCTTCCCGAGGGCCGGCTCGGAGTGCAGGACGCGGACGGGGAGGAGGGGATCGTCGCTCACGCACGCCCATTCTAGACCCGGCGGCGGACGTGGTCTATCATGCCCCCCATGCGGTGCGCAGCCCTGCTCCTCCTCGCCGCCCTCTCCGCTTACGCAGGAGGCGGGCCCCAGAACGTCCTCGTCCTCGTCAATTCCACGTCCCCGGACTCCGAAGAGGTCGGTCGCTACTACGCCGAGAAGCGCCGCATCCCCGCCCGTAACGTCGTCTCCCTCCGCTGCCCTACCGACCATACCGTCGACCTCGCGACCTACCAGGCCACCATCGAACGCCCCGTTCGAAAAGCCCTCCGCGAGCGCGGCCTCGCCTGGGCGAAGTCCTCTCGGGGCGAAGTCCTCTCGGGCCGAGGTACCGGGCGTTTGTAACGGCGGAGGTGGCTCGAAGTGAATTG
>CAZYRM010000047.1:0-37839 GCA_964649705.1 uncultured Planctomycetia bacterium
CGTCGTAGCCGTAGCTCGAGAGGCCGTAGGAGATGACGCCCTTGCGGACCTGCGAGTCGACGAAGGGCTGGATCATGCCGTTCTCGACGGCCATCTGGCGGATCCAGCGGTCGGACTTGACGCTCATTCGGCCTCCCAAGGAATGGTGCGCGGATTCTAGGACGGGCCATGAGAGGGTGTCAAGCCCGGGCGCCTTGACCGCGCCGGCGCGCGGGCGTACGATCCCGCGCATGGACCCCTCCCGCGTGCAACGCTCCCGCCTCCTCGCCCGGGCCGCCGAACGGGCCGACGGGGGCGAGGTCCCCGCGTTCGCGATGATCGAGCTGACGCGCCGGTGCAACCTCGACTGCGCGCACTGCTACGCCGTGTGGGACCGGGCCCGCCCGGAGATGCCCACGCCCCGGATCCTCAGGCTGCTCGAGGAGCTCCGCGACGAGGGGTGCCTGTTCGTCACGTTCACGGGCGGCGAACCGACCGGACACCCCGACTTCCTCCGCATCGCCCGCCGAGCCGACCGCCTCCGCATGGCGATCCAGGTCTACACCAACGGGGCGCGAATGGACGAGGCGACCGCGCGCGAGCTGGCGCGCCTCAACCTCTGGAGCGTCCACATCAGCGTCTACGGGGCCAACGCGGCCACGCACGACGCCGTCACGAGGCGCCCGGGGGCCTTCGACCGCGTCGTCGCCGCCGCCAGGACGCTGAGGGGTCTCGGGATCGACGTCGAGTTCTCGTTCGTGGTCATGAAGCCCAACGTCCGCGAGTACGACGACGTGAGGGGCCTCTGCCGCTCCCTCGACGTCCGTTTCGGGAGCGACTTCACGATCACGCCCCGGGACAACGGGGACCTCTCCCCGCTCGCCCTCCGGATCGACGAGGAGCAGCTCGCCGAGGTGATGCGGAAGAAGATGGCAGACGTCGTCCCGCCGGTGCTCGAGGCGAGCGCGGAGGTCTCGGAAGGCCCCGCGTACGCCTTCTCCTGCGCCGCGGGGAGGTCCACGGCGAGCGTGAACGCCTACGGCCAGGTCTACGCCTGCGTCTCGCTCCCGGTCCCCGTCGGAAACGTGCTCGAGACCCCGTTCCGCGACATCTGGCGGCACAGCGAGCAGCTCCACGAGATCCGGACGGCCCCCGAGGACCGCCTGGCGGCCTGTCGCGTCTGCGACCGCCGCGAGGATTGCCCGCGATGCCCCGGGATGGCCTTCGTCGAGGACGGGGACCTCTACGGCTGCTCGAGGGAGGCCTTCCGCCAGGCGACCGTCGCGCGCGCCGTCCGCACGGGCGCACGGGTGCCGTCCGCGCAGGAGATCGAGCGGGAGTTCGGCGCCTTCTCGCGCCGGGTCCGATCGGGGACGGGGACGCCCGCCGGGTGCGGACCGAGGGCCTGCCCGTCGTGCCCCTCCTCCCGAATCCAGGCCCTGGGCGAGGCCGCGGGGGCGCTTCGTTGAGCGCGGACCTCTCGATCCTCGTCGCCGGCATCCGTCTCCGCGCCGTCTCGGACCGCCCGTTCGACCTCGACGAGGCCTTCCCGCGATTCGAAAGCGCGGGCCAGGCCGACCTGGAGGTCCACGTGCGCGCCGGGAGGCTCCCCTCGGACCGGGGAGAGCGCCCCGTGTGGGACTCCGGGCGCGGCTGGACCGTCTCGCGCCGAGGAGAGGACCAGGTGCTGCGGGTGCGGGGCTCCTCGAACCTCCATCCCCCGTCGATCTGCGTGAGGGTGCCCGCGTCGGGGGGGCCCGCCGAGGCGGTCCTCGATGGCGACCGCCCGCTCCTCTACAACGTCCTCTCGGTGCCGGTGGGTCCCGTCCTCCTGATCGGAGCCCTCCACGCGCGTGGAGGGGCGCTCCTCCACGGCTGCGGGGCGAGGTGGGGGAGGCGCGCGTGGGCCTTTCCCGCCCGGTCGGGTGGCGGAAAGACGACGCTCGCCGGGAACCTCGTACGGGTTCGCGGGACGACGGTCCTCAGCGACGACACGCTGGGCCTCGTGCCGTCCGGCGGCGGCTGGGACCTCTGCGGGACGCCCTGGTCGGGACACCCGGAGCACGCCGCGGCCCAGCAGGCCCGGCTGGCGGGGCTTGGCTTCCTGGTGAAGGGCCCGAAGAGCGCAACGACGCCGCTCGCCGAGGCCGAGGCGATGCGCAGGGTGCTGGCGAGGCTCTTCGTGCCGTGGTGGCTCCCCGACGGGGCGGCCCGGGCCATGTCGATCGCGCGCTCGATTGCGGGGACGGTCGACGCTCGAGTGGCGACGCTCACGCCGACCCTCTCGGCGGCCCAATTCCTGGCCCGCGCATTTGCAGGGCGCGAATCGCGGCGAATGCCGCTGTCGCTGCCCTGACATAGGGTTGCGCACGCCTACGCCCGTGGCGATTTGCAAACCACCAATTCCCCGACGTCCCACGCCCGGGCGGTTTGCTTTGTGCGCACTTGTTACACCTCCCGATTCCGTGTGGCCCACGAGGGTTCCGAGCCGAGGGCGGGCTCGATGCGCGACCCGCGCGGGGTGGCAGACCCGTTGCCAATGAAGAGAGCGTTGAACGGAGGTTGAGCCATGGACGAGCTACGAGCCGAGAACGCGGACGAGCTCTTCGCGGTATCCGACGACCTTGTGACGGTGGCCGGCAGACTGATGCTCGTGGCGCAGGAGATCAGCCGCTTGGCGGACCAGATGGAGTCGCTGGAGCGGGTCCGCGACGAGATGTGCGAGGTCGGATCGATGCCCTAGTCTTCCCATAGCATCCCTCTCCCATTCCTGGAGCGGGCCCACTCCTCACGGAGTGGGCCCCATTTTTTTAATGGGAGACGGAGTCGCGCCTGCGGTCGATCCCCTTGGCGCACTCGATCGTGTTGCGGATGAGCATGACGACGGTGAGCGGCCCGACGCCGCCGGGGACCGGCGTGATGTGGGCGCAGACATTCGCCGCCTCCTCGAAGAGGACGTCGCCGACGATCCGCCTCGCCGTCTTCCCGCCCTCCAGGACCGGCATCCCCCGCTCGTCCAGGACGTCGACGTGGTTGATCCCGATATCGATCACGGTCGCCCCGGGCTTGATCATGTCGCCGCGCACAAGGCCCGCCTTCCCGACCGCGACGAAGAGGACGTCGGCGCGGCGCGTGTGCGCGGCCAGGTCTCTCGTCGCAACGTGACAGACCGTGGGCGTGGCGCTCTCGAACGGGGACTGGAGGAGCAGCAGCGCGATCGCCTTCCCCACCGTCTCGCTATGCCCGACGATCGTGACGTCGAGGCCCGCGAAGCTCGGCCGGACCGACCGCGCCAGCTCGACCGCCGCGGAGGCCGTGCACGGGGCGAGCGTCGAGGTGCCGTAGACGAGCCTCCCCATGCTCTCGGGGTGCATCCCCTCGACGTCCTTCGCCGGGTCGAGGTGGAGCCTGAGGCGGCGCGAGTCGATGTGCGGCGGGACGGGCATCTGCACGATGATCCCGCTGACCCGCGCGTCGTTGTTCAGGCGGCGGACCTCGGCGAGGACCTCCTCCTCGGTCGACTCCACCGGGAGGGCCGCGGTCTCGTAGCCGATCCCGAGCGCGGAGCAGGCCTCGCGCTGCTTCTTCATGTAGAGCCGCGAGGCGCGGTTCTCCCCGACGTAGAGGGCGGCGAGGCGAGGCGCGCGACCGGCGGCGACGAGCCCCTTCGCCTCCTCTCGGAGGCCGACGAGGAGCCGCTCGGCGATCGGCTCGCCCTGGAGGAGCAGTGCGGGCATTCGGGCCTCCCAACGGGGCGCGAATTGTATCGCCCCGCCGGGGGTCGATCCACGATCCCGGCGGAATCTTCCCGTGCGGGGCGCCGATGCCTAGAATGGGACACATGAAGCCGAGAGCACTCCTCGTCCTCCTCCTGGCCCTGCCCCTCGCGGCGGCGGAGCCCGACCCGGCGCGCATCCCGCGGAAGCCCCTCTACGAGCCGCCGTTCGTCGAGGGGCAGATCCTGCTGATCGGGTACAAGGACGCGCCGAAGCCCGTCCCGGACGCGGCCCGCTCGAAGGAGGAGGCCCTCGCCCTCGCGCGGAAGGTCGTCGAGGAGGCACGCGCCAAGGGCGCCCGCTTCGACGAGCTCGTCAAGACGTACTCCGAGGACCCCTTCAAGCAGGAGTCTCTCGGGAAGCTCGGCAGCCTCCCCCGGGGCGCGTTTCCCGTCCCGGCCGTCGAGGAGGCCCTCTACGCGATGGGCGAGGGGCAGGTCTCCGACCCGGTGGAGACGCCGAGCGGCTATGCCGTCGTGATGCGGCTCGCGTACCAGACGTGCGCCTCGCACATCGTCGCGGCCTGGAAGGGGTGCACGGGCGCGCCGACGGGCGTGGGGCGGACCCGGGAGGAGGCGCTCCAGCGCGCGCGCGAGCTGCGCAAGCGGATCGTCGAGGGGGAGGACTTCGCCAAGGTCGCGCGGGAGTGCTCCGACGACCCGAGCTCGATCTACGCGGGGCACCTGGGGTTCATCAAGCGGGGCACGATGCCGGACGCATTCGACTCCGTGGTCTTCGCCCTGGCGCCGGGGGAGCTGTCGGAGCCGGCGGAGACCGAGTTCGGCTTCCACCTGATCCTCTCGCGCGCGTTCGCCGACGCGTGCCACATCCTGGTGGGGTTCAAGGAGGCGCCCAACCCCCTTCCGAATGTCACCCGCACGCGCGCGGAAGCTCGGGCGAGGGTGGAGCAAATCCTGGCGCGCATCCAGGGCGGGGAGCCCTTCCCGCAGGTAGCGTTCGAGACGAGCGACGACCTCAACTCCGGACGACAGGGCGGCCAACTGGGACCGCACGAGCCTGGGCAGTACGTGAAGGAGTTCGAGGAGGCCCTCTACAAGCTCCGCCCCGGGGAGATCTCGGGGATCGTCGAGACGCCGTTCGGGTTCCACATCATCCTCCGGTGGAGGTAGCGTGGCCGAAATCCCGGTCCAGCCGACGCCCGGCTACGCGGCGCGGCGCCCCCTCGTCCCCGGGCGGCGCGGGATGGTCTCCGCGGCGCACCCGCTCGCGGCGACGGCGGGGCTGAAGGCGCTCCTCCGCGGGGGAAACGCGATCGACGCCGCGGTGGCGACCGCGGCCGCGCTCAACGCGGTCGAGCCGCAGATGTCGGGGATGCTCGGCATCGGGTGGCTCCTCTACCACGAGGCGTCCTCGGGGCGGGGCCACGTCCTCAACTACTCCGGGCGCGCCCCGCGCGAGGCGACGCCGGAGAAGTTCGACGAGAAGAACCGCTGGTCCGGGGTCCTCTCCCCGATCGTGCCGGGGGCCCTCGCGGGCTGGCACGCGGCGCACAAGCGCTTCGGCTCCCTGCCGTGGGCGGGGCTCTTCGAGGACGCCATCGCGATCGCCGAGGAGGGGTTCCCCGCGTCGAGGCACCTCGTCGCGCTG
This sequence comes from uncultured Planctomycetia bacterium, assembly GCA_964649705.1. Lineage (GTDB taxonomy): Bacteria > Planctomycetota > MHYJ01 > WSZJ01 > CAZYRM01 > CAZYRM01. Next base: position 5,364 of record CAZYRM010000047.1, read on the forward strand.
ATCGACTATTCGGCCGAACGGAAGTTCGGGCCGTGGCCCTCGTCGAGGGCGGTCTACATGCCCGGCGGGCGCGCGCCGAGGGCGGGGGAGCCGATCGTCCAGCGCGACCTCGCCGCGTCGCTCGGGCTTGCGGCGTCGGCGGGCCCGGCGGCGATCCACGACGGGGAGCTCGGGAGGCGCGCCTGCGAGTTCGTCCGGGCGAACGGCGGGATCCTCTCCCGCGAGGACCTACTGGGGTACGCGCCGGAGTGGGAGGAGCCGATCTCGACGACCTACCGCGGCCGCGAGGTCCGGACGATCCCGCCGAACGCGAGCGCCTTCCAGGTGCTGGAGACGCTGAACCTGATCGAGGGGTTCGATGTCGGGAGTCTGGCGCCGAACGGAGCGGACTTCCTGCACGTGATGTTCGAGGCGGCAAAGGTCGCGACGGCCGACCGGATCGCCTACGGGACGGATCCGCGCGACCGCAAGGTCCCCACGGCGACGCTGGTCTCGAAGGAGTTCGCGGCTCGGCGACGCGGCGCAATCCGTATGGACCGCGCGTTGGTCTCGGAGGGGGAGCGCTGGAATGCGGCGCCGCCGGCCGACGCGGTCCGCGCGGGGGACGCGTGGGGCCTGACGACGCACTTCTCGGTCGTGGACGCGGCCGGGAACGTCGCCTCGGTGACGCAGACGAACGGGCTGATCTTCGGGTCTGGCGTCGTGATCGAGGGGACGGGGCTGGTGCTGAACAACGGGCTCCTTTGGTTCGAGACGGACACGCGGAGCCCGAACGTCGTCGGGCCTGGGAGGCGCTTCGAGATGCCTCTCGCGCCCGTCCAGGTCCTTTCGGGCGGGCGGCCGGTTCTCTCGCTGGGGACGCCCGGAAGTTTCGGGATCCCGCACACGACGGTCCAGGTGCTGTCGCACGTGATCGACTTCGGCGCGGACCTCCAGGAGGCGGTCGAGGCGCCGCGCGGGAGGACGCTGTCGGGGGTCGAGGCGGAGCTCGAGGCGAGGGTGCCCCAGGAGGCGCGCTCCGAGCTGGAGCGGCGCGGCCACCGGCTCAAGCTGCTGACGGACTACTCGATGGAGGTGGGGGGGGTGCAGGGGATCGCGATCGACCCCGCGACCGGAACGCTCTTCGGCGCGGCGGATCCGCGACGGGACGGGTACGCGGTCGGATTCTGAGGCGGACGTGAGGGAGGGGGTGAGATGCGGAAGGGGGGAGTTGAACCCCCATGACCGTAAGGCCACTAGGTCCTGAACCTAGCGCGTCTGCCAGTTCCGCCACTTCCGCGTAGCCAGCGGGAGTATAGCCGCACCGGGCGGCGAGTCAAGCAACCTCACGCGCCACAGCACTTCTTGTACTTCTTCCCGCTGCCGCAGGGGCACGGGTCGTTGCGGCCGACCTTCTCGGCGGCGCGCTTGAGCGCGGGGCGCTTGACGCCGCCGTCGGGGGCGAGCCGATCGAGGTACCCCGGCGCCATCGCGCGCACGGATTGCGCGAATTCACGGCCCCCCGCGAGCCGCCCGCCGTCCTCGAGCCACTCGAGGAACAGCGCCACGACCTCGGGGGCGCGCTCGCGCGCCTGCTGCGGCAGCGCAAGCTCGGTCACCTTGTCGAGGAGGGCGTCGCGGACCCCCTCTGGGGTGATCTCGTCCGGCGTGACCTGGTCGCGGTGGCAGGCGGCGAGGAGGAACTCCTTCGCGATCTCGCCCGCATTCTCGAGGGCCGCCCCTTCGAGCGCGCTCGACGCGGCGAAGCTCCCCGCGAAGTCGCCGGACCAGCTCTCGATGTGCTCTACGTCCCGGTTCGTCAACATGCGCACCATCGTAGGCGCCCCGCCGCCCTGCGGCAAGCTGCGGGCGCTTGAGCCACTCCCCATCGCGGGGTACAATCCCGCCATCATGTCGGATCTCCACTCCCTGACTGACGCGACGTTCGACGAGGCGATCCAGACCGCCGAGACGCCCGTCCTCGTCGAGTTCTGGAACCACGGCTGACCGGGCTGCGACCGGCTCGCCCCCGTCGTGCACGAGGTGGCGCAGGAGAAGGCCGGGGCGCTGAAGGTCTACCGGGTCAATATGAGCGAGAACCTGCTCACGTCGATCCGGCTCGGCGTGACAGCCCTGCCGCAGCTTCTCCTCTTCGCGGACGGCAAGGAGAAGTCGCGCATCGTTGGGTTCGGGCCAAAGGGGCGGATCCTAGCGATGCTAGAGGCGCCCTAGGTCGCGTCAGGCGCTATCCTGCGAGTCGGATGCGTGCCCGCGTTCGAGATCCAGATCCCAAATCCCAGATCCGAACGAGATCCCAGATCCCAACATGGCACGCATCATGATGTTGGGATTTTGGATCTCGTTGGAATCTGGGATTTGGGATCTGGATCTCGAGCGCGGGCATCCATCCTGCCGCCAGAATAGCGCCTGACGCGACGCTAGCCCTCCCAGAGCGGCTCCTCGGCGTGACGGCGGGCGAACTCCTCGAGGCCGCTGATCTCCTTCGCGATCTCGCTCTTCGTCGTCATCTCCGGGTAGCGGGCGTAGACGTACCGAAGGAACTCGTCGCGCGTCGCCCAGGAGAGCTTCGACTTCACGCGGCGGATCTCGTCGACGAGGTCCGGGTCGGCCCGCCGTACGCGCTCGACGATCCCCTTCGCCGCCTCCAGCCCCTCCGGGGTCAGCTTGAATCGCACCGCCGAGGCCTTTCGCCGCGCCGCGTCCTTCTCCCTCCACGGCCCTGAGATGTCCACGAGCCCGCCCTTCTTCAGCCTCTCGAGGTCCGTGTAGACCTCGTCGGCGAACGGGCCAAACTTGTACGCGCGGAAGCGGTAACCGCGGTACCGGCGGAGCCGCGTCTCGAGCGACAGGAGGAAGACCGCCTTCATCATCCTGAGCGCGCCGTCCACCGGGTCGCCCGGACGCGACCACTTCCCCTTCACGTAGAGCAGCGCGAGCAGGATCTCGAACGGGTCCCGGAACGGCCCCGCCGCCCCCGAGTCTGACCGCGCCGCGGCCGCCCGCGCCACGGCCGCCTGGGCCGCAGCCGCCTGAGCCGCGGCGACGAGGCCGCGCTCCAGCGCCTCGGCGCGCCCGGGCGCCATCGTGAACCGCGGCGTCGCGTCGTGGACCCGCGCCGCCATCGCCAGGAGCCCCCGCAGATCGTCGGCGAGGTCCGCATTCTTCCGGCAGACCTCCTCCGCGTCGGGGACATCCCCCCGCTTCAGGCGCTCCACGTACTCGGCGACAAGGGACGCGATCCTCTCCTCGCGGTCCCCCTCACTCCTCCGCATCTTCCTCCTCCCCGGCAGCCAGGAGGTCCCTCAGGTCCGCATACGCGCGCGACAGCTCTTTCCTCACGGCCTGCTCGCTCTTCCCCAGCCTCGCCGCCGCCTCCGCCGTCGTCAGGTCCTCCTCGTGGACCAGGCGGACCACCTCGCGACGCGAGGGGATCAGGCGCGGGACGGCCTCCCGGACCCGGTCCACCCGCAGGCGCCCGTGGGAAGGGGCGGCGAGGTCGTCCTCGCTGCCCTCCGCGAGCCTGGCATGGCGCGGGCGCCGAGCCCGATCAATGACCCGGTTCTTGGCCATCCGGAAGAGCCAGGTCCTGAACGCAGACTTCCCGCGAAAGGCCCCGAGCGACGCCATGCACTGGAGCAGGGTCTCCTGCACCAGGTCCTCCGCGTCGTGCTCCCCCACGCCGTTCCGACGGAAGAAGTCGTAGAGCGGACCGATGAACCTCCCCGGAAGCTCCGCGAGCAGGCCCCGTTCGCCCGCCTGGATCCTCCGGATCAGCTCCTCGTCTTCCATGGGCGGCGAATCATACCGCCCAGGACGCCGAGGGCCAACCTTGCGAGCGGTCCGGAGCGGACGTTACGCCGCCGGCGCGCTCGCCGTCGACTCCGCCCGCTTCGCCGCGGCGTGCTTCCGGATCTCCGCCTCGATCGCCGTCGCGACGTCCACGTTCTCCTTGAGGAACGCCTTCGCCACGTCGCGGCCGTTGCCAAGCTTCGTCCCCTGGAACGACACCCACGCCCCCTGCTTGGTCAGGATCCCGCGCCCTACCCCGTCGTCGACGAGGTCCCCCTCGCGCGAGAAGCCCTGCCCGCCGATCAGGTCGACCTCCGTGTGCCCGTACGGCGGGGCGATCTTGTTCTTCACGACGTCGATCTTCACCCGCCCGCCGATCCGCTGGTCGCCGTCCTTGATCGCGCCGATGTACTTGAGATTCAGGCGCATGCTGGCGAAGAACTTGAGAGCGCGCCCGCCCGGCGTGGTCTCGGGGTTCCCGAACATCACGCCGATCTTCTCGCGGGTCTGGTTCGTGAAGATGATCGTCGTCTGGGTCCTGCCCAGCGTCCCCGTCAGCTTCCGGAGCGCCTGGGCCATCATCCGGGCCTGCGCGCCCATCTGCGCGTCGCCCATCTCCCCTTCCAACTCCGACTTGGGGACGAGCGCCGCCACGCTGTCGATCACGATGACGTCGACCGCCCCGCTCCGCGCGAGCTGGTCGGCGATCTCCAGGGCCTGTTCGCCGTAGTCGGGCTGGCTGATGAGGAGCGAGTCCAGGTCCACCCCCAGCGCCTTGGTGTAGGTGGGATCGAGGGCGTGCTCGGCGTCGATGAAGGCCGCCGATCCGCCCGAGCGCTGGGCGTTTGCGATGATCTGCAGGCACAGCGTGGTCTTGCCGCAGGCCTCGTTCCCCCAGAACTCCGCGACCCTCCCACGAGGGACCCCTTTCCCCCCCATCGCGATGTCCAGGCTCGGAATGCCCGTCGCGATGCACGGCACGTCGAGGCACCCCACCGCCCCCAACGTCGTGATCGACCCCTTCCCGTAGTTCTTCTCGATCGCAAGGACCGCCGCCTTCAGGGCCTCGGTCTTGTGCTTGTCCCGTTCGATCGCTGCCATCTCGCCTTCTCCTTATCGCTTCGAGCAGCACCTCGCCGCTCCACAAGGATCAGGCGGAATCCCCCCCGGAATGTGACATCGGAATTCCGGATTCTCCGCGATGTTCTTTCGTGTGCGGGGCCCCGGGCCGAGCTGAATCCCATCCCGTGACCGGACAAAGGGAAGCGACTCCGCGGAGCGGACAGGAGGAACGGGTCTGGAATAACCCTGTCCATCGCGTGGACGAGTTTGCTATCTTACGCCCGGCAAATCGAGGGCCCCCACAGGCTAGGAGGGCGTCCAGGGACATGAAGTTCTTCAAAGCGTTCTTCCGGTCCCCCCGGGAGGTAGGCTGGTTCGTCCCGACGTCTCCCTACACCTGCAAGAAGCTCGCATCGGTCGTGATGCCGGAGACCCGCCGCATCATCGAGCTGGGCACGGGGGTAGGGAACGTCACGAAGCACATCCTGCGGCGGATGGGCCAGAAGGGGCAGCTCCTGTCCATCGAGAAGGACGCCGACCTGGCCGCGGAGGCCTCCCAGAAGTTCCGCGACCCGCGCATCCACGTAATCTGCGGCGATGTCGCGGACCTGGTCGACATCGCGAACGCGCGCGGCTTCGGCCAGACTGAGTGCATCATCTCGACCGTGACGCTGGCGCTGATGCCCCGCGACCTGAAGATCAAGGTGCTCGAGAGCTGCCACCAGCTCCTCGTCCCGAACGGGACGTTCGTGCAGATCCAGTATTCCACCCACCTCAAGAAGCTGATCCGCAGCTACTTCCCGCAGTCCCAGATGAAGCTCTCCGCGTTCAATCTTCCCCCTACCTTCTATATGGTGGGAAGGAAGACCGCGCCGAAGGCGGTCGCCGCGGTCCGATAACCGTCCGCGCGCGGGGCGGATCGGAGGTCCCGTGAGGACGGCCTCGTGCCCGGGTTGCGGGCAGACGTTCGAGGACTGGTTCGCCGCGTGCCCCTTCTGCCGGGCGGCCCTGCCGCGGCGCGACCGGGGGCCCGTGCTCATCGCGATTTTCCTCGGCCTCGGCGCCCTGGCGACCCCCGCCCTGTGGCGCAGCCCCGCCTTCTCCGCGCGCGAGAAGCTCTGGCTCACTGTGGGTGCCGTGGCCTACTCGCTGTCGATGATCGCGATCATCGTCGTCGCCTTCCGGCTCTTCCTCCAGATGTACCGCGACATGATCGCGATGTCCGGAGGTTGATCGGAACGGGCCGCCGTCGTACCCTTACAAGACACGCCACGGAGACGGACGGCATGCCGCGCGAGGCTCAGGAGTCGATCGACGCCCTCATCCAGTCGCTCTTCCACGCCGACCCCGCACAGCGCCAGTCGGCGGCGAAGACGCTCGGACGGATCGGTCCGGACGCCTCCGAGGCCGCCCCCGCCCTCTCGAAGGCCCTCCGCGACAAGGACTCGGAGGTCCGCTACGCCGCGGCCTTCGCGCTCGGGCTCATGGGTCCCTCGGCAAGGGAGTCGGCGCGGATCCTCGTGGACGCGCTGACGGACGCCGAGCCGTCGGTCCGCAACGCCGCGGCGCGGTCGCTCGGCCAGATCGGGGGCGAGGGGAGCCGCACGATCCCCGCCCTCGTCCACGCACTCCAGGACCCGCACGCCGACGTCCGCAACGCCGCGGCGTGGGCGCTCTCCCTGCTCGGCCCCGCCGCCGCGTCCGCGGTCGAGGGGCTCGCGCGCATCGCGAAGGACAAGGACTCAGGCGTCCGCTGGCAGGCCGTGAGCGCCCTGGGGAGTTGCGCGCGCGATTCGGCGCTCGCGGTGCGAACGCTCGCGGAGTCGCTCACCGACGACCACGCGGACGTGAGGAAGCAGGCGGCCACGTCGCTCGGCGAGCTGGGCACGGATGCGGAGGGCGCGATCCCGGCGCTCGCGGGGGCGCTCCGCGACGCTGAGGCCGGCGTCCGCTACGCCGCGGCCCTTGCGCTCGGGAAGATCGGCGGCGAGAGCGAGGGGGCTCTCCTCGAGGCCCTGGAGGACAAGGACGCCGAGGCCCGCGAGGCGGCGGCGATGGCCCTCTCGCAGCTCGAGGAGGTCGCCCCGAGGTCGGTCCCCGCGCTCGTCCTGCGCCTCAAGGACCCCCACCCCGGCGTCCGCGCCGCCTGCGCCGTCGTGCTCGGGAAGCTGGGGCAGGCGGCCTCTTCCGCCGCCGGCGCGCTCACGGCGACGCTCTCGGACGCGGAGGTCGTCGTGCGATGCCGCGCGGCCGTCGCGCTCGCGCAGGTCCGTCCGGGCGTGGCGGGCGCCTACGAGGCGCTCGGCCGGGCCCTCGGGGACGAAGACCCGAACGTCCGGTGCCTGGCCGCGAACGCGGCGGCGGAGCTGGGACCGCGCGCGAAGCCGCTCCTGCCGTCGCTTGCGAACGCGCTCCGCGATGAGGACAGCGTGGTCCGCTGCGCCTCGGCGGAGGCCCTCGGCGCGCTGGGCGAGGAGGCGGAGGAGGCGGCGCCGTGGCTCGCGGAGGCGCTCCGCGACGGGACGCCCGGGGTGCGCAGCGAGGCGGCGGGCGCGCTCGCGCGGATCGGGCCGGGCGCGAAGGCGGCGGTGTCGGCGCTCGTGGAGGCGCTCAAGGACTCGAATACGCTGGTCCGCTCGATGGCCGCGGAGGCGCTCGAGGAGATCGGCGCGGAAGCGGGCGGCGCGGCCTCGGCGCTCGTGAAGGCCCTCTCGGACGCGGACCCGGGCGTGCGGAGCGACGCGGCGGAGGCGCTCGCGCGGATCGGCCCGGAGGCGGGGCGCGCGGTCCCGGCGCTTCTGGCGGCGCTCGCAGACCGCTCGTGGTCGGTCCGCCGCGCGGCGGTGGAGGCGCTGGGCGAGATCGGCGCCACCACGCAAGAGGTGGTGATGGGCCTCGCGGTCGCGCTGACGGACAGAAACACGCTGGTCCGGTGCGCGTCGGCCGAGGCCCTCGGGAAGATCGGGCCGTCGGCGAAGGCGTCCCTCGCCGTGCTAAGGCAGGCGAAGAGCGACCCGGACGGCTATGTCGTCCGCGCGGCCGAGGCCGCCATCGCGGTGATTGAGGGCTCGTAGTCGTCCCGTCCCCGCCGTCTGAAGGACCGCACCATGCCGCACATCGACATCGAGAAGGGCCTGAAGGAGCTGCGCGAGAAGTCGATCGTGGAGATCGAGCGCGCGACGGCGATCACGTGGGGAGGAAGGGCGGCGGCGAGCTTCCGCCTGTCCCGCGAGGCCGCGACGCCGGCCGAGCGGGTGCAGCGCTTCCACGACGGGGAGACGTACCGCGGTGAGGCGCTGGAGCACGCGGCGATGGCCGAGGACGGCGGCGCGCTCCTCCGCGCGATCCACGATGAGGTGGAGGCCGAGCGCGCGCCGGCGAGCGAAGGCATCCAGAAGGTGCTCCAGAGTCGCTGAGCGCGGTCACGGGAAAGTGAACCGATGAGCTACGACCTCTACTTTCGCGTCTCGGGAGACCTCCCAGGGGTCTCCAGGGAGGCGTTCCAGGCCTGGTTCTCGGGCCGCCCCTGGTACAGGATCGAGGGGACGCAGGCGTACTACGAGAACGAGGACACGGGCGTCTACTTCACCTTCGAGCACCCTGAGGAGAAACGGGCCGAGCCGCAGGGGGAGGAGGACGCCCGCGATGCAGGCGTCGGGTTCAACTTGAACTACTACCGCCCGCACTTCTTCGGACTCGAGGCGGAGGAGGAGGTCTCGGCCTTCGTCCAGAAGTTCGACCTGTCGGTCGCCGATCCGCAGGCGGAGGGGATGGGCGAGGGGCGCTACTCGCGGGACGGGTTCCTGCAAGGATGGAATGCCGGCAACCGGGTCGGTTACCGCGTGTACGCCGGGACAGCGGCGAAAGCGACCGCACCGACGACGCCCCCTCCCACGCTCCCCACCACGGAGCTGGAGCGATGCTGGACGTGGAACCGTGCGCGCAAGGGCCTGCAGGAGCGCATGGGCCAGGAGCGGTTCGTACCAAGGATCATGTTCATCCTCCAGGAGGACGCGGTCCGCACGATGGCGGTCTGGCCCGATGCCTCGCCGATCGCGATCCCGCGCGTCGACCTCGTCTGCCTGGCGCGCACGGAGCTCGCGCCCAAGAAGCTCTTCGGCAAGCGCGAGCCGGACTTCGCGCTGGTCCCCTTCGAGGAGATGGCCCCGTTCCTCGCGGGGGCGGTCCCGGTCGCCGAGGGAGTGCCCTATTCACTCCTCAAGCAGGAGCGCCTCCCGTTGGACCTGATCGGGTTCATCAGCTCCCGCGAGCCGTGGCTCGTGCGGCCCAAGGGCCTCAGCCCCGACTCCGTGCTCAACGAGGAGCTCGTCCGCGAGGCCGCGCCCCACCCGTAGCGCCGTGGTCTCGGGTGCCTGACCGGTCATGCACGCCCGGAGTCGTGCCGATGTCCTCCACAGGCCGGGCCAACGTGGCTCGCAGACGATCCACGAATGAACTCGAATTCTCTCGCGATTGTATGGGGTGAGACGGTAGGCGGCCGCGCTGCCCGAGGAGAGGGCGCCGCCCGAAGGGCGGCGGAGCGGTGGGGTCGAGGCATGGGGGCAGAGGGTAAGCTCCGCAGAGGCTCCAAGGGACCGAAGGCGCGAGCAGCTTGATTGGCCCCGCCAGGTCAACAACGCCCTCTGCCCCGCATGCCTCGCCCCACCGCTCGGCGCGCCGCGCCGCGGCGCGCCCCCTCTCCTCGGGCGCGCGGCCACCGGTGTTTCCTCGCCCCCAGCCGATCGACTCCCGATTCGTGTCTATTCGTGTTCATTCGTGGATCCTCGAACGGGCGCGTGGTCCGCCGTGCAGGAGCGGTCATGCACGCCGTGCTCTTCGCCGCCTTGTGGCGCGGGTTCCGCATGGCTACAATTCCCCCGCCGGGGGGGATCGGGGGCGAGGCATGCTCAAGCGACGCGAAGCCCTTCTCCTCTTCGGCCTGGTCCTCCTGTCAGGGGGGTGCCTCGTGCTCGCCCTCCTCTGGCGGGCGGAGCACGACCGCGCCTCGCGCCTCGAGGCGGAGGTCGCGACGCTGCGCGCACGACGGGGTGCCACAACCGCGCCCGAGGTGAGCGTCGAAGGCGCACCCCTGCCGTCCGCGCCCTCGACCACCCCGTCGCCTGCGCCAACCACGCCTGCCGTGCCCGCCTCACCGGCCGCCGGGACACCCGCCGCGGAGACGCCCGTCGAGGAGTCACCGACGCCGCCGGTGTCCGTCCCGAAGACGGCCGCGGAGATCGCCGCGTGGATCAAGGAGGACCACGACGAGGAGGAGTCCGAGGCGGTGGAGGAGGAGCTGCGGGCACGGCTCTCGGCCGACCCGTCGCTTCGAAACGACCTGCTCGGGATGCTCGCGACCGCCGCCACCCCCGAGGAGTTCGAGGCGCTCGCGGAGTTCCTTGCCAGCGAGCTCGGGGACCTCGCCTTCCCGACGCTCGAACGGCTCTACACATCCCACCCCGACCCCGCGCGCCGAAAGGCCGCCCTCCTCGCCATCGGCTACATCGGATCCGAGCCCGCCAGGCGCTACCTGCTGGACGTCCTGCACACGGCCTTCTCGGACGAGGGGAGGCTGGCCGCCGTGGAGGCCCTCGGGTATCCCTGGGCGACGCGGGCCAGCGAGGCCAAGGAGGTCGTCGGGGCGCTGCAGGGGCTGATGGCGTCACGGGAGACCGAAACGCGCTGGGAGGGCGCCTCCGCGCTCGTCAGTTGGGCGCACACGCCGGAGCATGCCGCCCTGCTGGCCGACTTCCTCTCCCGCGAGACGAACGAGGACGCGCGAGTGGGCGTCCTGAACCAGCTCAGCGGAAACGCCCTCGCACGCGACCCGAAGGTCTTCCAGGCGGTGCGACGGATCTTCGAGGATCCGTCGGCCTCCCGGTCGCTCCGCGAGAATGCCGCGAGCGTCCTCGGAAACACCGAGGTCCTCGACGACGACCTCGCGAAGGCGATCCAGCGGTTCTGGGAGGAGTAGGTCGCTACGTCCGGGCCTTCTCGGTCTCGGCCAGGCGCCTCTCGAGCTCCCGGATGCGCGCCTCCAGTGCGGGGAGCCTCTCGTGAATCGCCACCGAGCGCAGCTCCTCGCGGTGCCCACGGGCGGGATGGCCCGAGTACGTCCCGCCGGCAGGGAGGTCCCTCCAGACGCCGCTCATCATCGTCACCTGGGCTCCGTCGCCGATCTGTACGTGGTCGCGGATCCCCACGAGGCCGCTGATCGCGACGCCGTTGCCGATCCGGGTGCCTCCGCCGATCCCGGTGAGCGAGACGACCACGCAGTGGCGGCCGATGCGGACGTTGTGGCCGACCTGGACGAGGTTGTCGATCTTGGTGCCCGCGCCGATCACGGTCACGTCGGTCGTCGCGCGATCGACCGCGGTCATGGCGCCGATCTCGACGTCGTCCTCGATGACGACCATGCCGACCTGCGGGACCTTCTGGTGCTTGCGGCCGTCCCAGACGTAGCCGAAGCCGTCCGCGCCGATCACGGCGTTGCCGTGGATGCGGACGCGCTTGCCGATCTCCACGCGCGCGTAGACGCGCACGCCGGCGAAGAGGACGCTGTCGTCGCCGATCACGGTGTCGTCGCCGATCGTGACGTGGGGGTGCAGGACGACGCGCTTCCCAATCCGGACGCGGTCCCCCAGGACCACGTGCGGCAGGAGCGCGCACCCCTCTCCGAGCGCGCAGGCGCGGCCCCGGACCGCCGTGGGGTGGATCCCCGGCTCCGGCCGCGGCTCAGGGTGGAGGAGCTCCATGACGCGGGCGAAGGCGGCCTTGGGGTGGCCGACGCGGATCGCGGCCCGGTCGACGGTCTCGATCCCCTTCGGCACGAGGAAGGCGGTGGCCGGGCACTCCAGGGCGCGCGCCAGGTAGCGGGGCTCCTCGATCCGCACGAGCGTCCCGGGGCGTGCGTCGTCCAGGCCGGAGACGCCGGTGATCACCGTGCCGGGCTCGCCGAGGACCTGCCCGTCGAGCAGATCGGCCAACTCCCCGAGAGTCCACTCCCTGAGAGGCTCAGGAAGACTCATGACGCCCTCCCCTTCCCCGTCCGGCCCGGCGATGCGATCGCCCCTTAGTCCTATCGACCAGGGGCGGGTCGCGGGCACAGCGGAGACGGAGGCGCCACGATCGACGTGACGCTGTCCTACGCCTCGGCCTCGATGGAGCGCGGCGTGCCGTCGGCGGCGAGCAGGAGGCGGACGACGTTGGGGCGGCAGCAGACGCTGCAGTCCACCGTGAACGTCTGGGACTCGCCGTCCTCCGGATCGACGTCGATCGGCGTGGACTCGCCGCAGAAGGCGCAGAGGAAGGCGTGCTCGGACTCCTCGGCGCCCCCCTCCCCGACGGCAAGGAGGCAGCGGAGGCGCTCCAGGCGCCCCAGCGATCCGGCCGTGTCGCCGCCGGCCGGGGTCGCCTCAGCGGCGATCGCGCGGAGCTTTGCCTCCACGTCACGGACCTTCGCGGCCGCCTTCAGGCCCAGCGCCCGGCGGATTGCGCCGCCCGAGGGCACGGCGCACCTCCCCTGCGCGTGGGCGAGGAGCCACTCGCCGAGCCACTCCTGAGCCTGCCTCCATTGCGAGTAGGCGGTGGTCTTCGTGCGGGTCTTCATCACGCACCCCCTGTTGGCATCGCCCGGCCCGACAAGCGGAATGCTACCACCAGGACGCCCAGGATTCGAGACCGAGTCGAAGGGCCCGGATCCGGCCGCCGGAAGGACGGACGAAACTACGGCGGTGATGGGCAGCGCGCCGCCCACCAGGCCAGCGAGGTCTGGAGGAACCCGCGGAGCTCGTCGTGGAGCTCCATCCGGATCTGCAGCTCGCGGAGCTCGACGATCGACCGGACGTACGCGCGCTGCTCGTCCGTAGGGTCGTAGGCGTAGCCGTTCTGACGCGCGTACGTCGCGAGGAACTCCTCGTGCGCCCGACGGCCCGCCTCCACGGCTCGGGAGACGTCCTCGAACGCATCGGGCACCGGGCCCGCGAGCCACATCTCCTCCATCGCCTCATGGACCCTGAGCTGGCGCCCCACTGAGGCCGCGATGAACTCCGCCGGGGGGAGCGACTCATCGGGGGTCGCCTCGACGAAGATGGCCGGGATGGGCGTCTGACCGAGTCCCTGGAGCAGCTCGGTCTGCAGACGGACGAGCTCCGCCTGGATTCGGAGCTGTTCGAGGTCGTCGGAGGCCGCGCGGTGGGCCTCTCGCAGCGACTCGATCCGATCCCGCTCCGGGTCGAACCGCGACCCGTGTCCGCCTCCCGGTCCGCGTTCGGCGCGACAGGAGGCGAGAACAAGGACCAGGACGCACGCGAAGAGTATTCGAAGGAAGTAGCGCATCGCCGTGCCCTCCTCGCCGTCGGCGAGCTCAGGAATGGTATTCCCCCGGACCGGCGGGAGTCAAGCGGGCGACCGGTGCTTCAGGGCGAGGTCGATTCCGTTTGCATCCAGCCGCCGGAGCGTGTAGCCGTAGGCGCGAAACCGCCCATCGCCAGCACGCAGTCGGAGGGAGAACATGGATCCGAAGGGGAAGGTCGCGCTCATCACGGGGGGGGCCGGGGGGATCGGCAAGGCGGTGGCCCTGCGGCTGCTCCAGGCAGGCTCCAGGGTGGTCCTCTGGGACCTCGTCCCCGCCGCCCTGGAGGCATCGGTCAAGGAGCTGTCCGCGGCGGGGGACGTGCGCGGGCACGCCGTCGACATCACCGACCGTCGTGCGGTGACCGACGCCGCGGAGAAGGTCCGCGCCGAGGTCGGCGACGTGGACATCCTCGACAACAACGCGGGCGTGGTCTTCGGGGGGAACCTGCTCGATTGTCCCGAGGAGAAGCTCTACAAGACGATCGACGTGAACGTGAACGCCGTGATGTGGTGCACGAGGGCCTTCCTGCCCGGGATGATCAAGAAGGGGGAGGGACACCTCGTGATGATGGCCTCCGCCTCGGGGATGCTGGGCGTGCCGGGCCTGGCGTCCTACTCGGCGAGCAAGCACGCTGTGATCGGTCTGTCCGAGTCCCTGCGACTCGAGCTGCGCAAGGCGGGGCATCGGGGGATCGGGATGACGATCGCCTGCCCGAGCTTCGTCGCCTCGGGGATGTTCGAGGGCGTGAAGCCGCCGCTCCTCACGCCCTGGCTCACGACGGAAGGGGTCGCCGACAGGGTGTACAAGGCGATCGTCAAGAACCGCCTCTACGTCCGCGCCCCCTTCATGATCAAGATGGTCCCGCTGCTCAAGGGGCTTTGCATCCCGGCCCTCGTCGACCTGATGGGAGACCTGCTGGGGATGCACAGCGCGATGGACAACTTCCACGGGAAGAAGTGACCGCCGCTAGTCGTCCGCCCCCGCGTTGTCCTTGATGACGAAGCGGGCCTTGAGCGTCGCGACCGTGCGAGCGAGGCCGGCGGCCTCGACGGAGCGGAGCACCTCCGAGAACTCCTTGTACGCCCGGGGCGCCTCGTCCTTCGGGTACAGGCGGCAGTTCGAGAGGATGTCGTGGTCGTCGAACTCCTTGTCGACGGCCGCCTGATCGAGCTGGCGAGCGGCCTCCTTGCGCCCCATGCGCCGCCCCGCGCCGTGGTTGACGCTGAAGCAGCTCTTCTCCGCGCCGGGCTCCGCGACCATGACCACGCTGCCGGCCGTGGGGTTCCCCGGAAGCAGGATCGGGTGCCCTGTCGCCTCGAATCGCGTCCCCTTCAGCGCGTGGTGACCCGCCGGGAAGGCTCGCGTCGCCCCCTTCCGGTGCACCCAGGAGGGCCGGCCCTCGACGATCTCCTGCCGGGCGATGTTGTGGCTGATGAAGTAGACGAGCCGCCCGGTCGTCCCCGGGAGGACCTCCTGGAAGGCCTCCAGCACCAGGGCGTTGATCAGGAGGTGGTTCACGGTCGCGAAGTTCGCCCCCAGGTGCATGTCGTCGATGTACCGGTCCGCCTCGGGCGTGCCGAGCGGGGCGTAGACGAGCTCGCGGTCGGCTCCCGGCAGCGGGATGCTCCACTTCTCGAAGAAGCCCTGGAGGGTCCGGAACTGCTGAGTCGCGAGGACGTTCCCGAAGCCGCGCGAGCCGCAGTGCGAGAGGAACGCCACGTGGCCGTCCTTCAGCCCGAAGGCGTCCGCGGCCTTCCTGGCGCGATCGTCGTCCACGACGCCCACGACCTCGCACTCTCCGAAGTGGTTCCCGCCGCCGTACGAGCCGAGCTGGCGGGACTTCTCCTCGAAGCGGCGGAACCGCTCGCCCGCGAGGAGCTCCTCCAGGCGGCGCTCGAGCGCGGCGGGCGTGCCGTCGTGGCCCGCGTGGGAGGCGTCCTCGCAGGCCTCGGCCCACTCGGGCGGGATGCCGAGGGCGCGGCAGACGGGCTCCGAGGCTCCCTCGATCGCGACCCGGCGTGCGAGCGCCCCGTCGACGTGGCGGGACTTCGGAACGGAGGCCTGCCCGAGCCCCATGCCGGTCGGCGTGCGCTGCCCGATGGCGTCGATCAGGGCGCGCCGCAGGGGCCTTTCGCGGACGGCGTCGGCGGGGAGGTCGAGCTGCAGGAGGCTCATGCTGCACTTGATGTCGACGCCGACGGGGCCCGGGTAGATGTGGGTCGGCGAGACGAGGACGCACCCGACGGGCGCCCCGTAGCCGGCGTGGCCGTCGGGGTTGAGGATGAGGTCGGTGACGCCCGGGGCGCTGCGCGCGTTGCGGGCCTGCCTCAGGCAGGTCGCGTCGAATTCGCGGCGGATCGCCTCCGTCGCGATGACCGTGATCGGCTTCCCCTTGCTCCCGTGGGCCGGCAGGAGGCCCGTCGCCTCGCCCGTCGGGATGATCTCGGCCTCGTCCATGCGTTCACCTCCGCGGCACAGGATACCATCCACGCGGAGATTGGTTCACGCTTCGAGGCGTCCGCCGGCAGCTACGGCTGGAGGTTCCCCGCCGCGGGGCGCGAGGCGCCGTTGGCGGCGTTGTAGGGGCTCCACGGGAGGCGCAGCCAGCGCGTGCGCGAGAACGAACTCGCCGCGTCCTCGCGGACCTGGGCCCATCCGCCCGAGGCGGGGTAGGTCCCGATGCCGAGCGCGAGTTCGTCGCGCCCGTCGCCGTCGAAGTCGCCGCAAGCGGGCCGGGTCTCTCCGTTCGCGGCGTTGTAGGCGGCGAACGGGAGGCGCACCCAGCGCTGGAAGGCGAACTGCTGCCCCTGGTTTCCGAACGTGGCGAACATCCCGCCGTCCGCGCGGTACGTCCCCGCGCCGACGACGAGCTCGTCCGTCGGCCGGGCGGCCTGCGCCTCCGCCCGCGGGGTGGCGTGGACTGCGAGGACGATCGCCAGAACGGTCCCGAGGGTCCGGGTTCGCATAGCCATGCAGCACCTCCAGAAGAGGCGAATCGCCTTCGCCTCCTCCGGGTACAGCCATGCGTCCGGGGCGTTTAGGAGAATCCATCGATCGCGAACTTTTCCCCGCCCGCCGCGTTGTATGGGCGTCCTACACCGGGGCAGGAGAGGAGGCGTCGATGTGGCAGCGGGTCGTCGAGGGCTTCCGTGGCGCGGGACTGGGCCTGAAGCTCGTCGAGGCGCCGTTCCAACGGAACTCCCAGATCTTCCAGATGGACATCCACGACGGGCGGAGCGGGGAGTACTTCCGCATCTGGCCGGGCGCTCGGGGGAACGTCGTCGAGGTGCTCGACGGAGACCCTCGGCTGCGACAGGTGGTCCTGCGGGTCCAGGAGGCCCGCCGTCGGTTCCTGGAGACCCTCACGCGGTTCCCGGGACGGGAGCGCGGGTGGGCGGAGGCCCAGGCCGCACGGGTCGGGGGGCGAATCGTAAGGGAGGCGCTCCACCAGTGGACTGTCGAGCGCTGGACGCCGGAGGAGGAGCGGCGGTTCCTCTGTGGCGCGGACGAGTCGCGCCTCTTCATCGCGCAGGTCCGCCAGGGCGAAACGGTCCCCGAGGCGCACGCCGCCCTCAAGCCCGAGGAGGTCGTCGACGCGGAGGAGAAGGCCCCTGGAGTGGTCCGCCGACAGGGGGAGTGGTTCTTCCTCCCCGCATCGTTTGAGGATGAGGAGCAAATCCGCGCGTACGCCGCGACCCACCCGCGGGCGCTGGAGCGGGAGGCTGCCATCGGTCGCGGCGGGACTCCGCACGTGGCGGACTCTGTCGTGCGCGTCGATCGGCGCGAGCGGCGCGGCGGAAGGGAGCTTCGCCTGCCCGAGGTCTACGCGGTGGGCTGGGTGCGGCACCCCGACCACGCGGCGCTCCACCTGGAGCGCTGGCACAAGGCGGTGCACAACGCGGAGGTCGCGCAGCCGTCGCTCGAAGAGCGCCGGGTGAGGTGGATCGATTGATGGCCCGTGCGGGGCGGCTGAGACGAAATCGAGCGGTGCGGCAACGCGCTTCCAGCGCTCTTCCCTGATCCGAAGTGGCCCCTCGACCGGGCCCTTTCCTCCGTTCGTCGTCCTCCCGATGGTGCGGACCTGCGTCAGCACACCGTGATTCCGTCAGCGACGTTGCCGCTCCCGAGTGCGGTAGGGTAGGATCCCCTCGTCGTCGGGGGTTGGGTCACATCGTCGGGCAGAAGCCGTGATCGAGGAAGACGCGCTCTGCGGCAAGTACCGCCTCGAGAAGAAGATCGCCGAGGGGGGCTTCGGCGAGGTCTGGCTCGTGCGGCACGCGGAGCTGCCCAAGAGGTTCGCGGCCAAGTTCATCCTGGACCCCGCCTGCGCCGCGTATCTGCGCAGGGAAGGTGACCTCCTCTGCAGCCTGGAGCACCCGAACGTCGTCCTGGTCGTGGACGCGGAGTTCCAGGCCGAGCGGCCGTTCATCGTGATGGAGCACGTCACGGGCGGCTCGCTCCGTGACCGGATCGCGCGGGGGCCGATCCCGCTGGCGGAGGCCCTCGACATCGCGCGCACGGTCATGGACGTGCTGGTGTTCGCCCACGCGAAGGGGATCGTTCACAGGGACCTGAAGCCGGAGAACATCCTCTTCAACGACCGCGGCCAGGTGAAGGTGTGCGACTTCGGCCTGGGCAAGGTCCTCGCCGGCCACGCGGCGTCGCTGGTCCTCTCGAACGCGCCGGCCGACTCCTCGGGCAAGGTCATCGTGGGCACGATCGAGTACATGTCGCCCGAGCAGAGGGCGGGGGGCCCGAGCGACCCGCGGAACGACCTGTTCGCGTGGGGGGTGACGCTCTACGAGATGCTGCTGGGGAGGCGTCCGAGCGGCTTCGTCCCCAAGTGGCCGACGGAGGCGGGGGTGGCGGGGGCGACTCCCGCGCTCGATCGCCTGCTGCAACGCTCGCTGTGCGAAATCGGCGACCGATTCCAGACGGCCGCGGAGGCGCTGTGCGCGCTGGACGCCCTGGGGCCTCGACAGGCCCCTCCAGGTGCCGCCCCACCGCCCCCACGGCGCATCATCTGGCACCGCTTGCACCCGGAATATCTGGAGTGGCTGCTTGCGCGAGTCTCCCCGACGGAGGTGCTTCTCGAGGGTGACGTCATCCCTGTCCCGGACGTGCGCATCCTCGCCCGAGATGGATGTGTAGACGGCCAGTCACTTCGAAGTGGCGTTCGCCTCGCGCAGGTGTCGGCGCAGGGGCTACTCGTCAGCGGACACCTGGAAATACTAGCACAGTGGCTTCAGATTCCGCGCACGAAGGAAGAGGCTAGGAAGCGCCCATTCCTGAGGGCGATGTGGCAACTCCTGGTGGAGGGGGCAACCGAGGCCGCGCTGATGACAATCAGGCAGGCCCCCACCGATTCGTGGGCGGACGACCATCTCGACCTGTGTGTCCTTCTTGCGACAGTTCTCGGCTGCCGGGGCGAGGCAAGGAGCAGCTTGTTGCAGGCAGAGAGCCGGCCCTTCGGCGGTTGGTATGCTTGGCGTTGCGCCGTGACATGGATGGAGGTCTTTGGCGACGACGCGAACGCGCGCAGATGTCTGCAACGGGCCGAGGACAGCGCGAAGACACCCTTGGAGTGGCATCGGTGCGCCCAGGGGTGGAAGGTGGTCTTCGCTGATGACGCGAATGCGCGCAGATGCCTGCGGCAGGCAGAGGCCATCGCGGAGGAACCCCTGGCCTGGCATCAGTGCGCCCAGGGGTGGAAGGAGGTGTTCGCCGACGACACGAATGCGCGCAGATGCCTGCAGCGGGCAGACGCCATCGCGGAGGAACCCCTGAGCTGGCATCGGTGCGCCCTGGGGTGGAAGAAGGTCTTCGCTGACGAGGCGAATGCGAGGCGGTGTCTGCAGCAGGCCGAGGCCATTGCGAAGACACCACTGGACTGGCGATGGTGCGCCCAGGGTTGGAACCGTGTCCTCTCCGACGACGCAAATGCGCGCAAGTGCCTACAGCAGGCCGAGGCCATTGCGAAGACACCGCTGGACTGGCGTTGGTGCGCCAAAGGTTGGAAGGAAGACCTCGCTGACGAATCGAATGCGAGGCGGTGTCTGCAGCAGGCCGAGGCCATTGCGAAGGAACCACTGGACTGGCGTTGGTGCGCCGACTATTGGAAGCAGGTCGTCGCCGATGACGCAAATGCGAGGCGGTGTCTGCAGCAGGCCGAGGCCATTGCGAGGACACCGCTGGACTGGCGTTGGTGCGCCCAGGGGTGGAAGGAGGTATTCGCGGACGAGGCGAACGCGCGCAGATGCCTTCAGCAGGCCGAGGCCATCGCCAAGGGCTCGCTCGGCTGGCAGTCGAGCGCCGAGGGCTGGAAAGAGGTCATCGGCGACGAGGTGAACACGCGCAGATGCCTTCAGCAGGCGGAGGCCAGCGCTAAGGACTCGTCGGACTGGCGGCGGTGCGCCGAGGGCTGGAAGAAGGTCCTCGGCGACGAAGCGAACGCCCGCCGATGCCTTCAGCAGGCCGAGGCTATCGCCAAGTTCTCGTTCGAGTGGCTGAGGTGCGCCGAGGACTGGAAGACGCTTCTCGACGACGACGAGAGCGCCCTTCGATGCCTCGATCGCGCGAAGGAGCTCGAGGAGAAGGCGTAGACGCCGCTGCGGCAATTCATCGAAACCAGGGTGGGTGCGCCTCGCACGCCTGATGCCCGGAGATTTGAGGCGGCGCCTCGCGCATTGCCAGCCGGCTGACAGGCGAACGACCAGTTCCTGGCCCGTATCAGCCGACAAGGACCGCTTGCGGAAATCGACGAAACCCGCCGATCAGACAGGTCTGCCAGGGGTCCAACGATCCTCGCGTTGACGCACACGTCTGACCGGGATAGCATGGGGTCGTCGACCTGAGTCTGGAGATGGACATGGCGCAGCCCACGATCCGAGGTGTTTACTGCAAGGGTCGAGTCAAGCTCCTCGAGCCTGCGCCTGTGGACTCCGAGAGCCCAGTTCTCGTCGTGTTCCTCGACAAGATCGGCGACGAAGAGGAGAGGCAGGCCTGGCTCAAGGCGGCCCGGAACAGGTTCCTGAAGGGCTACGCGCGCCGGGACGCCGCCTATGACGCGCTATGATCCGGGCAGCGTCCTCCTGATCGACTTCCCGTTCACCGCAAGGAAGACCACCAAGAGACGTCCAGTGCTACTCCTAGCAGACGTGGACCCCGAGGATGTCGTAGTCGCCCAGGTGACGAGCCACACGCCCCGCGGGGAATACGACATCCCCCTCGCGCGCGGCAAGGGCAGCGGACTCCTCTTCCCGTCCTGCGCGAGAATCGACAAGCTCGCCACCCTGCCCAAGGCCGACGTTCGCAGAACCCTCGGCGCCTGCAGCCGCGAGGAGTGGAGGCTGGTCCTCGCCGCACTCCGCTACCTCTTCCGGACGTAGCAGGGCCACGGCCCCTCGACCACTACCTGCTTCGGGGACGGCGATGGGAGTCGGACTCGCCAGAGAAGCGCTTCACACGGCCCCGATCGCGCGCGCAGCGTCGGCGATCCCGTCGCACGTGGTGATTGAGGAGTCCCCGTCACCGCCGTACGATACTGCAAGACGGCTGGAGACGCGCCGATGGCGACGAGCATTCGTCTAGACCCGTTTCTGGGGGCCCTCCTGCGCCGAATCGCCCGGCAGAGTGGCTGCACGGAGTCGGAGGTCCTGCGAAAAGCGCTCCTCCGCTTTGCGGAGGAGAGACACGTTGGCGAAGCCCCCAGGCCGTTCGATCGGGTGGCACACCTCCTCGGGTGTGTGCGCGGCGGACCGCCCGACCTGTCTGCGCGGACGGGCCGGCGATTCTTCACTCGGCTGCGACGGGCAAGCGTCGGTCCCAGGCAAACACCGTAGACGCCGGCCCCCGGATTGGGCTGCTTCATGGCGACCGCGCGCGCAGGAGGCTCCGGCTTCGTCGCGGAGCGCGAGCGGATACGAAAGATGTTCACGCTCGATGCGCGGGACTGCCGCATCTACCGCCCGCCGCGGGTCGGCCGCTTCTCTGTGATACCGTAGGCCCATCACCGGAAGGTGGGGTGCGTGGAGAAGGGGCAGCCGTTCGAGAGGCTCGAGAATGGACCCGCACAAGTTGGGGGCAACCCGAGCCTGACAGGGCGGCCGGGCCGGGCCCCATCAGGGTGGCCCGGACGGACCCGCGGCCAGCGCCGCGTTCAGCGCCTCGACTCGGCGTCGAACGGGCCCCTTCACCCACGTGCGGTAGTGGCGCAGCGGACGGACGTGTGACCCGTCTGTCAGGATCGCCACGGGGAAATAGCGCGGGTATCGCTTGTCCCAGGGCGTGATGTCCCTTCCCACGGCGAACCGCGCCACGACAACGGGCAGACGACTCCAGTCGTCGTCACGCTGCCCCCATCGGACCGGCCCCCCTCGACGCGACACCTCGATCCAGAAGGCGTCCCGCCAGAACCACCAGGCCAGGAGGAGCGCATAGGCGCCAAGTGTCCATGGCAGGAAGTGCGCCCATTCCGAATCGAACACGCGGGGGCGGAACTTGTGTTCGACCAAGAGGACCACGACCATGGGGGTCACCACATACCAGCCTGCCATGTCCATCCGACGGCAGGAGACGCGGTACGGCCCTCCCAGGTTCCGCCACGGGTCGTCTCGGACGGTAGACGCCTCGGCGGGCTCGAGTTGGACCCCTCCCGGCACAACGTCCGGAGTCGCAATCGCACCCTCGTTCGCGCGCAGGCATGCATTGAGCTCCTCCACGATCTTCTCCGCGCGCAAGGAGTGCAGGCCCTCCCAGGGGCCGAAGATGCGAACGCGCCGACCGTCGGGCAGGAGCGCGTCCACGCCTCCACATCCCCCCGTCCCGTGGACGACCTCGAACTGGGTGACGGCGACCTCCTCGACGGCCAGGTCATGTCCAGGTCCGCCCCAGCGCGCCCGACCTCCCGAGATGGGGATATCGACCCACGCGGAGGCGTTTGCCCACGCGTCCCCCCTCCGGACGAGGTCCACGCCGATCATGACCAGGAAGACGAAGGTCCAGATCCCGAGAGCGGAATACAGGGGCGCGTTGGATCCCTTGCCCTGAATGTAATGGTACGCGACCACACCGCTCGCGATCAGGAGCCAGAGGCCACCGGTCTTGCCGAGCTGATGCCGCCAGCCGAACGAGACATCGAGGCGATACCGATCCCGCTGCTCGGTCCACCGAATCATGTTGTAGGTATCTACACCTCCTCGAGAGCCCGATCAATGACGGGCGCAGGCCCTACACTGCATCGAGCGCCTGGGCGAGGTCGGCGATGAGGTCCTCCGCGTCCTCGATGCCGCAGGAGAGGCGCACCAGCGAGTCCGTGATCCCGTATCCCTGGCGCACCTCGGGCGGCGTATCCCAGTAGCTCATCACGACGGGCATCTCGATCAGCGTCTCTACGCCCCCAAGGCTCGGCGCGATGTACGGGATGCGACAGGCGTCCACGAAGCGGATCGTGTCCTCGAGCGAGCCCTCCACCTCGAAGGTCACCACGCCGCCGAAGCCCTTCATCAGGCGCGAGGCCACCTCGTGGTCGGG
Source organism: uncultured Planctomycetia bacterium (assembly GCA_964649705.1). Lineage (GTDB taxonomy): Bacteria > Planctomycetota > MHYJ01 > WSZJ01 > CAZYRM01 > CAZYRM01. Next base: position 28,102 of record CAZYRM010000047.1, read on the forward strand.
GTGCGAGGCGAGCCCGGGGTAGAAGACGCGACAGACCTTGGGATGCGCCTCCAGCCACCTCGCCACGGCGAGGCCGTTCTCGTTGTGCCGCGCCACGCGAAGCCCCAGCGTCTTCAGGCCGCGCAGGAGCAGCCAGGCGTCGTGCGGGGAGAGCACGCCTCCCAGGATCCCCGCCGCCTTCCGAATCGTCGGGATCAGCTCCGAAGAGCCCACGACCACGCCCGCGAGGAGGTCGTTGTGCCCCGCGAGGTACTTCGTCGCGCTGTGGATTACGAGGTCCGCCCCGTCCTCCAGCGGACGGTAGTTGATCGGCGTCGCGAAGGTCGCGTCGATCACGACCTTCGCTCCGCGGGCGTGGGCCAGTCGCGCGGCCTCGCGCACGTCGAGCACCCGCAGGAACGGGTTCGTCGGAGACTCCGAGAAGAAGACCGAGGTGTCATCGCGAAGGGCCGCCTCGAGCTGCCCCAGGTCCGACGGGTCGATGACGGTGACCTCCACGCCGAGCTTCGAGAGGAAGTCGGCGCAGAACTGACGGGTGCGACGGTAGCAGTCCCGCGTGAGGATCAGGTGGCCTCCCTTGGGAAGGAGTGCGAGGAGCGTCGTCGCCGCGGCGCTCATCCCGGAGGCGAAGAGGACCGCCTCGTCGCCGCCGTCGAGCTCCGCGAGCTTGCGTTCCACCGCGCGCCATGTGGGGTTGCCGTAGCGGCCGTACTCGTCGCGGGGGACCTTCCCCTCCTGGCACGCGATCGCCTCCGCGGAGTCGCGGAACCAGAACGTCGACGTCTGATGGATCGGGACCGTGATCCCGAGGCTCTCCTGGTGGTCCCGCTCGCCGCCGTGGACGGAGCGCGTCGAGGCCCCCGACGGCTGGGTCGCCCCTTCAGGGCTCCCCTCCACAGGGTCCTCGAGGTCCAGGGGCTGCGCCCCTGGCTGTCTTGAGACGCCCCTTCGGAGCTGTGCGTCCAGGTGGACGACCTCGACGGGCTCCACCAGGCGGGCTGCGGACCCATCGACTCGCGCTTCGCGCTCGCTCGGGGCAGGCTCCTTGGCTAGCAAACGACTTTCAGACATGTCGTCACCTCCTGCTGCTGGGAGCCCGAGACCGACGCGGCGTCCAGGGCCTGGGCCAGGTCCGCGATCAGGTCGTCCACGTGCTCGATGCCGATCGACACCCTCACGAGGTCCTCCGGGAGGCGGCGGCTCCGCCTCACCTCCGCCGGGATGCTCGCGTGAGACATCCTCGCGGGCAGTCCAATCGACGAGGCCACACCGCCGAAGCTCACCGTGATGCCGAAGAGCCTCACCGACTCGACGAGCCGCGTCGAGAGCTCCACGGAGCCCGTCTCGAACGACAGCACTCCGCCCGCCCCGCGCGCCTGAGCGAAGTGCGCCTCGCGGTCCGGGTGCGTCGGCAGCCCCAGGTAGTGCACGCGCGTGACGCGGGGGTGCACCGCGAGGAACGAGGCGACCTTCCCCGCGCTCTCCTGCTGCCGGTCGATCCTGAGCGCCAGCGTCTTCACGCCGCGCAGCAGGAGCCACGCCTCGAACGGCGCGAGGGCCGTCCCGACCGCATTCTGGTAGAAGAGGATGCGCTTCCCGAGTTCCTCGTCGCTCCACACCACCGCACCCGCCGTGACGTCGCTGTGGCCGCAGAGGTACTTCGTCGCCGAGTGCACCACGAGGTCCGCCCCGTGCTCTAGCGGCCTCTGCAGGTACGGCGACGGGAGCGAGTTGTCCACGGCGAGGAGGGCTCCGCGCGCGTGGGCGAGCGCCGCCACCTCGCGGATCCGCGTCACGCGTAGGAGCGGGTTCGTCGGCGTCTCGATCAGGACGAGCCGCGGCCTCTCACGATCCAACGCGTCGCGGACCGCGTCCAGGTTCGTCGTATCGACGTACTTCGCCTGGATGCCGAGGCCGTCCAGCACGCGCGTGAAGAGCCTGTAGGTGCCGCCGTAGAGGTCGACCCCCGCGAGGATCGACTCCCCCGTCCTCACGAGCGACGTCACCGCCGAGAGGGCCGCCATCCCGCTGGCGAAGACCGCCGAACGAGCGCCGCCTTCGAGCCGCGCGAGGTGGTCCTCCAGCACGCGCCGCGTCGGGTTTCCCGAGCGCGAGTAGTCGTACTGGGGCTCCTCGTCGAACGACTCCCGCTTGAACGTGGCCGTCTGGTAGAGCGGGGTCACGGTCGGCCCGTACGGGTCTCCCGGCGCCGCGTCGAACTGCACGAGCTCTGTCTCGAACCGCATGCTACACCTCCACGGCGACGGGGGACGCCAGGGACGACCGGCGGGCCGCGCACGCGACCACGTCCTCCAGGTCAGCGACGACCGAGACCGTCGTCGGCCACCTCCCCGCGCCCTTTCCGCGCAGGAGGAGCGGGTCCCCGCCGTCCGCGAGGAAGAGCACGCGGTTCTCCTCGTCCCTGGCCCCCGCAAGCGGGTGCTCCGCGGGGAGCGCCACGGGACGCACGTCCGCGCAGACGCCGTCAGGGGTCCGCGTACACGAGGCGACGAGCTTCCAGGCGTGCCCCGCGGGAGGCGACGCGAGCCCCTCGATCCCGACGCACGGGATCTCCTCGGGGACGAGGTCGGCCCCGAAGGCGCTCCGCGCGAGGACGGCGAGCTTGTGCGCCGAGTCGCCTCCCGAGAGGTCAAGCCGCGGGTCCTCCTCCGCGAACCCCAGCTCCTTCGCCCGCGCGACGGCCGCCTCGAACGAGGCCCCCTCGGCGACGCGGTCGAGGACGAAGTTGCAGGTCCCGTTGACGACTCCCTCGATCCGCCTCCAGGGGCCGAGGGCGGCCTCGAGGACGGGGACGGCGCCTCCGACGCTCGCGGAGAACTCCAGCCGGACGCCGTTCGCCTTCGCCAGGGCGTCGAGCTCGGCGCCGTGGTGCGAGAGGACATCCTTGTTCGCGGTGACGACGTGGCAGCCCCGATCGAGCGCCGCGCGGATGAGCGCGTGGGCGGTCTCGCGGCCGCCGATGAGCTCCACGACGACGTCTGCGGGCCTGTCCAGAAGCGCCCAGGCGTCGTCGACGAGGAGGCCATCCGGCACGCGTACGTCGCGGGGCTTCGCGAGGTCCCTCACGGCGACGCCGACGACGCGGTAGCGGTCGGGGCGCGCCGCGATACGGCGGTAGACGCCCTGCCCCACCGTGCCGAGGCCGAGGAGGATGACGCGGACCGGCTCCGGGGCCTTCGGGTGAGGGACGAGGACCGAGTGCTCTCCTCCGATCTCCGTGCGGAACTCGCCGAGCGGCGCGGCGACGGAGAACTCGACGCCGTGCTCACGGGCGAAGCGGAGGGCCTTGGGCTGGACCAGCTTCCCTCCGACGCGGAGGGCGTCGTCCCAGGAGGCGGTCCGGTAGACGACGGGCGAGGGCCCCTCGACGCTGGGGTCGTGGGGGTGGAGGGCGGCGACGTCCTTGAGGAGGCGGCACTCGGCGCGGAGGCGCTCGGCGACGAAGAGCGCGGTCAGGTCCGAGCCGCCGCGGCCGAACAGCGCGACGCCGCCGCGGGCGTCGACGCCGAAGAACCCGGGCAGGACGAGGACGGAGGCCTCCTCGAGGAGCCCCTCGACGGCGCGGACGTCGAGGGCGGCGGGCTCGGCGTCGAGGTAGGGCCCATGCGCGGCGAGGCCGACCTCCTCGGGCCCGACGACGCGGGCGGGGATGCCGGCCTTCTCCAGGGCGATGCCGAGGAATGCGGCGGAGGCGGTCTCCCCAGTGGAGACGTAGCGGGCGAGGAGCGCGGAGTCTGGCCTCTCGAAGGCCTGCCCGGCGGACTGCAGCAGGCGGTCGGTGACACCGGGGAACGCGGAGACGACGGCGACGACGCGACGGCCGGCGCGGACCTCGCGGTAGACCTCCTGGACGCAGTCGGCGAGGCCGTCTCGCGGGTCGAGGACGGAGCTGCCGAACTTGAGGACGACGACGGGGGACTGGTCGAGGCGGGTGGACATGGTTCTCTCCTGAAGATGCGTGACGCCGGAAACGAAACGACACCGCCGGGTTCGCCGGGCGGTGTCGCGTCACGCTTCAGGAGAGGTCGGCTCGTTAGGTCCCGAACGCGAACGCGGCACTGCCCGGCCCGGGCATGCCCATTCGCATCCACATTCGAGTTCCAACGAGCAGGTTCGACATCAGGTCCTCAGGGTTTCCCGAAGGGGCCGTGTATAGCCGAGCGGCTCACCGCGTGTCAAGCAAGAATTCCGGGGCCGCGAATACGGAGTCCGTGGGGCCGATGGGCCGCGTGCCTCTTCATCGGCCAGATCTCCTCGCATCATGACTGCATGAGTGCGCCCGACGGATATCGCACACAGTCCGAGGACAACTCGCGCGAGACGGCGCTCTCGGGTCCGGTTGCGACTCCGAAGCGGCTCGGGCGGTGCCGCGTCGAGGATCAAGAGCCGGTCCGACTTGCGGGGCCAGGCTCTCTGCGGATAGGATCCTGCGGCCTCGGTGAGGCTCGAAGGGAGGCAGTCCATGCACGCGTGGGTCCGCTTTGCGGCGGTGGTGCTGGCCGTCTTGGCCTCCAGCGCGCAGGCGCAGGAGGACCGGCGGTCGTACGTGATCGTCGGGACAGGGCAGACGAAGTGTTACAACGACCGCGGCTCCATCTCCCCGCCCGCGCCGGGCGATCCATTCTACGGGCAGGACGCCCAGCATCCGGGGCCGAAGCCGAGCTACAAGGACGATGGGGACGGCACCGTCGTGGACCTGAACACGGGGCTCGTCTGGGTCCAGGCGCGCGGCTCCAAGGTGACCTGGGACGACGCAGTGGCCGGCGCCGCGGAGTGCCGGGTCGGCGGTCACGACGACTGGAGGATGCCGACGATCAAGGAGCTCTACTCGCTGATCGACTTTCGAGGGTACCACGACCCCCAGAAGGGCGGCGCGGGCTCCGTGCCTTATCTCGACGCGGAGGTCTTCGGCTTCGAGTACGGCGACGAGCGGCAGGGCGAGCGCGAGATCGACTGCCAGGACTGGTCGGCCACGGAGTACGTCGAGACCACGATGGGCGGAGACCCGACGGTGTTCGGGGTCAACTTCGCGGACGGACGGATCAAGGGGTATCCGAAGGCGCGCCGTCGGCCCGGTGGAGGGAAGGCGGCGGCGAACGTGCTCTACGCGCGCTACGTCCGCGGCAATCCGGCCTACGGTCGCAACGACCTCCACGGCAACGACGACGGCACGGTCACGGACGGCGCCACCGGCCTGATGTGGACGAAGGCGGACAGCGGGAAGGGGCTCGACTGGGAGCACGCGCTGGCGCACGCGGAGGCGCTGGACACGGCGGGGCACGACGACTGGCGGCTGCCGAACGCGAAGGAGCTTCAGAGCATCGTGGACTACGGCCGCGTCCCGGCGATCGACCCGGTGTTCGAGATGACGGAACTGGACGACGGCCAGGCGCCCTTCTTCTGGTCCTCGACGACCCACCTGGACGGTCCGCCGGATCGGCGGGGCCCGGCGGCGGTGTACGTGGCCTTCGGGCGGGCGCTGGGCTGGATGCGGATTCCGCCGGGCGCCGCCCAGCCTCGCCTGCTCGACGTCCACGGCGCGGGCGCGCAGCGGAGCGACCCCAAGAGCGGCGACCCCGCCGAGTTCCCCATCGGCCGCGGCCCGCAGGGGGACGTCATCCGCATCTTCAACCACGTCCGCTGCGTCCGCGACGCGGGTGGCTCGTAGCTCCCAAGAGCACGTCGGGAACAGCGGAGTGCCGCTAGAGTCCCTTCCCGCGTCAGAAAGCATGGCAATCCGAATGGTGCAGTCCCGTTGCTGGATCGGCCTCCTCCTCCTCGCGCCGCTTTGCGCGCAGGAGGATTCCCGGCTCGCCCGGCCGGTCGAGGACGGCACGTGGATCCGCCCCGCCGCGAGCGATGCGAGCGAGCCCGTTTGGGGCGTGAAGGGGGGGATCGCCGTCGGCCTCTGGCCGACCGGTGGGCCCCGTGGACTGCTGCGCATCTATACGCCCTACCTCGGCCAGCCGCGTCTCCGCATGATCAACTACATCGCCGTGGAGCCGATCGTCGGCCGATCGCGCGGGCTGTCCGAACTGGAACGAAGCGCACTCGACGGCGTCGATGGCAAGGCGATGTGGACGACGGACGAGCGGCCAACAACGGACGCCGCGATCGAGCCCTGGAAGCCCGCTCGGGGCGTGACCGCGAGGGAGGGAGACGCGGAGACGCTGACGTTCTGGGTGAGCGTGGAGCCGTTCGACAACGGGGCGAGGCCGCTGGTGCGGGTGAGGTTCCGCTCGAACCGCCCGCACGAGGTGGAGCTCTCCACGTTTGCCGCGGAGGGGAGCGCGCGGATGAAGGCGTGCGTCCTGACGGCGACGATGGGGAACTACGCGCGCCTCCGGAGGCTCTGGCTGGCGGACGAGACGGTGGAAGCGGCGGGGCTGTGGAGGGAGCCGCGCCCGAACCGGTGGGGCTTCGTGGACGCGCGGGAGTGGCCGCTCGATCGGCTGCTCGCGCGGGAGGGAGAGGTCATCGTCGCGGCGACGACTGACGAGGAGGACCCTGCGTCGGCGACCTACGACGCTTCTGTCCCTCCGTGGTGGCGGTACGAGGGGAAGGCAGCCACGCAGTACTGGGCGACGACCCCGGTGGAAGGCCTGCTTGCGCGCGTGAACGGGCGCACGACGTTCTGGGCGTCGAAGGCCCCGATCCCGGGCGGGATTTCGTACGAGAACTTCGAGCTCGTGGCCCCCTTCGTGGACGGCCAGGTCTTCCGCTTCGGCGTGACGCCCGACGCGCCCTCCTCGCTCGGCTTCGAGCGCAAGCGCTGATCACACGGCGCTCGAAGGAGGCCAAAAGGACATGGACAAGGCGGCTGGGACGCTATCTCCGCCGTAGCCGATCCTCACGCACGGAGGATAGGAGCATCAGCCTCGAGAGCCTGAAGTCGATCCTCCACAGGTCCCTCTCGATCTTGTCGTCGTGCTCCAAGACCAGGTCGAGGACCCTGCTGTACTGATGGTACCTTGGGTGTCGCAGGATGACCCAGGCGGTCTTTCGATCCGTGGCGCAGGAGACCGCGACCACGTCCCACTGCGCCAGGACGCGTCGGAGCAGGCGTCCCACGACGCTGTCTGAGTCCATCAGAATGGCGTATTCCCAGAGGTTGTAGCGGTTCTTCGCGCCCGTTGAGAGCATCCTGTACGCCAGCGCGACGTCCGTCCCGAGCATTGCCTCTCGGAACTGCGAGACAGCCGCGGACACCTCGCGGGTCGACTCGTCGAAGGGCGCCGGGGTGGGCGGGGTGCACCGGCACCCAGCGAGCATCGGTATGAGAAAGAGCGCTACTGCGCCCCAGAAGCGCATCAGGCCCCCTTGACGGGAGCGCACGGCCGGATCGCGCATCGATACCCTTGAGGCACGCGGCACTGCTGGCAGCGCTAGCCTCCGGCCCGACACTTCCGATCACTCCCCATCAAGTCTCTTGACCTCTCCACGCGAGCTCGCCATCGACGGGACTGTCTCACCCTGGCCTTCAAGCCAAGGCTGGTAGGCATCTGCGGCCTGGCGGATCACGCCCTCATCCTGCTTGCCGTAGTCGCTCGCTTCGTCTACGTCGTCTCCAATCAGCGCCCTCACCCACGTCTCGATGTTCCGCTTGGGGACCAGAATGCAAATGCGCTCTCCGAGCTTCCGGTCCTCCAATCCCGCATCGTTTAGGCCCTGTGAGAGTTGTTCGAATCGATGTTGAACCGCCTGCGTGTCGCCGTCGATCACAACTACGAGTTGGCGAGACGTGAAGCTCTTCTGTCGGTAGTACGCTACCTCAATCGGGTAGTTGACGCGCACGAATTTCTCTCCGGCTCCCTTGCCGGCAGGGGAAGGCAGAGTGCGGATCCTCCGACTGGGGACGCCCCGCGACTTCAGCCATCGTTCGGTGAAGAGCTTGTGCGCAGCGTCCTCGCAGAGGACAACGACGTGATTAGGGACCAGGGGCGGCATCCTCTTCCCCTCGGGAAATGACCTCTGCCGGGGTCAAGAGGGTGCCCTCGGGCGCCTCGAACGGCCGCCAACGGGTGGCGGTACCGGCGGGACGATCGAAAACAACTCCGTGTTCGATGGCCAGGTCGTTAATGACCTCGGGGTGGTGCGATGCAATGAGCGACTGGAGATCCGACTTCTCGCGGAGTAGTCGGAGGAGCGGCTGAATCTCCGGCAGGGCGAGGTAGTTATCTGGCTCGTCCAGGAGCAACGTCGAGGGCTCGGCACCGAGCGCGTAGATGGCTGCTCCGAGAGCGATAAGGACCCTCTGTCCGTCCGACAATTCATCAAAGGTAAGGACGAGGTCGTCGGCAGGATCTCTTGTGCCGTCGGCTCCACCGTTCAATCGCCAGTCGGTAACGAGTCCGCTTGACTCCCCCGCCGTCATGAACCGTAGCGCCCGGAGGCCCGGCATCCACTCACAAACATCGCGCGAGAATGCGGCCATCTCCGTCGGCTGCGCGAGGACGAGATGCCGATACCAGGAGACAAAATTCGAGAGGTCGCATGCGGGCCGACTCTCTTCGCGCCGACTAAACGACCCCATCGTGCTGGGATTGGGCGTCAAGAGGACTGTGCGCGCAAGGTACGCGCGAACCGCCGTCAACTTGCGGTTCTCTGGGCGAGGTTGGATCGACGGGAGGCTCGACCTTGACCAGTCTACGAGGACCTTGGGCCCAAGCGACCCATCATCACGATAGAGTTGCGCCTCCCCCCGCTCCGACGAGAACAGGGATCGGTTGTCCTCCCGCAGCCACTCGCGCTCGATGCGGGATTGAAGGCGGTCCCGGTCGTGTTCGACCTCAAGATGGTAGCGGTAGCTGGTCCGTTGCCCGCGAAGGTCAATCTCAATCGTCTGGGTCGACCTGGTCTCCCATCGCGTCAGACCCAATGTGCGGAAGGCCTGAGAGACGGACGCTTCACCACGAAGGAGCCTGACAGTGGAGTCGAGAGCCTCGAAGACACTCGACTTGCCCGCGCCATTCCGGCCCAGGAATAGTTGTTGCCGCTCGAGCTTCAGGTCAAAGTTCGTCAGACTCCTATAGTTATCGATGTAAAGTCGGGTCAGCATCTTCATTCATCCACTAGGGTTACGCTCGAAACCCGATGTGCGAAGTTCATGTTACGTCGAGCTGGGGACAGCGTCAATCCAGGATTCCATTGGTGCCATCTCGGATTCCGCTCCGATGTCCAGTTGCGGAGGATGGTCTTGACGAGCTCGGCTACCGCTTCATCCGCTCCTCGATCTCCTTGGGGAGGCGCGGCGCGCCGTCGGAGATGCACTCGCTGCCGTCCTCGGTGACGATGAAGGTGTCCTCGATCCGCACGCCTAGCTCCTTCTCGCGGATGTAGATGCCGGGCTCGATCGTGATCACCATCCCAGGCTCGAGCGGCACGTCCATCCGACCGCTGTCGTGCACGTTCAGCCCCACGTAGTGCCCCAGGTAATGCACGAAGTACTCCCCGTATCCCCTCGACGCGATGTACTCCCGCGCGATCGCGTCCAGCTCCGCCAGCGAGATCCCGGGCTTCAGCGCCTTCCGCGCCCGCTCCTGCGCCTCCCGCACGATCTCGTAGATCTCGAGCTGTTCCCCCTCGAATGTCCCGTCCACCGGGTACGTCCGCGTCACGTCCGCCGCGTACCCGTGCAGCTCGCACCCCACGTCCGTCACGAGGAGGTCGTCCTCGTCCATCGTGCGCGTGTTCTTCGCGTAGTGCAGGATCGTCGTG
>CAZYRM010000048.1:0-37568 GCA_964649705.1 uncultured Planctomycetia bacterium
CCGCTCGAGCACGGGTTCATCCGGAACCACTACGTCGGGAGGACCTTCATCTCGCCCTCGCCCGAGCAGCGCGGCGAGGACGTGCAGATCAAGCTGACGCCCGTCCGCGAGGTCGTGGGCGGCAGGCGCGTCGTGGTCGTGGACGACTCGATCATCCGCGGAACGACGTGCCGAAGGCTCATGCGGAGCCTCCGCGACGCGGGGGCGACGGAGGTCCACATGCGGATCTCCTGCCCGCCGACGCGCTGGCCCTGCTACTACGGGATCGACTTCCCGACGCCCGGGGAGCTGATCGCGAGCAACCAGACGGTCGAGCAGGTCCGCGCGTCGCTCGGCGTCGACTCGCTCGGGTATCTCTCCGAGGAGGCGATGCTCTCCACCGTCTCGAACCCCGCGGACCACTACTGCACGGCCTGCTGGAGCGGGAAGTACCGCGTGCCGATCGAGGAGCCCGTCACGAAGTTGCAACACGAGAAATGCTGATGCGCGCCTTCACCATCGTCCTGTTGCTCCACGTTTTCGCCCTGGCCGCCGACGAGGAGCGCATGCGGCAGCTCGCCTCGCAGCTCGGCGCGAGCGACGCCGCGGCGCGCGAGGAGGCGCAGCGGGAGCTGGAGAGGCTCGGCACGGCCCCCGAGGGGGCGCTGCAAGAGGCGCTCAAACAGTCGAAGGACCCCGAGGCCAGCACGCGGCTGGAGGGCCTCCTCTGGGCCATCCAGGGGGAGAGGGCCGTTTTCGCGGCGGTTCCACCCGAGCGGGTCGCCGAGCTCTCCCCGCTCATTCATGCGTTTCACGCGGAGTTGGCCGCTCACCGGGACGAGGAGCGCATGTCCGGGTGCCGTTGCGTATTCGACTCCGTCCAGTCCCTCGCCTTTCGCGGATCCGCGGCCGTGGCGGTTCTCGGTGCGATCGTGGCCAAGGTGAGATCCGAGGACCTTTCAAGCCCCGAGAGCGGCTACGAACTCCCTTCAGTCCTGGTGGCGCCGAGTGTGCTACCCGCCCTCGTTCCCGCCGTCGCATCGAAGGACCAGCCGGGCCTCGACGAGCTGGGCCCGTTCTACGCGGAGCTGGTCACCGTGACCGAGAAGTCGCCGTTCCCGCGCGCCGACCTCCTTCGCGCCCTCGCGGCGCAGCGATCCCTCGGAGCCGGCACAGCTCAGATCGCCTGGGTCTACTCCACACGCGCGGCGATGCGCGGCGAGATGACCGGCGGGTGCACGGGGAACGCCGCGCCGTTCTACAACGACCTGATGTCGGTCCAGCGGGCGATTGAGGAGAACGGCGACAAGCGCCTCGTGCCGCTCCTCGTCGAGCTCATGGACCCCGACGACCAGAGCCAGTCGTTCGCCCACATCGAGGGGTCGTTCACGGTTCCCTCCCCCACGCACCTGGCGATCGACGTCCTGCGCAAGATCACCGCGCAGGAGCTGCCCTACGACGGCCTGGAGGCCTCGCGCGACAAGCGCGCCGAGGCCATCGCGGCGTGGCGCTCCTGGTACGAGGCGCACAAGGCGGAGTTCAGCAAGTAGATCGAGGGTCGGCGCACGGTCCGCCCTGGGCGGTTTCCCGGACCACGGGGCACTGACCGAGGCGGTCCTGGGCGAAAGTGAACCCAGGGACGCCCCGCTAGTTACAATCGGGACATGAGCGCCTTCACCGTCGAGCTCCGACGCATCGCGCGGGTCGATCCGCATCCCAACGCGGATCGCCTCGAAGTCGCCCGCCTCGATGGGCTCGCCTGGGAGTTCGTCGTCCCGAAGGGCGGCTTCCAGCGAGGTTTCGCGGTTTCCCCAGCCAGGGCCTCGTCGTGCGGCTCCGTCGGCGAGCCCTCCGGGCAGGGCGCGGACGCGACGACTTCGCCGTCCGCCTTGCGCGTCCCACGCGACTAGTTCGAGTACCAGGGCGCGATTCGTCGAAAGGACGGCTCCTGGGACGAGCTGATGAGTGAGAGGAGGAAACGGCGCCCCTTGTCATGGTCACTACACTTCTGTAGGATTTCAGACATGAGCACAGACAAGGGAACACAAATCTCAGCGTTCATCTCTCGCGCGACCAGGGATCTGCTCGAGAAGTTCGTGCGCTCGACCGGGGTCAAGAAGGGGCACGTCCTCGAGTCGGCCCTGCGCCACTACCTGCAGGCGTTGCGGGAGCTTCCCGCGGATGTCGTGATTCACCCTCGCATCGTCGTCACGCGCCGCTCGGGCGCCGTGGTGCTCGAACAGATCCGCTCGGGCAAGCCCACCAGGGCCCTCCGCGACCTGATGGCCGACGATGGAGATTAGGGCCCTGCGGCGGGGGGACGACCGATCGACCTTCCGTTCGGGAGACATCGAGCTCGACCGGTACTTCCAGAAGTACGCCGGGCAGAACCAGTACAAGCACTTCGTCGGAACGACCTACGTCGCCGTCGAAGCCGATGTCGTCCTCGGCTTCGCAACGGTCGCGCCGGGCGAATTGGAGATCCAGTGCTTGCCCGTGGCGGACCGGAGAGGGCTCCCGGATTATCCGCTCCCTGTCCTCCGGCTCGCCCGACTCGCCGTCGATTCTCCGATCCAAGGCCAGGGGCTGGGCGGACGTCTGCTTCGGTTCGTTCTCCGGCTTGCAGTCCAAACGGCCCATGACTACGGATGCGTGGGAGTGGTCGTGGATGCGAAGCCGAGTGCGACGTCTTTCTACGAGCGATTCGGGTTCGCCCCTCTGGACGCGGTCGAGGGCGCGTCTGACGCAAGACCAACACCGACTCCCATGTTCCTCTCCATGGAGTCGATCCGCGGCGCGATGGACAAGTCGCAGGGAAAGACCGAGAGGAGGCTCGGGGAGTAGAGGCGCATCGAGAATGGCAGGCCTCGGGGTCAACGCGGCTGCACCATGACCTTGATCGGGACCCCGGCCGCATCGCGCACCGTCGCGTCCTGATCCCCTTCGGCAAGGACCTGCAACCGGGGGAGGGACTCCTGCAGGTGGCTGACCGCCACCGCTCGCGCCGCGGTCGCCGCTGCGCTCAAGACCGCATCGGCCGCCGACGCCTCCGTCGAGGTCGACGAGACGATCCTCAGGCTGACTGGTACGAGGCGCACAAGGCGGAGTTCGCGAAGTAGCCCGGCGGGTCGGGGAGGCGCTACCTCGGGTTGCCGCCATTGCCGTTCCCATTCCCGCCGCCATTGCCGTTGTCGTTCGGGCCGCCCTGGTTGCCGGGGTCGCCGGGGCCGGTGCCTTCGCCGTCATTCTGAGGCGGGTTGCCCGGGGGCTGCGGATCCTCGCCGTTCCCCACGCCGTTGTTCCCATTCCCGCCCGCGTTGTTGCCGTTCCCGCCCTCGTTCCCGCCGAACTGCTTCGACGGCTCGACCGTCTCCATCCCCACGTCGAAGCAGGAGTCGCCCGAGCCGGGACGGTAGTGGAACTGCGCGTTCCCCGCGATCTCGATCCGCTTCGACACGATCGCCCCGTACACCTCCGAGTTCACCGAGACCTGCACCTCGGTCCGCATCGCGTAGACGAGGCAGAACGAGCGGCTCTGCCCGCTGAACCGGACCGCGCGCGCCAGCTCGGACGCCGAGAACACGTACAGCGTCGCGGGCTCCGCGTCGGGGTTGAGCTGGGCCTGGCCGGAGACGTCCATCCTCCCCGCCACGAAGAACCTCACCGACCCCGTCGTCCTGAGCGTGCCCTTCACGTCCACCTCGGCGAAGAAGTAGTCGCCGCCGGGCAGCGTGAGCGTGTCGTTCGCCCTCACGTCGAGCTTCCCGTCACGGACGGCCTGCTCGCCGTTCGCCGTCGCCGGGATCGCGTCGTTCGAGTTCGCCTCCTCCCTCGACAGGATCCAGTCGGCGAGCCCCGGGTACGCCAGGGCCTCGGCGTTCTCCATGGTGCTCCCCGTGATCACCGTGTTCCCGCCCTGCCGCGTCACCAGCCCGCCGGAGACCGCGTCCCCGCCGATCCGCGCGTTGCCGTCCAGCCTCACGAGCTGGTTGCTCCGCACCACGGCGGTGTCCTCGAACGTCGGCGGCTCGCCTGGCGTGTATGCGTTCACCGAGGCGTTTCCGTCGATCTTGACCTCCTCCTCTCCGAAGAGCCCCTGCCCGAACGGACAGATGTGGGCGTCCTGGGCGAACGCGGGCGCGGCGAGCGCCACGACGACCAGACCGGCGAGCATGCTGCGCATCACTGTCCTCCTCGAAAGTCCTACTTCCCCCCGGACCGCGACTGCCTCGGGTGGCGGCTCCCGAACACCTCCGTCCAGCACCCCTGGCAGCGCCCCACGCCGACATCCTCCCACCACAGCATCAGCATGTTGCGGTGGTGCGGGGCGCTCTTGTACCAGGCGTCGTGCGAGTCCTTCCCCGTGGTCAGCCCCATCAGGATGTTCTCCCCGATCCCCCCGACGTATCCGTACAGGCGCGCGCGCGTGGACGGGTCCCGGCGCGTCTGGTCCGGCTCCGCGTGGTCCATCGTCCGTGCCCCGCACATCCACTCGCTGTGCGTCCGCGCCGCCTTGCAGAGCGCGGGGTCGAGGCGCAGGAGCGGCCTGCCCATGACCGCGCGGTAGTCGTTCAGCTCGACGAGGAGGTCCCACTCCTCCTTCGAGACCTCCCCCTTCAGCTTCAGGTTGGCCGCCTCCACCTCGGCGTCTCGCCGGGACGATCGGCCGGGATCGAAGGGGAGGCGGTACTCGCCAATCGGGAGCGGACCGTCACGGCGGAGGCGGATCGTCTCCGGCACGGGGATCGGCGTCTCGCCCAGCCCCGCGAGGCGTGCGTCGATCCACTCCATGCGGAGGAGCCTCTCCCGCTGCGCGGAGGAGAGCCGCGGGAGGTCGGCGTCGCGGTTCTTCTTCAGGAACTTCCGCACCTCGTCGACGCTGCGATCGACCTCGACCTGTCCCTCGTGCTTGGTGTAGGCCTCCTGGTCCGAGATCTTCAGGATCGCCGCGACCCGCAGGTCGAAGAGCTCGCGCGCGTAGGCCGCCGCCCTCCGCGACAGCGCGGCCTCGGCGGGCGTGCACAGCTCCTTCCACGCCGCCCCGCGCCACGCGCGGAGCAGGCGGCGGGCCTCGGCGGCGCCGCGATCTCCCACGGCGATCAGGTCGACCACGGCCTGGCGCCTCGCGTCCTCGCTCCCCTCCCCCGCGCGGCGGAGGAGACTCGCGATGACCTCCTCTTCGGTGGGGCCCTCGGGTTCGACGACCCCGGGCGGCAGGACGATCTCGGCCGGCTCCGCGACGGCGGGCGGCGAGGGGGCCTCAGGCTCGACGACGTCCGGCCTCGGAGGCTTCGGCAGGAAGCCCGCCTCGAGCGGGTCCTCCTCTTCGGGGGGGGCCGGAGCGGCGGGCGTCCGCGAGGAGACCGCGGTAGGCGGCGGGGAGGGCTGCCGGATCGCAGGCGCGGGCGTCTCAGCCACGACCGGAGGCGGCGTCTTCTGCTTCCCGTACAGGTAGACTCCCATCCCGCCGACGAGGAGCAGGGCCGCGACGGCGGAGAGGACGGGGGCGAGTCCCCCGCTGCGGGCGGCATGACGGCGGCGGACGATGAGCCTCGTGTCGCAGGAGCGAGGGGCCGACGTCGTGACCGCCGGGCGGCTCGCGAACTGGAGCACGGTGTTCCCGAAGACCATCGTCGCGCCGGGCTCGAGGACGGTGGGCCCGGTGATACGGCCGCCGTCGACCCAGGTCCCCGCGAGGCTCCCGAGGTCCTCCACGAGGAAGTGGCCGTTGCGGACGTAGATGCGCGCGTGCCGCTTGGCGACCTCGGGGTCGGGGAGGACGACGTGGTTCTCCTCCGAGCGGCCGACGGTCCACTCCTCCCCCTCGTTGAGGCCGAACTCGTTGATCGCGAGGGACCGCGCGATGCGGGCCTGCTCAGTCTGAAGGCGTCGCTGGGCGGAGAGGAGGACATCGAGCCGCGCCGCGTCGATGAACCCGCGCTCGACGAGGAGCTCTCCGAGCCGTCGGCCGCCGGAGTCCCGCTGGAGGCGGACGGCCTCGGCGAGCTGGGCCTTCGTCAGGAAGCCGTTCTGGAGGGCGATCTGGCCGATGCGGCAGTCGGCGCTGACGGAGGTCGCGGCCTCCTGGAGGTCGAGGAGGGTCTCGATCTGGGTGGCGCTGAGGTAGCCGCAGGAGACGAGCACGTCGCCGAGGCGGGGGCGAGGCGCCGGCGCCGCGGCCTGCCTGCGGAGGGCCTCCTCGAGCTGGGGCTGCGTGAGGAAGCCCAAGGCGATGGCGAGGTTCCCCAGGAGGTTGGGCCCCTGGATGGAGCGGAGGATGGAGCGTCTAAGTTGAAGGGGGCGAGCCAAGGGCCTCTCCGCCGAGGACTCTCACCGGTGAGCGATGAGTATACGAGCGCGAAGATCGCGCGCGCCACGGGATTCGCCCGGAATCCGGCGCTGCGGAGACGGAAAGAGTCCCGTTCGACGGAGGCCGTCACCCACGGGCCGGCCGTTCACTTCGGGGGGCGTGCGGCCCTGGCGCGGTCGAGCCACTCCTTCAGGGCGGGGAAACCGTCGCCGACGATCGAGATCGCCTTCTCGTAAAGCGGAATGGCCTCCTCGGGTCGCCCGATCTGCTCGAGGAGCGTCCCGGCGTTCGCGTACGCCTGCCAGGACTCGGGCGCGATCTGCATCATCCGGCGAAAGTCCTCGATCGCCTTCTCGTACCCGTCCCGACGGTCCCCTCCCCGCAGCGCCTCCGCCGCGCCCCTCTCAGCGTGCGCCGCGGCCCGGTTCGACAGCGCCTGCAACATCGTGGGGTTGATGGAGAGCGCCTGGGTGCAATCGGCGATCGCCCTGTCGTACGACGGCCGCGGGTCCTCGCCTTGCGCCGCCTCGTGGTCCCCCAGGTCTTTCCATGCGAACCCCCGGTTGTTGTAGACCGCCCCGAACCGGGGGTTCCTCGAGAGCGCCTGGCCGAAGTCCTCGATGCACTCCCGCAGCAGCGGGCGCGGGTCCTTCCCCTTGCTGCCCTGGGCCAGGGCGAGGTCGTGCCGCGCGTTCCCGCGGTTGTTGTACGCCTCCGGGTAGTTCAGGTTGAGGCGGAGGGCCTCTCCGAGGTCGGCGATCGCCTTCTCCAGCGCCCCGGTCGGGTCCGCGCCCCGCGCGGCGTCGAGGTTCCCCTTGCAGAGCCACACGATCGCCCGGTTGTTGTACGCGAAGGCGAACGTCGGGTTCCGTTCGATCGCCTTCCCGAAGTCGTCGATCGCCGCGTCGTGCGCGGCCGACGGGTCGACGCCGCGCGCCGCCTGGGCCTCGCCGAGCATCCGCCGCGCCTGCCCGCGCGTGTTGAAGAAGGAAGCCCGGTCGGAGCGGATCTCGATCGCCTGGCCCGCGTCCTCGATCGCCTTCGTGAAGCTCTCCGTGGGGTCCCCCCCTCGCCCCGCCTGGGCTTCTCCCCGACCGCTCCAGGCGATCGCGCGGTTCGCCCAGGCGTCGGCGTAGCGAGGACTCCGTCGGACGGCCTCCCCGTAGTCCGCAATCGCGCGATCGAACGACTGGATCGAGTCGATCCCGAGCGAGGCCTCCGCGTGTCCCTTCCCCTCCCACGCGAGGCCGCGGTTGAGCCAGGCGACGACGAACCCCTCGTCGAGTTCGAGGGCGGCGCCCCCGTCGGCGATCGAGGCATCGAACGTCGCGCGCGGATCCACGCCAATGGCGGCCTGGGCCTGCCCCAGCCTGAGGCGCGCGAGGGCCCGCTGCGAGAGGGCCCAGGCGGAGGGGGACGAGGCCTCGATCGCGCGGCCCAGGTCCTCGACGGCGCGACCGTACGTCTCGCGGGGGTCCTGCCCGCGGGCGATCAGGGCCTCTCCGAGGGAGACGAGCCCGCCCGCGCGGTTGATCCGCGCCTCGACGAGGCCGGGCTCTCGATCCAGCGCTTCCCCGTACGCCCGGGCGGCGCGCTCGTACTCCCCCATCGGGTCCTCGCCCCGCGCGGCGCGGGCCTCGCCCAGCTCTCGCAAGGCGTTTCCCAGGTTGTTCGGAACGTCCGAGCGCGACGGGCTGAGGCGCATCGCCTCCTCGTGGAGCGCGATCGCTTCCTCGAGGAGAGGCCTCGGGTCCTCCCCCCGAAGCAGCGCCTCCTGTGCCTGCCCCCGCACGGCGTCCGCCTGGAGGGTGCGCACGAACCCGTCCCGGGTCCGGACGCGGGCGGCCCGCTTTGCGTCGTCGATCGCGCCCGCGAAGTCCCCTCGCGAATACCGCGCCCTCGCGCGGGCGACGAGGAGCCCGGTCTGGAACGCCCTGAGCGCGGGCGCGGCGAGGGCACGAGTGAGCCCCTCCTCGGCCGCGGCGTAGTCGGCCGCCCGCATCGCCCGGATCGCCTCGAGCGACGCGGCGAACGACTCCGCCTCGTCCCTCCCCCACACGGTCGCCTTCGCGACCCGATCGACGAGCGCCTCCACGTCGCGGCGCAGATCGACGGCCTCAGCCTGCTCCGCGTCGGGGGGCGCGGGCCCCTGCCCCTCGTCGCTGGCGAAGAAGACGCTCGACTCGGGGCGCTCCACGTACGTCCAGAACGACGCGAGCGCCCTCATCATCGTGCCGTAGGGGACCTCGGGGTCGATGGCCGCGGCCTCCTCCATCCGCCCCAGTCCCTCCGGCTCGTGACCCGCCATCTTGAGCGCCCAGCCGTGAAGCGCCGCCATGGTGGCCTGGGAGGCCGAGTCGGAGGGCGTCTCGCGCACGAACGCCTCCACCTGGGGCCAGAGCCTCCCGACGCGCGCGGCGCGGTCCTCCGCGGGGAGCCGCTCGTCGTAGCAGCACCCCTCCATCTCGAGGAGGGCATCCTCGAGGAGCGACCAGCGGCCGAAGACCTTCGAGACCGCCTGGGACTTCCGCATGCGCTCGAGCGCGACCGCTTCGCCCGCCTTCGCCGCCTCCTTCTCCTTCCCGGCCTCCTTCGCAGAGAGGGCGTACACGACTGCCACGATGCCGAGGAGGACCCCCGCCGTGGAGAGCCCGACGACGGCCTTGTGCCGCGCGGTCCGCCTGAGCAGTTGACTCATGGCTGAGATGGGCCTCGCCGCGATCGGCTCGCCTGCGAGGTAGGCGCCGATGTCGGCGGCCATGTCGGCGAGGGAGGCGTACCTGCACGCGGGGTCCTTCTCCAGGGCCTTCAGGCAGATCGTCTCGATGTCGCGGTGGATCTTCGGATTCACCTCGGTCGGTCTTGAGGGCTCCCTCTCCGCGATCGCGTTCAACAGGTCCCGCATGCTCGTCCCGTCGAACGGCGGCCTCCTCGTGAGGAGCTCGTAGAGCACGACGCCGAGCGAGAACTGGTCGCTCGCGGGGCCCACGCCCCCCGCCCCGCGCGTCTGCTCGGGGCTCATGTAGCGCGGCGTGCCGAGGAGGTCTCCGGAGAGGGTGAGCACAGGGCCCGAGCCCTCCTGCTCGACCTGCTTGGCGAGGCCGAAGTCCATGACGTGAGGGCGGCCGGCCGCGTCGACGAGGACGTTCCCAGGCTTCACGTCACGATGGACGACGCCCTGGACGTGCGCGTAGTGGAGGGCCTCGCCGATCGCCTTGACCCACTCGAGCGACTGGCGCACGGCCACGGGCTGTTCCATGGGCCTGTCGAGCGGCGTCCCTTCGATGTACTCCGTCGTGAAGTAGTGGTACCCCTGGTGTTCACCGACGTCGTAGACGGGGACGATGCCCGGGTGGGAGAGGCGCGCGGCGGAGCGGGCCTCGCGTATGAAGCGCTCGATCTGCGCCGCGTCGGCGAACTCGCCGGCGATGAGGCCCTTGAGCGCGACGACGCGGCGGAGCTGGGTGTCGTACGCCTTCCAGACGACGCCCATTCCGCCGTGGCCGAGCTCGCCGAGCAGGCGATAGCGGCCGAAGGGCTTGCCTTGAGGCTCGCCGTGGAGGGGCGGCCCGGTCTCGTCGGGCGGGCGTGACGGGCCCTCCACCGTCGGCTCGGACGCGGGCCGCTGGACGGTGACGTCGCTCGACCGGTCCGTCGCGCGGCCTTCCAGCGCCTCGGCGAGGTCGTTCGTGGGGACCTCTCCCGCGAGGACCTGGTCGCGCAGCTTCTCGATCGGGTTCTCGTGGCGGGGCTCGTTCGGCATCGTGCTCCCTTCAACGAGCCGCGAACGTACCAGCGCGACGCCCCGGGATCAAGGCGTCCCCGGCGCCTACGGCAGGGGCATGTGCTGCGACCCGAGCGTGAAGTCGAAGCCGCGGCGCTCCCAGTCGACGATCGCCTCGGAGAGATCCATCGGGCGGGCCAGTCGACGGCGGATATCCTCCCACTCGCCGATGACGTGAACGCCTCGGCGTCCTCCGCTGAAGAGGGCGGGATCGACTCGCGGGTCCTCGGGCTCCACGCCCGTCGCGCGGGCGCACTCGCGCCAACCGGACGGCGGGACGAATCCGTTCTGCCGGGCGAACTCCGCAGCCTGCCAGACGAACGCGCGTCCCTGCGCCTCGGACCAGCTCACGTGGCCGGAGGGGAAGGACCGTGTGAAGACCATGCGGAGGAAGTCGTCCTCGCGGACGGGCTGGACGGGGTAGCAGTCCTTGAGGCCGAGTCCGAAGACGTCGACCAGGAACATGTGGGCGAAGAGGGTGCCCCCGACCCTGCGCGCGAAAACGAGGGGGGTCACGCCGACCTTCTTCCAGTCCGAGCGGACGGCGCAGAGGGCGAAGGGGGAGGAGAACCAGCGGTCATCCGCGGCCACGGCGCGGGTGTCGGAGACGTCGGCGGAGGGCCTCCGCGCGAGCGCGAGCTCGACGGCGGAGCCGATCGACGACCCCTTGGCACGGCAGCAGAACTTGTATTTCTTGCCGCTCCCGCACGTGCAGGGAGCGTAGGGATCCGGACCTTGCATGGCGTGGGCGTCCCATGACCGGCACCGTCGCGGATGGTACGGAATGGACGGCCTCGCCGGAAGAAAAACCTGCCGTGGGGAATCCCCTCCCCCACCCCCAGGCGACGCGATTGGCTCGCCGTCCGCCCGCGCCTCTGGTAGAACGCGGGCGAGGGGCCGGGAGAGCCGGATCGATGCAGGTCGTAATCGAGGCAGTCGGGAGCGCGGGGGACGTCCACCCGTTCATCGGCGTGGGGGCGGCGCTCGCCGAGCGGGGACACGGCGTCGCCGTCGTCGCGAACGAGGTCTTCCGATCGGCCGTGGAGCGCGCCTCGCTGGCGTTCCTGGCCTCGTCGGAAGAGGAGAGCTACCGCCGCGCGAACGAGGACCCCGACCTCTGGCACCCGATCCGCGGGTCTCAGAAGGTCCTCGGGTGGGTCATGGAGTACCTCTTCCCGCGGACGCTCGACCTGGTCCTGGAGCGGATCCGCGCGCGGCCCGACGACACGGTGCTCGTCGGCTCCACGCTCGCATTCGCCTCGCGATGCGCGGCGGAGGTCACAGGCGCGCCGTTCGTGGGGGCCAACCTGGCGCCCGCGCTCTTCCGCTCCGTGCACCGCGCCCCACGCTTCCTCGGGATGTGGGCGCCTGACGCCTCGCCGCGGTGGTGGAAGCGCTTCTGCTTCTGGATGGCCGACCGGTGGATCGACCCGGCCCTCTGCCCCCCGCTGAACGCCGCGCGGACGCGCCACGGCCTGGCGCCCGTCGACCGGCCGTTCCACGAGTGGATCCACCGAGGGGACGTCGTGCTGGCCCTCTTCCCGGAGTGGTTCGCGCCTCGCCAGCCGGACTGGCCCGACGTGCGCTACGCGGGGTTCCCGCTCTTCGACGAGGGGGGCCAGCGGCCGGTCGACCCGGAGCTGGAGGCCTGGATCGAACGCGGCGGCCCGCCGATCGTCTTCACGCTCGGCTCCTCCAACCTGCACGCGCGCCGGTTCTTCGAGGTGGCGGTCTCGGCGGCGAGGGCGCTGTCGCGGCGCGCGCTCCTGGTCACGGTCGAGCCGCGGTCCGTGGAAGGGCTCACGGGCCCGAACGCGCGGCACACGAGCTACGTCCCGTTCAGCCGCGTCGTGCCGCGCTCGGCGGCCTTCGTGACGCACGGGGGGATCGGGTCGGTGGCGCAGGGGCTCGCGGCGGGCGTGCCCCAGATCGCCGTGCCGATGGGGTTCGACCAGAGGGACAACGGGTCGCGAATCGAGGACCTGGGCGCGGGCGGCTGCGTGCCGCTCTCGAGGTGGACGGTGAAGCGTGCCGTGAAGGCCCTCGATCGGGTACTCTCTGACCCGTCGGTCGCGCAGGCGGCCCGCGCGGCGGCGGCGCGGATCGACCCGTCGGCGGCCAGGAACGCCGCGGTCGAGGCGGTGGAGTCGGCCTTGCGCGCGCGGCGCCCCCAGCCCGACCCGTCCGCATCGAGATGAGAGGACCTGACGGATGAAACCGAGCAGCGCCCAACTGGAGGCGGCCTCCTTCGTCGCGATCGACTTCGAGACGGCCGATCGAGGCTTCGACAGCGCGTGCGCCGTCGGGCTGGTAAGGGTCGAGCGGGGGCGGATCGTCCAGCGCGTGCACGAGCTGATCCGTCCGCCCCGTCGCGCGTTCGAGTGGACGCACATCCACGGGATCACGTGGGAGGACGTCGCGGAGAAGGGGGACTTCGGCGAGGTCTGGCCGCGGGTCGCGGGGATCCTGGACGGCGTGGAGTTCCTCGCGGCGCACAACGCGCGGTTCGACGAGCGGGTGCTGGCGGAGTGCTGCGCCGCGGCGCGCCTCTCCCCTCCCCCCAAGCCGTTCCTGTGCACCGTGGCGCTCGCACGACGGACGTGGCGGCTTCGCCGCGCGAACCTACCCACGGTGTGCGCCCACCTGGGGATCCAGCTCCGCCACCACGAGGCGCTCTCGGACGCTGAGGCCTGCGCGCGGATCGTGATCCACGCGGCCACGGCGCCGGCGGGCGCCCCGGTCGCCCCCGGAGGGTAGGGCGGGCGGGACCCTCGCGCCTATCGTCCCACGTTGCCCATCGTATTCGTCGGATCGGTGCCGTGGGGGAACGTGCCGCTCCGCGCGCACCACTGCTTGACCTGCGCCCCGCACCCCGCGCAGAGGTTGTTGCGCGGCTTCTCGTCGACGTTGGCCTTGCACTTCGTGCAGTGGAAGAAGATCTTCGCCCGCGTCGTCTCCTTCTCGAGCGCCTGGCCGCACTTCTTGCACTTCGCGGGCTTCCGATCCGTGAGGCCGCAGGTCGGGCACTTGTACCCGAACGCCTCGCAGAAGCGGGCGGAGGCGACCGTCCCGCCGTCCTTCGGGCAGACGCGGGTCTTGCCGTCGTCGGCCTTCTTGAGCTCGGCGGGGGCCAGGTACTCGGAGCACGTGGCGCAGACGAAGCCGTTGATGACCTTGGTCATCTGGCAGGGCGACGACTCTCGCGCGTCATCCGCGGCGGCCTCGCGCCACGCCTCGCACGCGAGGAGGGCCGTCAGGGCCGCGAGGGTCGCCAGCGTCTTCCTCGACGTCGACATGTCATCCTCCCTTGGCGGGGCCAGAGAGGATGTTCCCACGCGCCGCGTCCCGGCGTCAATGGCGCCTCTTGCGCCTGCACACCGGGCCGGGGTCGCGCGGCGAACACGCGACCGTCCACGGGGCAGGCCTCGTCACTCGGAAATGCCCCACCCCGCCGCGGTCGGGTCCGCGGCGGGCCATCGGTCCGCCCCCTCCTTCGCGTCCGGGCCGAGGTCCTTGAAATAGACCAACCCCTCCTCGTTCACGATGAACGTGTGGAGGCCCGTAACGCCGTACTCCGCTGGGTAGGCGCAGAAGGCGAAGCACGAGTCGTTCGTGTCCGACCTCCCGTCCCCGTCCGCGTCCTGCGAGTAGGGGCTTCCCTCGGCGTCGAGGGGAATGACACGCAGCCAGTAGCCGGACTTGGGCTTGGGCCCCTCTTCCCTCTCGTACAGGACCACCCCCGCGTGGTCGGCCAGGGCCATATTCACGTCGATGTACTTCAGCGGCACGTCGTTGACGTCCTTCTGGAAGTAGAAGCCCGCCACGTCCTGCGTCCAGTAGTCCTGCACGCCGTTCCGGTCCGAGTCGGTCTGACGCCAGACTCCCTGTGTGCTGGCGAGCTGCATGAGCATCGCCTCGGCGACCCGCTCGTTGGCCTCAGTGAAGGTCCCCGGCGGAAGCGCGACCTTCCAGGTCCCACCCTCGTTCACCGCCTGTGCCGTCATTCCCCCGCCCCCGATGAGCTCCAGGGTGATCGTGGCCCGGTCGCCCTCGAGCTTCGACGACTTCGGCTTCCCGAGAAGCATCACGCCGAACTCCTCGGACGGGGCGGTCCTGAAGATGGCCCCCCCCTGGACGCGGAGCCCGGCGACCGCCTCCGCGAAGCGCTTCGGGTCGAGCGTGAGATACGCCGTCCGCATCTTCAGGAAGGCGCCTTCGGGCGTGTTCTCGCAGGCCACGTCGTTGCCGCAGGCGGGGCAACGGAGACCGTCGTCGGCCGCAAGGAGGCCGACGGCGAATAGGCCCAGCCCCAGCGCGGCGATCCGATTCCATCCCGGCATCGTCCCCCTCCTCACTTCTGGAACTTCTTCATGAGCGCCTGGAACTCCTCCTCCGTGAGCGCCTCGGCGGCACCCGAGAAGTAGAGCACGTTCCGCTTTCCGTCGTGGACGGGCGACTTGTCCCACATGATGGGGGTGTCGGGGCTGGTCGTCGCGTCCGACAACGGCGTCTCCGTGATCCCGTAGCTCGTGCAGTCGGGATCCCCCCGCCGCACCGACTCGGGCGTGTTCTTCTCGGTGGACGCCTTGCAGAGGAGGAGCCCCTCGTTCCCCCGGCAGATGGCCGTTGCGGCCTTCGGGTGCGCGAAGAGGTCGGTGACGAGCTTCATGCCGGGGCCAGGATAGGTCCGGTCATCGCCGTACTTCACGCACCACATCACCATGAAGGTCCCGATCAGTCGAAGGTTGTTCAGGCAGTCCCGCTCGGCGCTCCCCTTCGCGACCACCGTCCCCGCCGTGAGGTCGATCTTCCAGACCCCGTCCTGGCGGACGCAGGGGATGCTGTCCGGTTCGGACCGGACGTTCATGACGGTGAGGGTCGCGCGGTCCCCCTCGACCTTCGTCTTCGTCACTTGCGACATGAAGGTCCGCCACAGACCCTTCGCCGAACCGAGGGCCTTCTCGGGCGTCACGCCGGGCGGCAGGATCGCGCACTCGCGGAGGAGCGCTTCGTCGCGACGAAGAAGCGCCATGCGAAGTCTCTGGAAGGCCCCTTCCGGTGTGTCGTCGAACGTGGCCTGTTGCCCGCAGAGCGGGCACTCGCATCCCTCCCCCTCCATCGACACGAGACGGAATCGCAGCCGCCCGAACACCCCAAGCGACGTCTCGACCTTCCCCTTCCGATCGAGCGTCACGTGCGTGGCGTCGATCTCCGTCTCGTCCCAGGTTGCGTCCACGGGCACCCAGCGACCGTCGATCGCGACCTCGTTCCAGGCGTGACCGCCGAAGGCCTTCACGTCGTCGCCCATGTACATGAGGCCGCCGACCTCGCGCGCGGGGATGCCGGCCGCGCGGGCGAGCGTCGCGAAGAGGACGGCGTGCTCGCTGCAGTCACCGCGCCTGGAGGCGAGGAGCTGCGGCACGGAGACGAATCCGGGGACGCTCTCGTCCTCAAGGTACTCCGAGACGAAGTGGACGAGGCGCGCCACCTTGTCCCGCGGGGTCGCGGCCTCGCCGATCGCCTCCGCCGCGAGCGCCTTGACCTGGGGCGTCGAGCAGGGGTAGTCGACCGTCTCACGGAGCGCCTCCTCCACCTCCTCGGCGCTGGCGGTCTCCTCCGCCCCGACGCCCAGCGTGATCGTGACCTCACCGGAACCCGCGTCCCGCGCGATGGTCTGTGAGGGACCCTCGTGAAGCGACCCCGCCCCCTCCCCGTCGACCTTCAGGACCAGGCGGCGCACCCTGCGCGGCGCGCCGATCGGCTTGTCGATGGGCGCCTGGCCGAAGACGAAGAGGTCGGTCGCGGCCTCGATCCGCTTCGCGACCTCCTCGGGCTCGACGCGCGCCTCGAAGAGACCTCCGAGCACGATCGAGAGGAGTTGACCTTGCGCATCGAACCTCGCCACCCCCTCCTCGCCGGTCGATGCGAGGACGCGGCGGACCTCGTAGAAGGGGGTCGGCACCCCTTCGACGATCGGCTCCTTCCGGGCACTCACGGTGAACCGCACTTCGTCGGCCTCGAGGTCGCTCACGTCGATCGTGCGCACGAGTATTTCGTCGCCGAGGGCGGGGCCCGCCTGGATCCATCGCTCCGGCGTGAGCTGATCGGCGAGCGTGTACTCGATCGACGGCACGGGCAGCGTGCGTGTCTCTCCGCCCGCGGTGACCTTCGCGGAGAGACCGGTGGCGTCGCGGGTGATGACGACCTCCTGCCCGTCGCCGCCCTCCTGAGTCTTGCGGAACCACCCGCCGCGGAAGGCGAACGGGGAGACGGCGTCGAACTCCTGCCGCTCGGCCAGCCCGATCGCCAACTCCTTCCCCATCGACTCCAGCCGGCAGGTGCCCGTCTGATCGAAGAGCCAGGCCGCGTCCGCCCCTTCACCGGAGCGAGCGAACTCCTCGCGCATGTAGCCGCACTTCGTCCCGTTGAGGTAGAGGCCGTACCAGGTCACCCGCGGCGCCGGGATGTCCTTCTCGGCGAGGGGGAGCCGAGAGGGGCCCTCCTCGGCACGCAGAAGGGCCCCGAGGGACAGGAGGGACGAGACGCCGATCGCGAGGAGCAGGCGATGCATGGCAGCCTCCCGGATGCGGAGAACCCGATGGCGCGGGGTCGCCGCGCCCTGCGGCATGGTGTTCTACCTTCGATTGCGCGCCGGCGCGACGGGAATCCGGCGTCCGGCAGGCGCGATGGCACGCAGGAGGCGCGCGCGGGCGTGGGCTGGCTCCCGGCACCCCGAGCCTGCGGGCGAGGTGGCCTATTCCTCCGCGCCCTCGGAGGGGGGCGCGACGGAGGCCTCGCCGACCGCCTCGACCTGGCCGCGGAAGCGCTCGTAGACGGCGTACTCGTCCTCGCGAAGGGGGAACCGCCCGAGCGAGCCCCACGCGATGCGGCGCACCTCCCAGTCCTCCCCCTCGTCTGCGACGGTGCGCGCGAGGGCCTGCGGGATGGCCGTGGAGGCCACCCGGACCTCTCCCAGCGCGAACGCCGCTCCGGCGCGGACGTCCGGCGAGGAGTCCCTCAGAGCACCCAGAACCGGTTCGAGCGAGGCCGCGTCGGGGGCCCACTCCGCCGCCGCGACCACGGCGCGCCTGCGCACCTCCGCGTCCGTGCTCCTCGTGAGCGGCGTCAGGGCGCCGAGCACCTCCCGCCGTGCCTCGGGGCGGGGCACGCCGCAGTGGAGCGCGTAGAGCGCCGCGCGTTGGACCTCCGCGGAGGGATCGGTCCAGAGGACGTCCAGGACGACGCGGCGCGTCTCCTCGTTTTCGATGTCGAGCCGGTCCAGCAGGTCGAGCCCCGCGAGGCGCTGGGCCTGCCCGACCCCGTTCACCAGCCCAATCGCAGTCTGCTCCACGAGCGGGTCCTTGACCTGCCCGAGCATGATGGCGAGCTGTTCACCGCGAGGGCTCCCCGCGGCCAAGCGGAACTCGTCCAGGAGGCGTGCGAGTTCCTCGGGGTCCGACGTGGCCCGCTGAAGCAACTCCTCCTGGTCTCCGTCCTCGTACCCGCGGCAGCCCTCGTGCGCCGAGGGAGCGGGTGACGGGGCCGGAGCGACCGCCCGGATCGGCGCGGCGGTCGTGGTGGAGGCCTGGGGGAGCGCGCTGGCCTCGCGCGCTGCCGAGGCGGTCGGCATGACGCGCTCGCGCGCGACGCCGTGCCTCCCTACGCCCCACGCCGCCACGCAGAGGAGCGCCACGCCGCACGCCGCGAGGGCCCTCACTTGAGCCTCACGTGCATGTGGTTATCGTGGTTCGGCCACGGGGAGACGTACGAGAGCGCGTTTGCGATCACGGGGTCGTTGAAGAAGATGATCTCGACGGGCAGGTCGCGGTTGAGGAACTCCGTGATGAGCGTGCGGGTCCTGGACTGGGAGTAAGAACGGGAGGTGTAGAGGAGCGGCCCCTCGTACGTCCCCTGCGCGACGAGGCGGAGGTCGACGTCCTCTCCGAGCTGGTGGCTCACGTGGCCGCTGATCGGCCCGCCGTTGATGAGGGAGATGTCGCCGACGCCGATGCGCGGCAGGGTCCCGCTCGCGCGCCAGCGCGACGCGGTGCGGAGGAAGCCGTAGATCAGGACGGGCTTGCCCCACCGGGCGCTCGCCGAGTTGTACCCGTAGAAGCCCGCGCCGCTCGCGGGGAGCTGGACGAACCCGACGCGGGAGTACGGCAGGCGGTACGGGTCATCCGCGCGGTCGGCGAGGTAGGTGGAGCTCATCCAGCGCGTGGTCCCCTTGAACCAGACCTGGGTCCACCCGCCCGAGGTCTGGCGGACGACCCACCAGGAGCCGAGTTGCGCCTGGCCCACGACGCTGTAGCCGGTCCCGGGTCCGGAGCGGACGTTGAGGTACTGCGCCGTGACGGTCCGCTTCGACCGGCTGGACGCGGCCAGGGCCTGTGTCGGCACCCAGGCCGTGGTGGTGTGGAACCAGACCTGAGACCATGTGCCGCTCTGGTTGACGCGGACGTAGGCCTCTCCGCGGTGTGCGGTTCCGACCGAGGCGTATCCCGTGCTGGGTCCGGTGCGGGCCGTGGCCGACGTGGACACGACGTCGACCGTGTCTAGGGCCTGTGCAACGGCCCCGGCCAGGAGCAGGCACGCGGTCCCGAGAATCCACCTGCCGAGGATGCGCATCGACTCTACCTCCCTATCGCAGCCCCGGAGTATGCAGGCGTTGCGCCACCGGAAACGGAATCAGTCCGATCCCCTAATTCCTTTCTGCACTTGAGGTCGCATCGCGGTGCGAGGCGGGTGCCAAGCCGGCTTTCGATACGACTCGTAACGCCCCGTGTCCGCGTTACGAAGCGTTACTCCCCGCCTGGTCCTCTCTGCTTGACACGCCCGCCCGCGGAGCGGAGATTGCCAAGCGACGGGAGGTCCAGTTCGTGGAGGTCCATTGCCTTGCCGACCGGTGACGATCGCGAACGACGAGTTCAAGAGGCCCAGGATATCGCCTACGAGGCGGCCCGACGAATGGAGGGCGGGGACGTGAAGGGCGCCCTCGTGCAATGGGCCAAGGTCCGCGAGCTGGACCCCGACTCTCCCGAGCTGCTCATGCAGGACGGGCAGATCCACATGGCGGCGGAGAAGTACGCCGAGGCGGAGGACGACTTCTCGCGCGCGATCGTGATCGCGAGGGAGCGGCTGGGAGGCGACGAGCCGGACCGGTTCTCCTGGTGGGCGATGATGCACACGCGGCCGTACATGCTCGCCCGGCAACGGATGGGCGAGCTGTACTGGAAGCAGGGGCGATACAAGGAGGCGGCCGCCGAGCACCGTGCGCTGCTCGATCGGAACCCTCCCGACAACCAGGGGGCCCGGTGGGTCGTCGGGCCGCTCCTCCTCCTCGCGGGGGACGTCGAGGCGGCCCTTGCGGAGTTCGATCGCTGGGCGATGGACTACGGCGGAGACATTCGGGAGCCCCGGCTCCTGTACGCGTGGGCGCTCGCCCTCTTCCGCGCTCGGCGGCCGGCGGAGGGGCTCCACGTCCTCCGCTCCGCCTTCTTCGCCAACCTGCACGTGCCGCCCCTCCTCTTGGGCCGGGAGGTCGAGGGCCGCTCGACCGCCGCCACGAGCAACATGGGTTGGCCGGACCACGCGCGCGACATCGTGCGGGAGTTCGCGCCCGCGTGGAGGGACACGCCGGGGGCGATCGAGCGGCTCCAGGTCGCTTGGGACGACGAGGAGACGCGGGGCGACATCGCGAGCTGGACCGAGCATCAGCGGGAGCTGGAGGGCGCGGGCGATCGGAGGAAGCGGAAGAAGCACATCGACGCGGCGAGCAGGATCGAGCGGCAGTCCTGGACGAGGGCCTTCTACGCGCGCATGGACCTGGAGGCGCCCGTCGTCGATCGGCTCCACCCGCCGGGGCAGCGGAGCGAGCCACCTCCGCGCCCCGACCCGAAGGAGCCGACGGCCGAGGAGGACAACCGCCCCACGTTTGAGGAGGCGCGTGCCTCGGGCGTGTTCGAGGCGGTCCTCGCCGACCTGCGGCGCGGGGTCGGGAATCCGACGGCCAAGATCACGGCGGTGGCGAGCCTGTTCCAGTTCAAGGACAGGGCCGAGGTGCAGGAAGCGATGGGCCTCGCGATGGAGGCCTGGAACGAGGGGGTGAGCGCGAAGGGGGGCGAGGAGGCGGGCGAGGACGAGGGGCCCGACGAGGGGGACCCGCGCACGTGGATGGAGGACGGGTACGATGCGTACGCGGATGGGGAGACCGAGGGGGCGGTGGACTGCTGGCTCTGTGTGGTTCGGGCCAATCCGGCGATCGTGGACCGCCTGCTCGCGTGGGACGACGAGGGCATCCGCGAGGCGACGCACCCCATCGAGGACGAGCAGGCCTGGAGGTACATGAACGAGGCCTGGTGGGAGACGTGGAAGGGCGACGTCGAAACCTGGACGGCGCTGCTGGTGTTCTGGTGCCAGCCCGAGGTGCAGAGGCTGGCGGGTGCCACGGGGTTCGGCGCGGTGAAGCCAGGCCCGGAGGCGGACGACCCGGAGCCGATCGCGGCGGTCGTTAGGAAGACGATGACGGACGAGGGTCCGGTGGGAAAGGCGTGGCGGAAGTGCGGCGAGATCCTGCACTCGACGGCGACGTACCTGCGCGACCTGGACCAGGAAGGACGCGATTTCGAGGAGATCCCGCGCAAGCAGCAGCGTGGCATCGCGGAGGGAACGGCGATCGTGCAGGGCATGGGTCTCCTCTTCGCCCGCGACGGGCTGAAGGAGGCGAGGGCGAAGGAGAGCCTGGCCAACCTGGAGACCACGCAGCGGACGCTTCGCCGGCTGCAGGAGGAGGCCCGCGACGGGCTGAAGCGGCCGATCCGGTCCTCCCCGAGCGAGGTCTCTCGGAACGCGCCGTGCCCCTGCGGGAGCGGAAAGAAGTACAAGCGCTGCTGCGGGCGGTGACGCGCGTCCCGTATAGGGCGCTGCGATCGAGCGCCTGGATCAGGCCCTCGGACGACGGACCCAGATCCACCCCTCGATCCTTGCGGTCTCCGGGTCCTCGGGCGCGAGCACGTCGCCTCGCACGAAGTCGGCTGCGGCGAGGACGCAGAGTGCGGCATCGAACAGGTGATCGAGCCCGAGCGCGCTCTCGATCAGTCCGGGAGACCAGTGCATCCAGGCCTTGAGGCCGACCAGGATCTCCGCGCGTCGGTCCCAGCCGTCCTTCCCCTCTTTCTTGTAGCCGGTCGGGGACAGGCCTCGGGCCCGCAAGGTCGCCGCGGGATACACCTCGATCGCCGACGACTCGGCGGGCTCCCCTGGAGCCCACGCGAGCGGGAGCCTCTTGCCCGATCCCTCGCGGATCCGAAAGAGGGCCGCCAATGCGGCGTGGGCGGTGCGGGCGATGCGGTCCGCGCCGATATCGAGCGGTCGCTGGCGCAGGGTCCGTTGGACAAACAGGTCCGTCTCTCGCCTGAAGATGCTGTCGGCCGGCAGGTCGATCGGATCGCCCGCGCGGTGCTGGGCGAGCGCGGCCCGCATCGACGCGGGCCAGCCCAGGGGAGCATCGATGGCCAGCAGCGCGTTGGGCGCCGCTCTGGTCCAGTCAACCACCCGGTCGACCCACTCGACCTCCGCGCCCGATGCCAGCTCCTCGACGAGAACTCCCTCCTCGAACAGGCGACCCCGCGCGACTCCCACGTTCTTCGAGTCGACGGCGGAGTCGATTCCAATCAGAACCATGCGGCTTTGCCCTGAATCTCTCAGCTCCCTCCTCAGGGCGCTGTTCGCCAGGCTCGAAGACCCTCCGCGAGGGCGCCGAGGCCCATGGGGAAATACTGCTCGAGTGCTTGGAGCCTGCCCTCGTCCACGAGGCGCCTCGCTTCCCTCTTTGCGATCTGACGCATTGCCTCTGTGGTGGGCCGCTTGCTGCCGTAGATCTCCTCCTTGAGCGACGCGCGGGTGTATGGACAGGCCCCGGGCTGTCCACGCTGGGCCCAGCACGCCTCGCTGACGTGTGGATTTTGCCCGAAGAGCCACCATGCCTCTATCGCCGGAACTGCAAGGCCGAGGGCGACGCGGAGTGGACGCGCTTGCGCTCGCGGCGGAAGGAAGCGTCCCGCCTCGGCCAGGACGCGTCTCATCGCGCAGAGCCGACAGGCCGGCTCCTCTGCCCCTGGGACCTCGTGGGCGCGCGTGTGGAGGGGGGAGTCGTCCGTGTCCGCAGCGATGACCAGTCCTTCGACTTCGAGTTGATTGAAGTGAAGGGCCTTGTACACGGACGGGAGCACGGCCAGGACACCGTTCCACCCCCTCCGCGATTGGAGTCGGGGATGGTACCTCTCGACGGGGAGCCCCAAGAGGCCCGCAATGAGGACGAAGAGGCCGTCCTGGTCGGCGTCCGACTCGCAGAGCAGCGCGATCTTCATCGATCGCGGTTCGGAACGCCGCCCAGGACCCCGCTGTACCAGACGTCTCCCAGGGGGGCCGAACCGATGATCTCGCCCACGTCCTTGCGGTCCGTCAGGCGCTCAAACCTCGCGAAGAGCCCGTCCTTCTCCGAGATCACGACATCTTCCGGGTGGTCGCGGAACAGGTCGAGGAAGTACGGGGAGTGCGTCGTGGCGATGACCTGCACGGGCCGGCGACCTTCCTTGGCGCTGTCGGGAGAACTCAGTCGAATCAGGGCGTCGTAGACGTCGCGCAGGAGTCGCGGATGCAGGCCTCGATCCGGCTCCTCGAGGCATAGGACCGTCGGAGGATTGGGAATGTGGGCGAGGGTCAGCAGCGCGAGGGCCAACAGCGTCCCCTGCGACAGTTGCGTCGCCGGGATGCGATGCCTCCCCTCCTTAGTGCGAAGCACGACAGCCTTCTGTCCCGGCATTGGCGTCTCGAGGAGGATCTGGTCGAACTCGGGGATCCAGCGGGCGAGTTCGGCATTCAGGGCCGCGAACCGCTCCGGCTCCTGCGAGTGCAGAACGTCGAGGACCCCGGCCAGCCGATGACCGCTGGATTCGAGCTGGTCCGCAGGTCGGATGTCGACGGCTGCTCCGATCAAGTGCGCATCAAGGGCGTAGAGGCGGACGCCGTTGAGTTCGGCGTTGAGGGCCTGCTCGTTCTCGTTGGACAGCCCGCCCGCGTGGGGTCCCGCGTTCTGCGAGACTGCACTTTGGGTGTCGAGCCACTGGATGAAGGACCGAAGCCCATCGTGAGGCGCCGCCAAATTGACGGTGATGGCGACCTCGCTTCCAGCGCGTGGCACGTATCCGACGCTCCAGACTTGTCCGACGGGAAGGTCCACGAGAGAGCGGAATCTCGCCAGGGCCTGAAGCGCCGTGCTCTTCCCGCTGCCGTTGGGGCCGACGATTAGCGTCAGGGGCCCCAGCGGTAGGGTGGCATCTTGTAGGACCTTGTAGTTCGTGAACTTGACGGACTTGATCATGCCTGGGGCTCCTTGCCGCCAAACGGCTCCGACGACCGCATTCTACTCGCGCGGCGGGCGCGCCGCTTCCGGATTCCCTCCTCGTCGAGCAGCGTTGACTCGATGGCCACCCTCCCCCCTGCCGTGCTTCGCATCGCGTTCGTGGCGGATCCTTTCGAGGAGCGCGGAGGCAGGCTCGTAGTCGCGCCCCTCCCGCCTCGCTAGCTCCGCCTCTGTGGGAACCAGCGCAGCGCGCTCTTCAAGACGATGTTCCTGGCCTTCCGCGCGGCCGGTGCGAAAGACTGGTACTCCAACCTGGCGATCGCCCTGGACCACAAGGGCTCCCATCACCGCCTGCAGTTCCACCACATCTTCCCGAAGGCCGTTCTGAAGAGCGGCTCCACAGCCCGAGAGGCCGACGACATAGCCAACCTCGCGTTCATCGGCGGCAAGACCAACCGCCAAATCAGTGACAAGCCGCCTGCCCAGCACCTTCCGCCGTTGATCGAAAAGTCTGGGGTTGCGGCCCTCGATGCGCAGTGCATTCCGAGAGACCCTGCGCTTCTTGGCGTGGATGCGTACAAGACCTTCCTCGCGGAGAGGAGGAAGGCCGTGAGTCGTCGCCTGAACGAGTTCCTTGAAGTGGGGTAGCCGTTGCGACTGTCGGCCTTCGTCAGCCACGCGCGTCGCTGCCTGGCCGACGGCGCTGGATGAACTCGAGGAGAAGTTGCAGGAAGCCAACCCGGATATTAGCAATGCGCTGAGATCGGAAGACATGCATCCCTTCCTGTGATCGCTTGAAGTGGTTGTGGAACTCCTCCTTGGTCTCGAAGCCGAAGGCGTGTTCCTTTCCAGGGTACTTGCTTCGGTCGGCCCAAGAATCAAGCCGGCACTGCCAGCCCTCCCAACGTCCGCTGACGATCACGCCCCTGAGGCGAACCAGAACCAAGTTGAACCCCCGACGATCTTCATCGAGTACGTGGGCGAATAGCGGCACCTCTGACTCGCCCATGTCGTACGGAGGAGCGAACCAGAATGGTCTGACGTGAATCTTGCCCGCGTGCGGGACCGAGTAGCTGAATTCGGCACCGGGAACGAGGCCGGGAACACGGTTCACCAACTCGATGCGGTCGTCGCTGACCGATGCGTTATACTCAGCGACGTAGCCATCCATGTCCTCGAACAGGGCACCCCAGGCCATCTCCAGGGCGGCCCATTCCTCGCGCTCCCGCGTCGCCTGACGCTTCGCGAGGGCACGCGCTCTCTCCTCGACTTCCTTTGCGTTTGCGGCGGCGAGTCGGATGTCGTTGATGAGCGGATCGACTGCCGGCTTCCGTCCTTCCGTGACGTCTCGCCCCGATTTCACGAGTTCGCGGATCTCCTTCCAGGTTGAGGGTCTTGCATCTGGGGTCTTCTGCAGCATCCTGGCAAGCAGTCGGTCGATCTCGAACGGGAGATCTGCCCGCGCCTCTCTTGCACGCCTTGGTGAAGAGGATAGATGGATGGGTCCCCACATCTCTGGATCGTACTTGTCGGATGGCTCCGCGTAGGGGAACTCGAGTGTGGCGATCTCGAACATGACCAAGGCTAGCGAGTACATGTCGGACTGCCCGGACTCCGTCTGGCGTTTCCATCGCTCTGGAGGCCTGAATCGGCAGTCTTGTACGCCCTTGAAGGTCATGGGGCGCGTTCCCGCCCCCACGAGTTTCGCTAGGCCGAAGTCGGACACGCGGAGCCTATCGCCGGAGATCAGGATATTTTCGGGCTTCAGGTCCCTGTGGAGAACGTGAGCGTGGATGGCCTCCATCCCGTCAATGAGCTGTTCAAACCATCTCCAGACGTGGTCGAGAGGGAGATGCGTCCGTGTCGAACGTCTATCGGAGAGGAAAGCGCCAAGATCGCCACCTTCAGCGTACTCGAGCACCAAGTACTGAGGCAGGTCCTGCCCTGCTCCGTCTGAAGCGAAGACGACGGGAATGACGTTTGGGTGGGAGACTCTTCGTGCAGCCTCGACTTCGCCCAGGAACGAGAGAACTGCGTCTGAGCCGTTACGATAGTCGTCCCTGGCAAACTTGACGGCCCTCCTCTCGCCGGTCGCAGGATTGGAGCCTTCGAAGACACGACCGAATCCGCCCTCGCCAAGGAAACGCGTGAGCTCGATCGAGCCGGGACCACTCGGCCCATCAACTCTCATACCGACAGTCGGCTGCCGCATGAACTTCTCCTTCGGTCAATCCGCTGCTTTCGAGTCTTCCACTCCGCCTCGTCTTTCGGCTTGTCCATCTGCATCCGACCGTCCGACTGAGTCGGGGACATTCTACGCATGCGACGGCGCGTTGTGGAGTGCCATGCACGAAGTACACCCCGCCGCAGACCATCCTCCCGAGTGTGACCACACGGCTGGACGGTGAGTCGGGAATGTACGAGCGACCGCTGACCGCCAAACGCCTCCGTCGCGACGGGGCATAGTGGGATGGCTCTTGTTCCGGAGGAGGCCTCCATGTCCCTGCGACCACCACTGCGCGTCCCCGTGCTCGTGCTCGTCCTCCTCGCCCTCCCCCGCGTCGTCGCGGCCGAGGGCGCACTCGCGACCGTCCATCTCACGACGGGCTGGGCCACGTTCGGACAGCCGCTCGCCCAGGGAGAGGCGCGCGAGGGCCTGCGCGTGGGAGACCTCGTCACCCAGACCGACGTGAAGTCCCGCTGGGCCGATGGCTCCATCCGCTTCGCCGTCGTCACGGCCCATGTCGACGCCGAGGGCGACTACGCCCTCACCGAGGGACAGGCCCGCGACTTCGAACGGACCGCCCGCCACTCCCCGTTGCGTTGGATCCCCGTCTAGGGTGGATGCAACTGGTCTGCCGGGGCCATGGGACGCTTGGGGATCTACCCCAGCCGCGAGGGCATCAGGATCCTGGTCACGCCGAACCGGTTCCTGACGAGTCGGGCGGGTTCGAGCTGCGCCACATCGACGAACCGAGCCGCGATGCTCTCCGCCTGCCGCAGGCTCTGTTCATTGGGCTCGCAGACGTCGACGAAAACGCCGCGAAAGGGCAGCTTCGCCCGCACCCGAACGTGGATGTTGCACCCGTCCCCGCGGGAGAACCACTCGCGGCTGTAGACGATCAGCTCCCACCCGATCTCGAAGCTCGCGCCGTCCCGACGACCGATCGTG
Source organism: uncultured Planctomycetia bacterium (assembly GCA_964649705.1). Classification (GTDB taxonomy): domain Bacteria; phylum Planctomycetota; class MHYJ01; order WSZJ01; family CAZYRM01; genus CAZYRM01. The sequence goes on from CAZYRM010000048.1 coordinate 26,609, forward strand.
AGCGAGTGGTCTTCGGCCGGCTCGTGTTCGTCAAGGCAGAGGCTGGCTGGACCACTGGTGTCGTCCGGCGACGATTCGTGCTCCTGGCCCGCCAGGTCCCGCCAGTCCTTCACCGGGAACCGGAACCACTCGAACTCGACGCGGGGGGTGAGGCTGCGTCCCTCGTGCATCGCGGGACGGCCTTGGACCTCGACCCACCAGAAGAGCGAGCGACGGAGTCCTACGTTCGGATTCTCGAAGATCCAGGCGCACAGACTCGACGTCGATTCGTCGATCTCGAAGCGGGTGCGCTCGATGACGAGGGAGTTGCCGCTCGATCGCATGGAAGACGCTGACCTACCAACCATCCTCGGCGTTCGGATACTGCGGCGGGTTCTTGCCCACGCGCGCGACCACGCGGGGAAGCCTGACCTTGCGCGGGAGGTGGTCCGTCTTGACGACGCGGATCTCGTGCCACCAACTCGCGCCGAAGTCGTACAAGTAGAAGAAGCGGCTGCGCGTACGCAGGCCGAGGGTCATGAGCGTGGCGCCCTCCGCCAGACGAAGCATCGGTCCCCAGGGGCCTCCGTCGGCTTCCTCCATGCCGTAGTGGATGGCCTTGCGAGCCTGCGACCGCGTCCCTCCGATCTGAAACCCCCAACAGTGATCTTCGTCCCAGTCGAAGGCCTGTCGGATCGCGCAGTGCAGCTCATCGAGGTCCTGATCGGCATGGACCTCGATCGTCCGCGAGACCACGGGGTTCTTCTGGAGGAACGCATCGCGCATGGGCCCGTCGATGAGCGTCACGCAGAGCGTGTAGACGGTGTCCGCGGCGGCCTTCGCGGCCTTGGTCCCCTCTGCGGCGGATCGTGCGTCTTCCATGTGACCTCCTGTAGGACGCTGCCAGCCTAGCGAAGGCCCCGTCCCACCGGAAGGAAAAGCGACCCGCACCCACGCCAAACATGCCGTGATCCAGCCCGGGGCGCGTGATACAACTCCCCCTCCCGAGGAGGCGCGGATGGGGAGCTACAAGGACGCCGGAGTCGATCAGGCGGGAAAGGACGCCGCCGTCGAGCAGATCCTCCGCCTCATGAAGTCCACCTACGACCCGCGCGTCATCGACAACCCCTGGGGCTTCGCGGGACTCTTCCAGCTCACCTCGGGCGAGGGCAGGGTCTTCGATCGCTCCTACCGCAAGCCCACCCTCGTCGCCTGCGCCGACGGCGTCGGCACCAAGATCAAGGTCGCCCACCTCTGCGAGAAGCACGACACCGTGGGCATCGACCTCGTCGCCATGAACGTCAACGACCTCATCTGCACCGGCGGCGAGCCCCTCTTCTTCCTCGACTACGTCGCCATGTCCAAGGTCGACAAGCCCCTCCTCCTCGAGGTCGTCCGCGGGATCGTCGACGGCTGCAAGCAGGCAGGCTGCGCCCTCCTCGGAGGCGAGACCGCGGAGATGCCCGGGACCCTGCCCCAGGGCGAGTACGAGCTCGCCGGCTTCGCCGTCGGCGTCGCCGAGCGTGACCGCGTCCTGGACGGCACCACCGTAGAAGAGGGAGACGTCGTCGTCGCCCTCGCGTCGAGCGGCTTCCACTCGAACGGCTACTCCCTCGTCCGCAAGGTCTGCTTCGAGGACGCGAAGCGCAAGGTCGGGGACCGGGTCGACGAGCTGGGAGAGACGCTCGGCGAGGCGCTGCTCAGGCCGACGCGGATCTACGTCAATGCCGTCCGCACGGCCCTCCGCCCCTACCGCCGCAGGAAGGCCGTCAAGGCGATGGCCAACATCACCGGCGGGGGGATGATCGAGAACATCCCCCGCGTCCTCCCGAAGGGCACGAGCGTCGAGATCGACACGAAGTCGTGGGAGGTCCCCACGATTTTCCGCCTCGTCGAGTCGTGGGGCGGCCTCGACCGCGCCGAGATGTGGCGCGTCTTCAATATGGGCGTCGGCTACATCCTGATCGTGGCCCCCTACTACGCCCACGCCGCCGTGCAGCGCCTCGAGGAGGCCGGCGAGCGCGCCTGGGTCGTCGGCAAGGTCGTCAAGGGGAAGCAGGAGGTCCTAGTCCGAGGATAGGCTGCGCCCCCCCGCGGCGCCCCAGGCCTCCTCGAACCCCGCCGTGCGGCGGACCAGGAGCGGCCAGCTCCCCTCGCGCAGCACCTTCTCCGCCACCGACCCGAAGACCCAGCGCGAGACGCCCGAGGAGCCGTGCGTCGTCATCGCGACGAGGTCCACGTGCTCGGTCCTCGCCACCTCGAGGATCGCCTCCGCGGGCCGCTCGTAGCGGACCATCAGGCGGTTGCGGACCCCCGCCTCCTCGAGCGGCACGAGTTGCGGCTCGATGAACCGCTCCACCTCCTCCACCGACGGGTGCGGCTCGACGTAGGGCTCCGGCGTCTTGTACGGGATCGGGGGGACGGCGTGGATCGCGAAGACCTCGGCCTCGTAGACCCGCGCGACCTCCACGACGAGCGGGACGATCGACGCGGAGAGCTCCGACCCGTCGAGCGGCAGGAGGATGCGGCGGAACGGGCTGGCGGCCCCCTGGATCGTCGCGCCGAGCGAGCGCGGGTTCGCGAGGAGGAGCGGGTGGCGAGAGCGGCGAAGCACGCGCTCGGCGACGCTCCCCCGCGCCCACCGACCGATCCCGCTGCGACCATGGGTCGACATCGCGACGAGCGAGGGGTCGAGGCGATCGGCGCAACGGAGGATCTCCTCCGCAGGGTCGCCGATCGAGAGCTCGACGTCGACGTCCAGCCCCTCCCCCTGGAGGCGCTTCTGCAGGGCATCCAGCCAGCCGCGCGGGTCGACCTCCTTCCGAAGGGGGGTCTGCGTGGGCAGGACGGAAAGGAGGACCACCTGGGTCCCCTCCTGCGCGAGGAGCCGGCGCGCCTCGACGAGGATCCGCTCCGCCAGGTCGGAGCCGTCGACCGGAACCAGGATGCGTTTCAGCATGGCGCCCTCCCGGGTGAGCCGTTCGGGCGGGGCCTGCAAGAGAGTTGACATGCAAGCGGCGCGCCGGGGGGACGCCGAGGGCCAAAGGAGCTACCCACGGGCGAGCCTGGGATTGCGACAAGCGGGTTCGGCGGGGCTGCGGTGTGCTACCGGTTTTCCGGTCCAGGCCTTCCGGGCGCGTAGCAGAATCTCGCAAAACACGCCCAACGCCGCGGTGAACCTCCGGGCGGCTGCGTGGTATCTTTGGGCGTCGGCACACCGGGGGAAGACATGGAGGCGGGGCAGAAGGTCGGAGAGTTCGTCCTCGTCGAGCGGCTCGGCGAGGGGGGATTCGGGGAGGTCTGGAAGGCGACCCACCAGAGCGACCTCGCCAGGCCGGTGGCGCTCAAGATCGCCACGCGGCGCGAGTCCGTCTCGGCGTTCCGCCGGGAGGAGGTCGTCCGCCTCGCCGTCGAGCACCCGTTCATCGTCCCGATCCACACGGTGAACGTCGACGCCGACCCGCCCTACCTCGTGATGGACTACGTGGAGGGCCCGTCGCTCCGTGCGCTGCTCGACCAGAAGAAGCGGCTCGCGCCCGAGGAGGCGGTGAAGATCCTCTCGTGCGTGTTGGAGGCCCTCGGAGCGGCGCACGGCGCGGGGCTCGTGCACCGCGACGTCAAGCCGGGGAACGTGCTGCTGCGCGGAGGCTGGTACACGATGCTCGCCGACTTCGGCCTCTCCAAGGTCGAGAAGGCCGCGGCAGCGTCGATGCAGCTCTCGGGGCACAAGAGCTCGATCAGCGTGGAGCGCTCGATCGCGGGGACGTACGACTACATGGCCCCCGAGCAGCGGCGGGGCGAGGAGGGGGACCACCGCGTCGACCTCTACGCCTGCGGGGTGCTGCTCTACGAGATGCTGACGGGCGAGGCGAGCCCGCTCAGGCTCCCGGTGCGCGAGGCGTCCAGGACCCTCTCGGATGTGGTGGAGCGGGCGATCGAGAGCGACCCGTCGCGGCGCTTCCAGGACGCCTCGGCAATGATCGAGGCGCTCGCCGGGGCCACGCACGCGCAGTCGCCGCCCCCGCCGCCGCCCGAGGAGGGAGTCGTCCGGCGCGGGATCACCCGGGTCGTCGGGCTGGTGAAGCGCTGGGTCTCCCCGCCGCCGCCCGCCGCGCCGTACTGGTCGGTGAGGCGGGAGGCGACGCTGTTGTCGGTCTTTGAGGGGCAGGGGGGGGCCATCCGTCACGCCTCCCTGCAGGGGGACGGGTCGCTGTTCGTGACCGCGGGGGAGGATCGACAGGTCCGCCTCTGGAACCTGTTCACGGAGAAGCTGCTCACGTCCGTCGAGTCCACGGGACCCGACATCACGGCGCTGACCGTCCACAAGGACGGCGAGGCGATGGCCACGGGCGACTCCGAGGGAGCGGTGACGACGTGGTCCTTCCCGAGGCGACGTCCTTCGAAGGTGCTGAAGGCCGTCGGGCCGGTTCGCTGGCTGGGGTTCTCACCCGACGGACAGTGGCTCGTGGCGCTCGCCCGGGGCGTGTACGCGTGGGACTTCCCGCGTGGCACGCCGGCGGTCGACGGGGTGCTCTCGCCTGAGCCGCCCACGTGCGCCTCGTTCAGCCAGGACGGGCGGATGCTCGCAGTCGGCACGGTGAACGGGGTGGTGCGGGTGTGGCGGATCCAGGACGGGCGGGTCCTCGCGACGCTCCGTCTCCACCAGGCCGCGGTCCGCTCCGTCTGCTTCCGACCCGACGGCCGCGCGCTCGCCTCCGCGGATGCGAGCGGCCTCGTCCGAATCACTCGCGTCCCCGAGGGGAGGCCTCTCGGGCCGCTGATGGAGCACACCGGCGCGGTCTCGCGCGTCGTGTTCAGCCTGGACGGCCGCTGGCTGGCGAGCGGAGGGGTCGACGGTGTCGCAAGGGTGTGGTCGGGGGTGGACGGCCGTCCGGTCCGGACGTTCCCGGTCGGCGAGGGGATGATCCAGTCCGTCCTCTTCACGCCGGATGGCAGGGCGCTCGTCACGCTCGACGACGAGGGTCGGCTCCAGTTCTGGTCGGTCCTGGAGGGGAGGCGGCTGTTTGAGGTGCAGGCGCACGAGGGCCAGATGACGGCGGGCGTCTTCACGCGCGGCGGACGACGCATGGTCACGGCGGGCGAGGACGGGAAGGTGAAGGTGTGGTTCCTGCACCAGGGCCCCACGCCCGATTGGGGAGGGCGCACCTCGCACCTGGCGTTCCCCGATGCGACATTGTCGGTCGCGGGCCTGGGAAGGGTCCACGCGGGCGACGTCCTGAGCCTCGACGTGACGGTGACGAACCCCGGCCCCACGGACCTCAGCCAGTGCTGGGCGGAACTGGACGCCGAGGAGCCGTGGCTGGCGGGACTCGCCTGCGCGTTCGGGAGAGTGCCCGCCGGCGAGTCGCGTACGAGGAGAATGTGGACGCTCCTCCCCCACGACCTGCCGCGCACCTCGGCCGAGGGCTACCTCGACCTGCGGGAGGGGGGCGACCTGATAAGCGTCCGCAAGTCCTTCTCAATCGACGTGGAGCCGCTGCCCCGGAGCGACGTGGTGCTCCGCCGCGACCTGTGGGTCGGGGGAAAACGGACGACTGCGGGCGCGGACATACTGCGGATGCCAACGGGGGAGACGATGAGGCTCTCGGCGTGCCTGGAGAGCCGCATGCGGGACCCGATCGGGAGGATCCGGCTCGCTCTCTACTTAGTAGAGGAGTCCGACCAGACGCATCGCGAGGTCTCGAGCGCCGCCCTCGCCGCGCTCGGGGACGGGGACGAGACGAGCGGCGTAGTGAGCTTTTCCCCTGCGGAGGCGGGCGCCCGGGGACTCTGCCGGCTGGAGATGCGCGTCGAGTCGGAGGATGGGCGGGTGTTCGCGCTGGACAGGATCGAGGTGTTGGTGGAGTAACGGTAGACGATCCACGAATGAACACGAAACCACACGAATCGTCCCGCGATCGTATGGGTGAGACGGAAGCCCGAGGAGAGGGCGCCGCCCTCCGGGCGGCGGAGCGGCGGGGCGAGGCATGGGGGGACAGAGGGGGTGGTTGACCTGGAGTGGCCATTCAAACTGCAGGCCTTCTCTGCCTGTCGTTGCCGCCTCCAACTTCACCCTCTGTCCCCCATGCCTCGGCCCCGCCGCTCGGCGCGCCGCGGCGCGCCCCCTCTCCTCGGGCGCGTTCTTCCTCGATTCCATCCAATCGACTCACGATTCGTGTTTATTCGTGTGCATTCGTGGATCCTCGGCGAGTCGCAAACCACAGTGTTTCGAGGAGGCAGATGGCGAGGAGCACGATCCGCATCGCGCTCGCGCCCCAGCGGTGGGTCGACCTTGCCCCCTGGGGCCCGACCACGTCCGCCCGCGCGCGTGCCTGCAACCCGCGATAGAGCATGTAAGGCCCGACAGCGAAGGCGAGGGTCGCCACGCCCAGCCACGCCTCGAAGAAGAGCAGGTTCCCCGGGTTGAGGTGCTGCTCGATCTTGTACCTCTCGAAGAAGCCATCCCAGAAGAGCGGATCCCCCCAGCAGGATAGGGCCTCCCACCGGGCCTTCCCCGTCGCCCACAAGAGAAGGGAGTCAAAGGCGGTCGACTCAACCCAGATAATGAATGTCCACGCGGCCGTCAGCCGCGAGTCGGGTCGACGGTGGAGGAAGAACGTGAGCAGGAGGTGAACGACGCACACCTTGACCACGATCCAGGGGAGCACGGCGCCGAATGGCGAGGAGCCGCCCAGGAGGCTCCAGCCGGATTCGATCTGATCGTGGAAGTAGGAAGCCCGACGCGAGTGAAAGACCCACGGGACGGACAGCGCGACGAGCGCAAGGACGATGCACGCGGCCTTCCACGCCTCGAGGCGAGCGAAGGCGCGGCGGACGGGGTCGGGAAGGGGAGGAGGCTCGGTCGTCACGACGGGAGAGATCATATCACGGCTCGGTGCGAAGCCTCCTGCTCTGGAACTCGCATCAGGTAGGCGATGAGGTCGTCGAGGCGATCCTCGCCGTACTCGCGACCGAGCGGCCGTCGCGGGGAGCGTGTTCTAGAGGGGAATGAGGTCACTGGAGACGATCCACGGATACCACGGATGGACACGGATACGGGCTGATCCAGGCTCCGTATCCGTGTGCATCAGTGTCAATCTGTGGATCGTCGACGAATGCAGAACCACAACGTTTCGAGGGTGCAGAGAACGAGCAACTGAAACCCCAGGAACGGGGCGACCTCAGTGGCCCGCTGCCACCGCGCTGTCGTGAGCCACTCGAGAGGCGGAAAGGCGAGCAGCGCGTACCCGACTCCCCACGCGAGCAGGCAGGCGGTCTCCGCGCCGAGGAGGGCAAACCGCTCCGGCCATCCGCGGACCAGGACACGAGGCCGGACGAACATGGCGAGCCCCAGGAGGCAGGCGAGCGCGGCGAACATCTGCGCCGCGCCGGCCGACTGGACGGGCCCCTCGTCCCCGGCCAGGAACAGGAGCCCAGGCGACCGGTCCTGGAGGTAGGCATGGGGCCACCCCGTGGTCGTGCGTATCAACGCCCAGGGGAGCGCCAGGAACGCGACGAGTGAGCCGACGAGGAGCGCGATCCGCAGCGCGCGGGTGCCCACCTGGGAAACCGAGTGGGTCTGCACGTGCCCGATCAGCTCGTCCTGGGCCCGCGCCCTCATGCCACGATAGAGCATGTACGGCCCAAGGGCGCAGGCCAGTGTGAGGACGCCCAGCCAGGCTTCCATGAAGAGCACCATCCTGGGCGTCAGTAGAGACTCGAAGTAGCCCTGAGACCAGAAACCACTCGATCCGAACGGGGCCCCAAACAGAAAGAAGCGCTCCCAGAGGGCCTCCCCTGTGCCCCACAACACCAGGGCATCCAAGACCGTGGATGCGCCCCAAATCAAGAGCGTCTGGGCGGCCGACAATCGCGCCCCGGGCCGACGGCGAAACCAGACGGCCGCCAGCAGATGGACGACGAGGACCTTGACCACGATCCAGGGGAGGACGGTGCCGAAGGGGGAAGCGCGGCAGAGGGTGCGCCAGCCGAGTACAAGGGGATCCTGGCCCCAAGAGCTCGAGTCGTGGTAGGTCTTGGGGCCGGCCGCGGCCAGCAGGAGGACGACGAGGCACACGGCCTTCCACCCCTCGATGCGGGCGAAGGCGAGGCGGACAGGGTCGGGGGTCGACGGCGCGTCCGTGGGGTCGGACATCGGATGGCTCTCGCGACGGGGACGAGCCGCTCGTCGCGTCTGGCGCCGAAAGCGGCCCTCGATAGGATATCAGACATCTGACATCTGAGATCTGACATCAGATAGGGTCCGGGAAGTGGCGGGTTCAGCGGACATATCTGATGTCAGATCTCAGATGTCTGATGTCTGATATCGGTCCCAAGCGCCCGTCGCGCCGACTCCCGTCCCTCCCTCCACGGCCCACCGGCACGCCGATTCGCATCCACGCTCATCTTTCCACCCCCTCCATGCCGATACACCAACCGGGGTCCCATCGGGGCAGGAATCCACGGATCAAGGGGGGAGAGTCGCCATGCTGCGCCTGGCTGTTCCGCTCGTCTGCGTCGTCGCGCTCACCGGTTGCTCCTACCTCGGCCTCGGAGGCGGCTCCGACGCCCCCGAACCCGAGCCCGTCGCGGAGGCTCCCAAGCGGGCCGACGACGCCGTCGCCAAGGTCGACGGCCGCGTCTCCGCCGTCGAGCGCAACCAGGACCTCCTCAACCAGCGCACGCAGGAGATCCAGGCGACGCTCAAGGACCTCCGCTCCCAGATGGAGGGGATCCGCGGCGAGATTGCGCTCGCCCGCAGCAGCGGCCCCAGCGTCGTCCCGCTCGCCGCTTCCAAGCATGAGAAGGCCGAGCCCAAGGTCGACGTCGACGCCCGCGTCGTCGAGCTCCTCACCCGCCTCAAGAAGGACGGCAAGCGCGACTCCGTCGTGACCGGCGTCGCCCAGGAAGTCTGCACACTCGGGTCCGAGGGCATCGAGAGGTTCGTCGGCGCCATGCGGGACCGCGACCCCAACACCGCCCAGTCGATCCAGCGCGTCCTCGAGCAGACCAACCCCGACGTCTCCCTCCCCGCGATCAAGAAGGGCCTCTCCGACCCGGCCGTTCGCCTCCGCTGCATCCAGATCATGGGCGAGATGAAGGACGACTCCGTCGTGCCCGACCTCGTCGAGTTCATGGACGACCCCAACCTCGACGTGCGGTTCTACGCCGCCGACTGCCTCGTCAAGATGGAGTACAAGGAGGCGATCCCGATCCTCATCGAGGCCCTCTCGGGGAGCGAGGAGTCGCACTGCGCGATCGCCTTCCGCACCCTCTCCGACACCACCGGCCAGACCTTCGGCTACCGCTTCTACGACGCCCAGGAGAAGCGGGAGGCCTCCGCGCGGCTCTGGAACGCCTGGTGGAAGGCGGAGGGGAAGCACTTCGAGTTCGGGCGCTAGGTTTCGTTTCGGGAACCCCAGTGGCACCGAACGGGAACATCCCCGGGCCGCGGGTAGGAACTCCCTAGGCGCCCGAATCTTGGCAGCGCCGAGAGCCGCCCATCCCCTCCCCTTGCGCCGCCCCCCGGGCCGTCCCCGGGCGCCCTCCCCTGGCTCCGGTCTTGCGGGATCGACTCGCACAGGCTCGCCCCCGCGAGGGGGCCCATGCTACGCAAAATCCTGGTACCGCTGGACGGCTCTGAGCTGGCCGACCGGATCCTCGTCCAGGTCCGCCGGCTCCTGGCACGCGAGGACGCGGAGGTCCTCCTCCTGACCGTCCTGCCGGAGCCCTCCGCCGACGAGAGCGAGCGCGCCCGCGCCGCCCGACTGGAGGAGGTCTCGTCCAGCCTGGAGGCGAAGCGACGGAGGCTCGAGGAAAGCGGCGCCCGCGCAAGATACGACCTGATGACCGGCGACCCCGCCTCGCACATCCTCTCCTTCGCCGAGGCCTGGGGCCCCTCGCTCATCGCCATGTCGACCCACGGACGCACCGGGCTCGAACGGTGGGCGCGCGGAAGCACCGCCGAGCGCGTGCTGCGCCGCTCCCACTTCCCGCTGCTCCTCGCGAACCCGAAGGGCCTCGAGAAGGGGGAAGGACGGTTCCGCCGCATTCTCATCCCGCTCGACGGGACTGACAGCTCGGCGCGGATCCTCCCGCTCGCCGAGGAGATGGCGATCCGGTACGAGTCCGAGGTCGTCCTCCTGCACGCCGCCTCCAGCGCCTACGCCTACGCGGAGTACCCCACGCTGGACGTCCGCCCGACGGCGCAGGAGCTCAAGGAGATGATGGACCCCTACCGGAAGCGGCTCGAGTCCGCGCACATCCGGACGACGATTTCGATCCAGTACGACGACCCCGCCGCCGCGATCCTGCACGCGGCCGCCGCGGACGAGGTCGACCTCGTGGCGATGACCACCCATGGCCGCACCGGGCTCACGCGCTGGGTCTTCGGTTCCGTGGCCGAGAAGGTCCTCCGCCGCTGCCCCTGCCCCGTCCTGGTGAGCCGCGCGCGCGCGGAGGCCAAGGGAGGCTAGCCCCGATGCTGCTGAAACAGATCCTGGTACCGCTCGACGGATCGGTCCTCGCCGACCGCGTGCTCCTGCACCTGAGGCGGCTGCTCCTGCGAAAGGACACGAACGTCCTGTTGCTTCGCGTTATCGACGAGGCCCCCCCGCGGCACGGAGAGGAGCGCGGATTCGCGGGGGCCCACCTCGACGACCAGCGACGGCGACTGGAGAGCCTGGGGGCGCGCGTGGAGACGCGGATCGCCAAGGGAGACCCCGCGGCCGAGATCCTCCGCTGCGCCGCGGAGCGGCCGCCGTCCCTCATCGCCATGTCCACGCACGGGCGAAGCGGCTTCGACCGCTGGATCTGGGGGACCGTCGCGGAGCGGCTCCTCCGGGAGGCGCAGCAGCCCCTCTTCCTGCTCAACCCCAGGGCCCTCCCCGAGGCGACACACGCCAACGAGGGCGGCTTCAAGCGCATCCTGGCGCCGATCGACGGGTCGGAGATCGGCGCGACGGTCCTCCCGCTCGTGTCG
>CAZYRM010000049.1:0-37243 GCA_964649705.1 uncultured Planctomycetia bacterium
TGGGTTTTTTCGTTTCCGTGGCGCCCTTCTTCGAGAGCACTCCCATGGTCGCCCTGTTCGCCCTCCTGGCCGCGCTGTTCCTCGCCGCCAACATCGGCGCCAACAACGCGGCGACCTCCATGGCCCCCGCCTTCGGGGCCGGGCTCTGGAGCCGGCGTCGGACCCTCGCCATCTACGCCGTCGCCGTCGTCTTCGGGGCCACCCTCGCCAGCCACGCGGTCATCCGGACGCTCGGGACCGAGCTCGTCGGCGGGGCCATCTACGAGACTCCGTACCTGCTCCCCGTCGTCCTCGCCGTTGCCGGGCTCTGCCTCCTCGCCGCGAACCTCCTCGGTCTCCCCGTCTCGACCACCCATGCCTCGGTGGCCAGCATCATCGCCGTCGGTGCGTCCGTGGGTTCGGTCCGCGAGGAGGCCGTCCTCAGGATCCTCGTCTGGTGGGCCGTGACGCCGCTCGCCGCCCTGGCTGCGTCCTACCTTCTGGGCAGGCTCCTCTACACCCGCCTCCTCATGACGCTCTACCGACTGCGCGGGAGGAAGGGGAGCCGCAGGGCGTTCAGCGCGGTCATCACCGTCACCGGGGCGTACGTCGCCTTCTCCGCGGGGGCGAACACCGCCGCGAACTCCGTCGGCGCGATCGTCGGAGGGGGGCTCCTCGCCTCCCGCGAGGCGGCGTGGATCGCCGGGCTCGCGATGGCGGGTGGCGGCCTGCTCTTCGGCGGGCGGGTCCTCGACACGCTGGCGAAGAAGGTCACCCGGATCTCCCTCGCCCGCGCCGTCGTCGTGGAGGTGGTCTCGGGGACCGTGGTCCTCGTCTCCGCGCTCTCGGGGGTCCCGATCTCGCTGACGGCCGTGGTGACCTTCTCGATCCTGGGCCTGCGCCTGGCGCGGACCGCCGCGGCGCCGGAGACGGAGAAGACGGTGCCGCGGATCCTGGTCGCCTGGACGGCGAGCCCCTCCGTGGCGTTCCTGCTCGTCTACGCCGTCATCTCCCTGGCGAGATGAGGCCCCCGCCGGCGTCGCGACCGGCGGGAGTCGTTGAGTCGGAGGAGACTACCGGACGCGCCCGAGCGTCGGCCAGGTCTCGCCATTCGAGGCGCCCCGGGAGTGTGGCCACATGTGGAAGTAGAACCGCGCCCCGAACGTTGCGCCATCGGAGAGCGCCAGGCCGACGTGCTCGACGCTGCCGGTCCCCGTCCCGGTCAGGAGGTCTGCGCGACCGTCCCCGTTCACGTCCCCAAGCGCCGGATGGAGCTCCCCGGTCGCTCCGTCGTAACCCATCCAACCCGCCCGATACCAACCGCGCCTCGCGAAACGGGTGGTCGCGTCCCCGAAGATCGAGGTCCAGCCGCCATTCGTCGGGTGGGACCCGAGCCCGACCACGATCTCCGCCTTGCCATCCCCGTCCATGTCGCCGCACGCAGGCCAGGTCTCCCCGTTCGCGCCGTTGTAGGCGGTCCATCCCACGCGGACCCACCGAGCGAAGCGGAGGTCCGTCCCGGTCGACGGGAAGTGCGCGAGGTAGCCACCCGCGGTCGGGTACGAGCCGAGGCCCACCAGGAGGTCGGCCCTTCCGTTGCCGTCCATGTCGCCCATCGCCGGGTGCGACTCTCCCCTCGCCGAGTTGTATGCGGCCCAGGGGAGGCGGATCCAGGCGCTGTGCGCGATGGAGGGGACCCTGCCACGAAAGACCTCGATTCGACCGGCCGAACCGCTTCCGAGCCCGACCATGATCTCGCTCCGCCCGTCGCCGTCGATGTCGCCGCAGGCCGGCCAGCTCTCGCCGTTCGCGACGTCGTAGGAGGACCACTGGACGCGGATCCACTGGAGGAGCCTACGGCCGTGCGCGGCGTCGTCCAGCACGGCGAGATAGCCACGTCCGCCTCGACCCAGACCGACGACCAGCTCGTCGGCCGGGTCGTTGTCGAAGTTCCCCGCCGACGGTCGCGTCTCCCCTGAGACGGCATCGTAGGCCGCCCACGGGAGGGTCCGCGAGGCCACGTACGAAAGCGCCGCGCCGTCCGCGGCGAGGTCCTCGAGGCGGCCATGTCCGCCCGCGCCGAAGCCGACCGACGGCTCCTTCCCCTGTCGCATCGAATACCGCTCTATGTGAAGCATGAGCGCGTCGTACTTCGGGGCCTCGGAGCGGGGCTGATCGATGTACTCGAGCGCCCCCCAGCGGCCGTTCTGGTCGTACCGCTCGCAGTCATAGGCGTTCATGAAGAGGCCGCCGCCGGCCCCGGCCCAGAACTGGAAAAGCTCGGCGTACCGATCCCTCATGCCCGGGGCGCGGTTGACCGAATCGAACACCCGATTGAGGTCCGGGTCGTTCTCCGCTCCCCCGAACCCGACCAGGTGCTGGCCGCCCTCGTACACGACGAGGGGGAGACCGTATTCGGTGGCGATCGTCATGTCGGTGGCCATGTCCGTGCCCGCAGCGGGGACCGCGACACTCTCTAGCTCCGACATGAGGGCCGAAACGTCCATGTCGCGCACCCTCGCCAGCTCCGACGGCGCCCCGAGGGAGTAGCCGAAGTACCCGCCGGTCGCGAGGACGTCCGTGTGGGCGCGGGTGTCGCCGAAGTCGAGCGCGGTGCGGCTCACCCACGTACTCCCGTTCTGAGTCGCCAGGACGCGGACCAGGCGCTCGGGAGCGAACACGGTCTCGAAGACCCCGAACACCTCGCGCGCGCGCATCGAATAGAAGCGGATCTGGGCCTCGCAGGGGCCGTCCTCGGGGGGGCCGTCCGCGCCCAGGTTGCGTGCCACACCCTGCCTGCGCGCGTAGGCGGCGGCCGGGAAGGTGCCGTTCCAGACTTCGTTCGAGTACTCGACGTAGACCCTGAGGTTCTCGTCAAGCAGGTGGTTCGCGAGCTCGGCGCACGCCCGGGCATCCGCGTCGCTGTAGCCGTAGGCGACGTTCAGCCACACATCGACGCCGAGCCGGTTCGCCAGGGCGCAGATGACCTCGAGCGGGACGCCCTTCACGCTCCACCGCGCGTCTTCCACGACGGCGCGCTCCGCCCAGGTGCGGGGCTCGGCCTCGGGATCGAGGCCCTGGATCCAGCACGTGAAGCGAAAGCACCGGAACGGGCTGATCCTATCCAGGAAGACCGGGTTGAAGATCTCCCCGGGGGCGGCGTCGCCTGGCAGGAGGAACTGGATATTGCGGAGGGGGTCCGCCGGGTCGATCGATGTGATGTACAAGCCAACGCCGCCGCCAAGGATGTCCTGCGTGGCGGGCGCGTTGTCCACCTGCACGACCTGGCGTCCCGCCGAGGACTCCACGACCTGTACGTTGGACGAGTACTCGATCGTGCCCGTGCCCTCGTAGAGGACGGTGTAGCGTCCGGCCGGGTAGCGGACCCCCTCTCCCCCGAAGATGATCGTGCGGGCGACCTGCCCCGGACCGAGGGACGTGATCCACCCGTGCGAGTCCATCTGGAATTCCCCCGGAGCGGCCTCTCGCCAATCCGCGTTCAACCAGGGGCTGGAGCACTTGAACGTGTCCCGGAAGGGCATGTTGTTGCCGTAGTAGCTCACCCCGGACAGATTCGTGCCCATCGAGAATTCCTGCGCGTCCCCGATCGGCGGGTTCGCCAGGGCGAGCAGGGACACCGAGAGGATGGCCAGGACGTTCGATCGGCTCTCCATGGGACTTCTCCTCATTGCGCCCGTGGCCAGGCCGAGGGCTGTCAGGACCCCCTGGCTGCCTCGCTCGGCCTGGCGTTCCTCCACCACCTGTCGCGTTGAGCGTTCCGACTACCGCGCCTCAAGCTCCGCTCGCCGGGCGTCGAGCCGGCGGGCCTCCTGCTGGAGCCGGGCGGCGTCGGCTCGGAGTTGCTGGGACTGCATTTCGAGACGCGTCGCCTCGACCGACAGGCGCTGGGACTCCGCGTCGCGGATCCCGGCCTCCTGCCGTAGCCGTTCGATCTCCCTACGGCGCTCCTCGGCCAGGCGCGCTCGATCCGCGGCGATCCGCGCCTCTTCCGCCCTCCGCGCCTCCTCCTGCAGGCGGTGCTCCTCGGCGAGGCGTGCCTGCTCCGCGGCGCGCCGCGCCTCCTCCGCCCTTCGCGCCTCGTCGTCGGGCATGCCCGCCTCCAGCCCGGCCCGACGGGCGTCAAGCTGCTGGGCCTCCCGCTGCAGCCGGGCGGCCTCCGCGCGGAGCCGAATCGCGGTCAAGATCAGCTCCACCCGTCTCATGATGCTCATCCGCACGCCTCGTCGAGCCTCTCCATCGAGACGCGTGGCCTCGGCCAGCAGCCGCTGGGCCTCGGCGGCGAGGCGCGCGGACTCCTGGCGCAGACGGGCGATCTCCGCGCGGCGCTCTTCGGCGAGGCGTGCCTGCTCCGCAGCGCGTCGCGCCTCCTCCGCCAGCCGTGCCCGTTCCTCCTCGCTCGGCACGCCCGTGGTCCGCCGGACGTAGTCGAGGCACGGGCGCTCGACGACGCGGCTCCCCGCGGCCTGAAGCCGCCCACGGAAAGCCATCGCGAGCGTGGAGTCGTCCTGGACCCGCATGTTCGTGTCGTGCGAGCGGTCGGCGTCGTTCTGCCACCGCTCGTTCCACCACGAGAACCCGATGACGCGCGGCCAGCGACCGCCAAGGAGGTCGTCCAGCGCGGCCCCGGCCCAGAGGTCGGCTCTCGCGGCCAGGCCGCCCGTCGTGCAACCGAATTCGAGGACCGCGATCGGCTTCGACGGCGCGAGCCTCACGATCCGCTCGTACACCGGGTCCATCGCCTCGCGGAAGGTGTCTGCCCGGGCGTCGGTCGGCCTTTGGGCCCCGTACGCGCTGACGCCGATCCAGTCCACGACGTCGTCTCCCGGGTAGTAGTTCTCGAGCCGGTTCCAGTCCACCTGGGGCACGTCGTGGGCATCGACGTGGAAGACCCACGTGATCGTGCTGGCGCCCTCGCCGCGCATGAGCCCGACGATGCGCCGGTACGCCGCCACGAATCGCTCCGGGCCGTCCGGGCGGTAGGGGTCGCCGAAGCCCGTCGTCGTGCCGCCGCCGTTCCACCTCCCGTTCCACGAGAACCACTCGCCGTTCACCTCCGTTCCCCACTCGACGAGAAGAGGACCGCCGAACGCGCGCGCGCCCCTCGCCCAGGCCTTGAGGTCCTCGTCGAACCTCCCGTCGAGGATGGCCTGCACGTTGAACGTGGGCTCGGCATGGTTCTGTTCGGCGTCGGACCGGAGCATGAGACGGATGAAGGGGACCGCACCCGAACTGCGGACCCACGCGGCGGTCGCCGTCGGGAAGGAACGGCTCCTGTACCAGTTGTTCGAGATGTAGACCCACGCGGCCCTGCGTCCCACGGTCTCTTCGTAGGAAGCGAGGTCGGCGGGCGTGACGTCGTCTTCCTCGCCGCTCCTTCCGCCCGGGAAGACGGCGTGGTAGAGGCTGCCGATCGGGGGCGGCGCCATCCGCGAGGCGTCTGCCTGGCCGTGCTGCTCCATCCACCGCATGAGCGCGTCGTACTTCGGTGCCTCGGATCGGGGCTGGCTGATGTACTCGAGCGCCCCCCAGCGGCCGTTCTCGTCGTAGCGCGCGCAGTCGTAGGCGTTCATGAAGAGCCGCCCCCCCGCCCTGCCCCAGAGCTGCAGGAGCTGCTCATACCTGGCCCCCATGCGCGGGTTGCGGTTCACCCCGTCGAACAACAGGTTGATCGCCCGGTCGTTTTCGACACCCCCGAATCCCTGGAAGTGCTGGCCACCCTCATACGCGACGAGGGGGAGGCCGTACTCGGCGGCGATCGCCGCGTCCCTGACGAACTCCGCTCCCACCGCCGGAACCGTGGTGGTCTCCAGCTCCGACATCAGTGCGTTGACGTCCATGGCCCGCACCCGTGCCTGTTCGGCCGGTGCGCCGAGCGAATAGGCGAAGTAGGCACCGGTGGCGAGGACGTCCACATGGGCCCTGGTGCCGGGAAAGTCCAACTCCGTGCGGCTTACCCACGCGTAGTCGCTCTGGGTCGCCAGGACGCGGACCAGTCTCGCGGCAGGGAACACCGCCTCGAACTGTTCGAACATCTGGCGTGACCGCAGCGAGTAGAAGCGGACCTGCGCCTCGCAGGCGCCGTCCTCGATCGATCCGCCGGCGCCCAGGCTGCGCGCGAGGCCCTGTTCCCGCGCATAGCGCGCGGCCGGGAAGATGCCGTTCCAGACCTCGTTCGAGTACTCCACGTACACCTTCAGGTTCTGATCGAGCAGCCGGTTCGCCAGCTCGGCGCACGCCCGGATGTCCGCGTCGCTGTACGCGTGACCGATGTTGAGCCACGGATCGGCACGGAGCTCGTTGGCCAGCGCGCAGATCACCTCGAGCGGGACGCCCTTCACGCTCCAGCGCGCGTCCTCCACGACGGCGCGGTCCGCCCATCTGAGGGGCTCGGCCTCGGGAATGAGACCCTGCATCCAGGGCGTGAAGCGAAGGGTCCGAAACGGCTGGACCCGCTCCAGGAACACAGGGTTGAAAATCGAACCGGAGCCATCCGCGCCCGGGATGAGGAACCGGATGTTGCGCAGGGGGTTCGCGGCGTTGATCGAGGTGATGTACAACGCGACACCGCCGCCCTGGACCTCCTGGTCGGCCGGCGAGTTGTCGACGAGCACGACCTGGCGCCCCGTGGAGGAATCCACGACGCGCACGTTCGAGGAGTACTCGATGGTGCCCTCGCCGTCATACAGGACCGTGTAATTCCCCGCCGGGTAGCGCACGCCTTCCCCGCCGAAGATGACCGTGCGGGCGACCTGGCCGGGACGCAGGGAGGTGATCCACCCGCGCGCGTTCGTCGCGAACTCCCCCGGGGCGGCCTCGCGCCAATCCGCGTCCAACCAGGGGCCCGAACACTTGAAGGCGTCCTTGAGAGGCATGTTGTTGCCCCAGAAGCTGAGCTCGGACACGTTGGTGCCCATAGGGAACTCCTGCGCGCCCGTGACCGACGGGAACGCCGCGGCGAACAGGAAACCCGAAAGGACTGCCAGCACTCGACTTCGATGTCTCATGGGGATGCTCCTCGTGGGGGTCAACCCGGGCGGCCGCGGGCCCGTCCCGCGCCTGCGCCTCTCCACTTCCCAGTACTCAGGCGCATCGCGGCTGTGACCGCGGAATCGGGCGTGGTTCAAGTCCGCCGCCTCGGGCGACCCTGCGGGTCGCCCCTGCAGGCTCAAGGATGCCGGGGTTGAACCGCGCCGGAATCTCCATGGGATCGGCGCAATCGACGTGGCTGGACTATCGCCCGCGCTGCGGGTCCCAGTCAGCGGGAAGGAGTCCTCGGACGTGCTCGAGCAGGCCGATCTCGCCGAGCTCCTCCTCGACGCGCTCTCGGGTGGGCTGCTCGAGCGTCCCGGCCACCTCGCTCGCGACGTGCTCGGCGAAGCACCGGCGGGCGCGGCTGAGCTGCTTGCGGAACGCGTCGGCGCGGAGCGGCGTCTCGTCCGCGCCGAGGGCGCGCGCGGCCAGCGACTCCGAGTCGACACCGGGGTTGTCGACCGAGAGGCGCAGGACGGTGTGGAACAGGTTGCCGCGCGTCCGACGCTCGTGGTCCTCGATCGCCTTCCATGCGCGGTCCAGGATGCAGCGCCGCCACTCCTCGACCCACTCGAGGTCCTCGGCGGGGCCGGGCGCCTTGGGGGCGGCGATCTCGGAGACGTCCGGCCCGCCGCCCCCGCTCGGGGGCCTGCGCCGGCGCGAGGTGAGCGCGGCGTTGCGGACCGCGATCTTCAGGTAGTCGCGGAAGCGGCCCCGGTCGGGGTCCGCGAGCTGGAACCCCTTCTCCACGACGCGCAGCAGGAACTCCTGCGCGACCTCCTCGGCGTCGTGACGGTCACGGACGAGCGAGTCGATGTACTTGCGGATCGCGGGTCCGTACCGCACGCAGATCATCGCCGCGTCCCCGAGCTGCGGCCACCTCGTCGAGATCTGGCTGATGCGGGACCCGAGGGGCCTCGCGTCCGGCACCGGCTCGTCCATGGAAGCGCTCCCCCGATCCCTATCGCCCCACGCCCGAGATGTCCCTCACCCTCACCCTCCTGTCGAAACAGGCGGTGGCGGCGATCTCCCCGTCCGGAGAGAGCGCGATCCCGAAGACGGCGTCCTCGTAGTCGTCCTCGACGACGCCCACCTCGGCCCGCGTCGCGACGTCCCACAGGACGACCCGACCGCCCGCCGTCGCGATGCGGTCCCCCATGGGGGAGTACGCCAGGCAAAACACGTCTCCCGTCGGGTCCTTCATCTCCCCGAGCCTGATCCCCTTGACGGGGTCCCAGAGCTGGATGGAGACGTCGCCCGAGAGCGCGAGGATCGCTCCATCCGGGGAGAAGGCGATGGCGTTGATGCACGGGAGCCCGGTGGAGATGTCCCTCCGCCCCGCGCCATTCGGGAGTCTCCACAGCGACAGCGTTCCCGCCCCTCCGTCCGCCGCGAGCGTCTCTCCGTCCGGAGAGATGGCCACGGAGCTCGACTCCACGCACGTCTCGGGAATCCCCCGCGTCTTGCCGCTCTCGATGTCGGAGATGTGCACGCACGTCACGTCGGCCTCGGACTTGATCAGAACGCCCGACGCCAGCGTCCGTCCGTCTTCCGAAAAGGCGAGCGAGCCGACGATGGATGCCGCGCCAGCGCCGCCGGGGACCGTCTTCTCGGCCTTCCAGCCGAAATCCCACAGGCGGATCTCCCCCTCGCCTGCCGCGGCCAGCGTCCGGCCGTCGGGGGAGAAGGCGACCGCGTGGATGTCCACGCCCTCCCAGCGGCGGAGCATCACGTCTCCGGTCACGAGGTCCCACACCGTCACCCCCCCCTCACCCTCGTAGGCACCGACGGCGAACATCTCCCCCTGCCTCGAAAAGGCCAGGGCCTTCACATGCCCGGTGAACGGCACCTTCACGCCGCTCATGCGGATCTCCTTCCCGGAGACACGCGGACCTGGGGGCGACGACTTGGGAATGGCGGGCGGGCCTCCCCCCGGCGAGACGACGGCCGGCTTCTTCCAATCGTGCAGCGACAGCCCGACGATCAAAGCAAGCCCCACGACGGCCGCCCCGATCCATGCAGCGCGCCGCTTCGGCTGGCCTTGAGGCCCATCGCCCATCACGACCGTCTGGAGCTCCGTCGTCGCAGGGCCCCCAGGCGCGGTCCCGAGGGCACCCTGAAGCTCGTCCTGCATCGCCTGGGCGGAGGGATAGCGCTCCGAGGGGCGCTTGGCCATCGCGCGGCGCACGATTGAGGCGCAGCGCTCGGGGACGCTCGCGTTCGCCTCGCGCGCGTCCGGGACGGGGCTGGAGCAATGCGCGAACATGACCTGGACGGGGAGGGTCTCGGGATACGGGGGCTTTCCGCACAGGAGGGCGTAGTAGGTGGCGCCGAGCGAATAGAGGTCGGACTTCTCGTCCGCGCGCTCCGCACGGCACTGCTCGGGGCTCATGTAGGTCGGCGTTCCGAGGATGGTCCCGCTCCCCGTGACGGAGACGACGGACGGGCCGGTGGCCTTCGCCAGCCCGAAGTCGGCCAGCTTGGCCTGGCCGTCCGGGGCGATCATGACGTTCGCGGGCTTGACGTCGCGATGCACCAGGGAGGCCGCGTGCGCGGCGACCAGGGCGCGGCAGATCTCGGAGGCGATCCGCGTCGCGGCCCTCCAGGAGAAGGCCCCTTTCGTGTCGAGGACCTCCTGCGCGCTGACGCCGCGCACCAGCTCCATGACGAAGTAGTCGGTCCCTCCCTCGTTGCCGACGTCGTAGACCGTGAGGACATGCGGGTGGTTCAGGCGCGCCGCCGCGCGGGCCTCCTTCTGAAACCGCTCACGGAGCTCGGGGTCCTTCGACATCCGCTCCGTGAGGACCTTGATGGCGACCTTCCGCTCGAGGGCCGTGTCCTCGGCCTCGTAGACGACGCCCATGCCGCCCTGCCCGAGCCTGCCGATCAAACGGTACTTTCCGAGGGAGGTCCCGATCCTCGGGTCATGAGGCGGCGGCGCCTCGGCGCCGTGGGGCGTCGGGGCGGGCATGTCCTGAGTCGGATTGGTCGAGTCTGTTGCCATCTCGATCGCCTGTTTCAAGAACCCGCGCTCACTCCTGCTCGACGGCGGCGCGAGGAGCAGTATACCGCACGCCTCGGGCAGGAGGAACGGCCCGATGTCCGTCGCTCCGGTGAACCGGCGCGTCCTGCTTTGTTTTCTCCCACGGTGGTTGCAGCGCGAGACGACCTGGCCCCTCCGCCAACGACGGCGGATGGCGCCAGAATCAGGATTCCCGGTCACACGGTTCGTCACGCCGAGTACTGGGGGGTGAGGTCGACCGAGGGACGTCAGTGGTTGACGCCGGGGCACGACCCGCTACAAGTTGTTGAGGAGTCAAGTCATGCTGCATCTGATCGAAGGCGCGACGAAGGGTGGATTGGACCTTTCCGGCGTTGTCGGCCTCACAGCCCTTTCCGACGAGAGTGCACGTGAGACGGTGGGCGGATGCTTGTGGCCGGTCCTGAGGGACCTGTTCGACTCCATCTTCGGAGAGCCGCCGACCCTGCCCGAGGGGGCCGTGGAGTAGAGGAGTCCAGGACGCGGTCGATGTTCGGCCGCGAGGTCATTTCAAGGCAACCCGTTGGTTCCAGGAGGTTCCCATGTCTGATCTCATGATGGCGGACGTTCGACTCGAGACGATTTCGGAGACCGAGCAGCAGCGTGTGCAGGGCGGTGTCCTTCCCCTCGCCGTGCACCTGTTGATCTACGGCACCTCGCTGGTCGTGGACTGGGTCATCGCCGACTACCTGGCCGACGGGCACATCGGCGAGTGACAGGAGACTGCCGGGGCGGGAGGTCGTGCGGGGGACGCCGACGGGGAGACCCCAAGAAGTGTCTACTGAACGCGGCCCTCGACGAAGGTCCGGAACGGCCCTTCGGGGAGCCCCTCCTGGAGGGACTGTTCGAGGGCCGTCTTCCCCTCCGCCTCGCGTCCGGCTTCCATGAGGGCCAGTCCGAGATGCGCGCGCCACTCGGGTACGTCGGGGCGCGCCTCGACCAACGCCTCCCACGCGCCGACCGCCCCCTCCCAGTCTCCCTCCTGCGCGCGGGCGCGGCCGAGAGCGACCAGGAGCAGGGGGGCATCGCCGCCGAATCGCCGTCCCTCCTCGATCCGCGCCACGGCATCGCCCGACTTCCCCTCGATGTAGAGGAGGCACTCCCCCTCGATCAGCCTCGCCGAGGCCGCAAGGTCCGGCGGGTCATCCACGCACGAAAGCTCCGCCAGCGCCGCATCGACGCTCCCCTCGCAGGCGAGGAGCGCCCCTTCCACCCACCGGAGGCGGACCCGGTCACGCGCGTCCTGCTCCTCCGGGGCGATCTCGTCGAGCCTCGCTCGGCACACCTCGGCGAGCCCTTCCAACGCGGTCGAGGACTCTCCCCACCCCTCCCACATCACGACGACCCCGTCCGCGCCCTGCTCCCAGGTTCCCGGGAGAAGGCTCCATGCCTCGCGGACCTCCGCCAGCCTCGCCTCCAGGAGCGCTTGCAAGCCTGGTGCGTGCCCCGGACGCCGGTCGAGCGCTCCCTCGAACGCCTCCGTCGCCTCCGCAAGCCCTCCCCGAGGGTCCTGCACCTGCCACAACCGATAGTGACAGAGGCCGCGGACATGGAGGGTGCGGTGGTACTCGGGCGCAATGCGCTCCGCCCTGCGCAGGGCCTCCAGGGCGCGATTCGCGTTCCGCACGGCGACGTCCTGCGAGCCCTGCGCGAACGAGGTGAAGGCGAGGAGAAGGTCCTGCATCGCCTCGTCGAGGAACCGGTCCGCCTCGTGCTCGCCGCCGTCCCCCGAGTCGGTCGCCTCGCCCGCGTGCCGCCTCACCGCGTTGTTCAGCGAAAGGAGGTCCGGGCGGTCACCGAGGAGATCCCTGGCCCGCTCGATCTGCGAGAGCGCCTCGTCGAACTTCCCGGCCTGATCCGCCGCGGCCGCCGCCCGCAGCAGCTTCTCCCCCTCCAGACGGCGCGAGCGGAAGTGCAGGGGATACCCGATGGCGAGCCCTCCGGCGAAGATCCCGATGAGGGCAATGGCCACCGCCATGGGGCGGTTCCGGTCGATCCGCTTGCGCAGCCGGTCGAGGACTCCGATCCGTCGGGCGGCGATCGGCTGCGCATCGAGGAACCGCGCCAGGTCCGATGCCAGGTCGCCGGCGTCGGCGTACCGGCGGGCAGGGTCCTTCTCCAGGCACCGGAGGCAGATCGTCTCGAGGTCCCTCGGCAGCTCCGGGCGAAGCTCCCTCGGCGGGACGGGGTCGGACTTCGCGATCGCGTCGAGGATCGTGTACAGGGAGTCGCCCTGGAACGGAGGTGCGCCGCAGATCATCTCGTACAGAATCACGCCGAGGGAGAAGACGTCGCCGCGCGAGGACACATTCCGCGTGTCGCCCCGTGCCTGCTCAGGGCTCATGTACCCGGGCGTGCCGAGGATCGTCCCCGAGAGGGTGATCGGCGGCGCGGTTTCACCCCTCTCGTCGCGGCGGAAGTCCTTGGCGAGGCCGAAGTCCGTCACGTACGGGGTGTCCTTCCCGTCCAGGAGGACGTTGCCAGGCTTGATGTCGCGGTGGACGATCCCAAGGGCATGCACCACCGCGATCGCCCGAGCGACGTCGCGGAGGATCTCGAGGTTTTTCAGGAAGACCCCGGGGTCGATTTCACCCCGTCGCACGAGGTCGGCGGTCGCGGCCAGGCGGTCCGCGAGCGTGCGCCCCTCCACAAAGTCCATCGTCAGGTATGGGACGCACTCGACCTCGCCCACCTCGTGGATCGCGACGATGTTCGGGTGACGGAGCCGTGCCGTCGCGCGGGCCTCGCGCTGCAGGCGCTCGACCATCTCCTCGTCGCCATTCCCCTCGGCGAGGGCCTTCAGCGCGACGCGCCGATTGAGCTGCGGGTCCATCGCCTCGAAAACGAGGCCCATTCCGCCCCGTCCCACCTCGCGCAGGAGGACGTACCGTCCGAAGGGGCGGGGAAACGCCCCGGAGGGTCTCGACGCAGAGGACGCTCCCTCCGGGGAGGGGTTCGGCCCGCCTGGCCGGCGCGTTCGAGCGGTGGGGTTCGGGTCAGGCATGCGGGGAGTATGCTCCACGCCGAGAGGGGAGTCAACCCCTCCCCCGGAGGGTGAGTCTGGCTCCGCCGCCCAGGCGCATGTCCGCGCCCGCGCGACGGCGGTCAGGACGATGGCCACCAGCAGGTCGAGGCCGAAGGCGAGCGCCCGGCGGACGAAGCCGGCGCTGCGGGGGCGGCTGCGTCGGCGGAAGGGGTTCCACAGGATGGGAGCATACGGCCGGGGTACCCCCGAGGCAAGCCGCCGACGCTTCCGCAATCCTCGTCGCCCGGCACCCCGTCGAGGTCGCCGCAGGCGGGCCGGACCTCGCCGTTCATCTGGTTGTATTGCGTCCAGGGGAACAACCTCCATGTCCCGCCCGCGCCGAAACCGTGCGCGAGACCTCCCCCTCCCGCACCGAAGCCGGCCCAGACGCGCGAGCTGCCGACGTCCCCACGCAACCGGCCGAGCCGGAGGAGGACCCCCTGGCCCGGCGGGACCTCGAGGGTCACGGGGTCGACGATGGCTCCGTCGGGAACGCGTGTCGCTCGCGCGCCCACCGGGAGGATGCTCGACAGGTCGAAGCCGATCGCCTCCTGCCGCGAGGTGTTCTTGTTCACGGCGAGGAGGTACGCCTCGCCCGAATCGGGCATCCGCAGCAGGCGCATGCGCACCCACGACCCTTCGCGGTCGTAGGGAAGGCCGCCGTTGTCCTCGACCACGCGCAGTTTCGGCAGGTGGCGCGAGAGGGGCGCGAGCTGCGACGTGACCTCTCGCATCGTGTTCCACATGGGCGTGCGGCGGCCATTCTCGCCCTCCACGCCGCGGAAGCGGATGATCCGGCCGTCCAGGTTGTCCTCGATCGTGTGGTACCACCAGAAGTCGACGCCTTGCGCGCCGTTCGCGTAGGAGAGCCACGCCTGCAGGGCGATGTCGGCCGTCGACGGCTCCCAGACGCGAGGGACCCAACGGCCATCCTGCTCCACCTGCTCCTGGACCGAGTTGACGACCGCGTAGAGCGTCGTACCGTTCTGCCGGCACGCGAAGGAAACCTCCTGAAGCCAGACCTCGAAGAAATCGAGCTCCTGGTTCCACGGACCGCTGCCGATCGTGCCAGGGCCATACAGGACGACCTCGGGTCGTTGGACCGGGAGGCTGCGGACGACCTGATCCGCCCAGAGGTGCTCCACGAACACGGGGTGGAGCGGATCGACGCGTCGGGAGGCCTCGGTGAGTTCGCGAAGGTCCTCCCAGATGGTCGGGTCGTCCTCAATCATGATCTCCTCGGTCGCGCAATACCCGAGGAGCGCACGGCTGACACGGTGCCGCGGCAGCAGGACGTCCCGGTAGAACGGGAGCATCTCGGAGCGGAAGAGACGGCGCCGCTCCTGCGGCGTGATGGCCTCGCCCCAGACGGGGTCGTTCGGGTTCCAGACGTAGTAGTCGCGCTGCGCGGCGCCGCCCTGGTAGATGAGCCGCAGGCCGCGCGCCTCTGCCAGATCGAGCCACCTCGGCAGGTCCTCAGACATGAGGTTGTTCGGGTGGACGACCGTGAACCCCATCGCGCGGACGTCGTCGAGGAGCCTGCCGACGTAGGCCCAGTACTCCATCCCCGCCGCGCGGGCGTAGTCGGTGACGTCGCCCGAAACGTACATCGCGACGACGTGCTGGTCGCTGTACGGGACGACTCCCGCGTCCTGCGCGAGGGCGGCGGTGCACAAGCAGAGTGCGGCTGCGAGACGTGTTGGATGGGTCATGCGGTCCTCCGTGCTCCCTGGCCCCCTGTGAATGCGTCCAGGGTCCCCTGAACCGAAGGCATGGAATCCGTTTGGGTGCGACGGGAGCCTGTCACTTCGAACTGAGGGAGAGGCTCGGGCGGAGGTAGCCGTCTGGATCGGACGGGGCGGAGCAGCCGTGGTAGACCGCCCAGACCGGGGGAACCGAGCGCGTCAGGGCGTCACGCGCCTCGATCATCGCGATGATGAGCGGGTACCTCCCCGCGGTCTGGCCCCAGGTGGTCGAATTGGCTCCCCAGGCCTCTCTCTCGGCGATCGCGGGGACACGCGGGGCGCCGTGACGGCAAACGTCGCGCTGGGGTACAAGGTCCTGGCCTCGGCGCATGCGCAGGCGACTGCGGGGCTATCGTCCTTGCGGTGCCGCTTACCTCCCCGGCGCGACGACGACTTCGACCTGCTTCTTGAAGCCGGCGACCTCCTCGCGGGACGTGTGCCGCCAGCGGTGCTGCGAGACGCGGCTGCACACACCCTACGCGATGGCCTCCCGTTGGCGCATCCGTAGCGCGCGGAAGAGGAGGAACGGCTCCACCATCAGCGAGAGCAGCACGATGAGACCGCAGCTCCCGAACGACAGCATCTGGCCAACGCGAGCTGGGCGTTCGGGCTCGCCGCAGGAGGATGACATCATCAGTGGAATGGCCAGCCACGCCAGGAGGAGGGGCGCCTGCCACACGAGGTCGATCAGCCACAGCCCGAAGGTCCGCATCGGGGCGGACGGCTGCAGGTCCGTCCGCCTCAGGTGCGCAACCGTCCCAATGGAGACCAGAACGAAGAAGACCGGCGCAAGGAGGGCGAGCCCATACGCGAGCACGGCCGAGGGAATCTCGTCCGCCTTGATCGCGGGCAGGAGCCGTCCGCCCGAGTTCCAGGGCAGCAGGAGCATGGCGCCCATCGAGAGCAGCGCGAGGGCCAACCGGACGACCGCCATGCGGGAGAACACCGAGGGGACGTGGTCGTGGGACATGGTCTCCTCCTTCAAACCGGGCTGACCGTCCGGGGTGCACGCACCATGCCAATCGGCTTTCATTGCGCGCCAACGACTTGCGGCGAGGCTGGGCTCGTTCAGCTCATTCCGAGAGGCTCGAATTGGGGGGGGAGGAATGACTGATCGACACCTGGTGCCATACAGTCTAATCGAGTCCCCGCGCGACGCGCAGGCCGAAGACGCGGTTGCGGTTCTGCGGGCCGTAGGCATGACGTGCCGTCACCCGCAGCCCTCGCGTGTCGCCGTCCCACGACCACCCTCGCACCACGCGGGAGGTCCCCGTGGTCGGGCCTGATGGGTTGCGCACCAGCCCGTGGAACGAGGCGTAGTAGGACTCGTCGTACCAGTCCGCGCACCACTCGCAGACGTTTCCCGCCATGTCGGTCGCACCGCACGGGCTTGCCCCGCCGGGGCACGCCCCCACTTCCTCCGGCGTCTCTCCGGAGTGGATGACGCGCACCACCCGGTCCGTCGGCTCGTCGTCTCCCCAGGGGTACTTCCTCGCCCGCCCCGCGGCCATGTCCCAACCGGCGGCGCACTCCCATTCCGCCTCCGTCGGGAGGCGCAGCCCCGCCCAGTCGCAGTATGCCTTCGCGTCCCCCCAGCTCACGCCGACGACCGGGTGCCGGTCGTACCTCGCGTCCCGGAAGTAGAGGTCCGCCGCGGTCGACGGCTCCGCATGCCCCGTGGCGGCGCAGAAGGCGCGGTACTGCGCGTTCGTGACCTCGTACTTCCCCAGGAAGTGGCCGTCGAGCGCGACACGGTGCGCCGGGCCCTCGTGCGGTCCCGCGCCGTCCAGTCCCATGACGAACTCGACGGGGGCCACGTAAATCAGCACGGAGCCGTCCTCCTCGTTCTGATACTCGCGGTGGCCCTGTTCGTTGACGGAGAGGAACGAGAGTCCCCGCACGATCGGCCCCTCCGTCCCGCGCGTGCGGCGGACCGTGGTCCCCGCCGATGGAGGAACGGCGAAGATCGCCTCGTACAGCACGCCCGCGTCGGCCGGTCTCTGTGCGCGATCCTCGTCGATCGCGGACTCCACGGCCCGCGAGATCCCCTCGTCGACGCCGAACCCCTCGTGGAGCGTCGGCGTCCGCCGGCCCGGGAGGCGCCCCGCGAGCAGCTCGTACAGCACGACGCCCGCCGCGTAGACGTCGGCGCGCGCGTCGAGCTCCTGGCCCAGCCGCTGCTCGGGAGGGATGTAGTACGGGGTCCCCGAGCCCGAGAGTTGCGACGCGCCGCCAGGGCTCTCCATGACCCGCGCAAGGCCGAAATCGCACAGCTTGGGGGTGTCGATCTGGGGCAGGAGGATGTTCTCGGGCTTGAGGTCGAGGTGGAGGACCCCCTTCGAATGCGCGTAGGCGAGCGCGCCGAGGAGACCTCGGATGACGGGGGCGGCCTCGTCCCAGGCCAGCTTGCCTCGTTGCTGGAGGCAGGCGCGCATGGTCGGCCCTTCGACCCACTCCATCGTCAGGCAGGGGACGTCGTCCACGCGCTGGATGTCCCGCACGCGGACGATCCCGTCATGGGCGAGGGACAGGCAGACCTTGGCCTCCTGCACGAAGCGCCTCTGGATGGCCGGGTCCTTCGCAAGCTCCACGCGGAGGATCTTGACGGCGACATCCTCGTCGAGCACATGGTCGCGGGCGCGGTAGACACAGGCCATCCCTCCGACGCCGACGAGCTCCAGGATCTCGTATCGATCGGCGAGCTTCGTCCCCGGCGCGAGGATGCCCTGCACGCCGGCGGCGCGGGCGAGGAGCGTGTGGCGCACCTCGGCGGAGCCGGAGAGGATGGTCAGGGCCTTCTCGAAGACCCCGTCCACCCGGTCGGGCGCGCTGGACGAAAGCCCGGTCATCTCGGCGGCGAGCTTGTCGCGATCGGGCTGGGAGAGCTTGGGCACGGCCTCGGCGACGGCCTCCTCGACCTCGTCCTCGGAGAGGGATCGGAGGGCTTGCGTGGCGCCGGCGTCGCCGCGACCGACCTGGTGCAGCAGGTCCTCCACCCGCTGCTGGTTCCTGCGCCCCTCGGCGACGAGCATGCACTCGGCGGCGATGTCGCCCGCGAAGGGGACCCCGCGCACGATCCCGCGAAGGACCGCGCCGAAGTACCCGCCCCAGCGTCCCTTGTCGGCCACGCGTGCGACTCCTGTCGGTTGGACTCTCGCATCGACGGCAGGAGACCGTAAGAGAAGCCTGTACCAACGTCAACCGGAATTCCAGCGCGGCAGCGCCAGGTCATCTCCCCGGCGCCGTGACGGCCTCGACCTGCTTCTTGAAGGAGGCTACCTCCTCGCGGGTCATCGGGCGCCAGCGGCGCTGGGAGACCCGGCGCTCGATCGCCTCCGTGGGATAGGCGGCGCTCGTGACCTGGCGGCCGGCGGGCGTGAAGACGTGCACGCGGTTTCGCGGGCCGAGCACGACGACGGTCCCCTCCTCCGCGTCGGCGTAGAAGCGGTCCACGGCCGCGGCCCGGGCGTCCTCGAGCGCCTTGCCGACGGGGCGCTCCTCTTCGTGCCGCATCGAGGCGTGGAACGTGCGGCGCTCCGCGCGCCTCGAGAGCCGCTCCAGGTTCGACCTCAGGCGGTGCAGGACCGGCTCGATCACCTTGGTCAGGTCCGGGGGAGGCCCCGGGCGGCTTTCCAGCATCCTCGCGAGGTCCTCGGCCCGCGCCAATCGCTCCTTGGTTGCCCGGAGGATCCCCTCGAGGTCTTGTTCCGGCCCTTCTTCGGGGACGCCGGTGGCGAGGAGCGAGAAGGAGCCGATGGCGTTCAGGAGGAGGCTCGTCCGCCCCGTTTCCGCGTACCGCGCGACGACCTGGACCGTGATCGCCCCCGGCTCGCGCGTCGGGCCGGCGGGGAGGTACCCGGCGGCCACCTGCCCGAGCACGTCGTAGCGGTGCACGGCGCGGGGGACCTCCGGGGGAGGCCCGATCGTGAGCTCGTGGCCGTGCTGGACGATCCCGAGCACGTCGGGCGGGTCCCGGAAGAGGCCGTCCACGCGCGGGTCCTTCACCTTCAGGCAGAGCGTGTGGAACTCCGTCCACTCCGGCTTCCCCGTCGGCCCGAACCCGGCGAAGACGTGCTTCCGCGAGGGCGGGACCGCATGCTCGCACCCCGCGCTCTCGCACCAGAAGCAGTAGACCCTCCCGGGCCAGAAGGCGTCGGCCGTGCGGAGCTTCTCCTCGATCTGCTGCCTGAGGTCCGCGAGGAGCTCGTGGGCGCGCTCGGCGCGCTTCTCGGTCGTCCCCGCGAGAAGCAGCGGGACTGTCAGCTCGACCGCGTCGACCGATCCGCGCGTGCGCATCTCCTGGGCGAGCGACGCGGCGAGCCTCCGGGCCAGGGCGGAGAGCGATTCGTAGAGGCGCTCGATCTCGGCCTTGTCTGAGTCCATCAGTCGCGCGGCCGCGCGAACTCCTTGGCGAGGTCGATCGGTACGTAGCGTCCCGCGCATGCGGGGACCTTGCCCATCGCGACGTGGACCTCGCGCCGGGCGGGGAGCAGGACGAAGCTCTGAAGGTTGATCGGCCAGATGGCGACGGCGCGCAGCGCCCCGATCGCCCGGTCGAGCCCGATCTCGCCGTCGCGCCCCTCGAGGAGCCACTTGAGGATGGGATAGCGGTAGCAGAGCTTGAACGTCTTCCCGAGGGCCTCGGAGCGGAAGTGGTTCGTCGACATGACGAGACCGTCCTTCGGTCGGCGGACCTCGACGCGGGTGGGCGAGATCTCGCAGAGCACGGCGTCGCCGCTCGCGTCGCAGACCATGAGGTTGTTCGACACGTTGCAACACCCGGCCCTGGCGCGGTCGAGGACCTCGGCCGTCGTCGTGCACTCCTCCATGAGCGTGCGGAAGAAGAGGATGTACGGCATCGCCTGCTGGTATTGCTTCTCCTGGAAGACGTTCATCACGGCGACCGTGAGCCCCGCGTCGTTCATTCCGGTGAGGACGCCCATCATGCCCGGGTAGGCGAACGACGCGAAGGCGTGCCCCTCGGACGGGTGGTACACGATGCAGAGGCCGTGCTCGTTGGCGATGCCGAGCGAGGGGAAATCGAGGTTCCGGCCGAAGATCGGCTCGCCGCTCTCCGGGTCGTGCCCGACGAACGTGCTGCAGAGGACCGTGCGGTTGACGTCCAGGAAGCCCGTGGCGAGCACGGCGTCGTCCCACGGCATGTCGGCGGCCTCCGCCAGCGCCTTCAGCTCGGCGCGGTGGCGGGGCAGGTAGAACGGCTCGAGCGCCTGGCACCCCTCGACCGTCTCCCGCTCGTCGCGCTTCGAGTGGATGTACTTCCCGAGGTAGTCCTTCCTCAGGAGCTTGATCTCGTCCGCGAAGGCGGAGGCGTGCTGTCGTCCGATCTCCTCGGGCGTGCCGTAGAGGTGGACGACGCGGAAGCCCTCCTTCTCGGCGATCGGGACCAGCAAGCTGGCTTTGTCAGCCTGGTCCTCCGCCGAGCCCATGGAGAGGGCAAGGAGGAGCACGGCGAAGCTCGTGGCGTGGCGGTTCATGGCGGACCTCCCCTACCGGCGCCCCATCCTATCACGGGCGGGGTGTTGCGCAAGCATGCGAGCCGGCCCCGCTGGACCCCGGGGCCGCCCGCGGATAGACTCTCCGCCCCATGTTGCCGCTCGTCCGCAGCCTGCTCCGCCACAAGGTCCGGACCGCGCTCACCGTGCTCGGCGTCGCGATCGCGATCTTTACGCTCCTCGTGCTCGGGGCGCTGACCGAGTACCTCCACGGGATGGTCGACGATACGAAGCAATACGTCGCGGGGAGGGTCCACGTCGTCACGAAGACCTCGAAGGAGGGAGTCAACCCGGCGATCCGCGACGAGACGGTCGCGCGGATCCGGGCGGTTCCCGGGGTCGCCTCCGTCCAGCCCCAGCTCGTCCTGCTCCTGGACGGCTACGACCTCGAGAAGCACCCGTTGACCTTCCTCACGCCCGTTCCGCTCGTCGAGGGGCTCGATCCCGAGACCCTCCCGCACCTCTCCCGCGCCCTCGTGAAGGAGGAGGGGCGCTGGCTCGCCCGGGGCGACGCCTTCCACGCGATGGTGAGCCGCCGGATCGCGACGAAGCGGAACCTCCGCGTCGGCGGGACGGTGACGATCCGGCACCGGGAGTACGACCTCGTCGGGATCTACCACGTCCCCGACCTGCCGATCGTCCCGGACGCCATCGTGACGTACGATCGGCTGCGCGAGGACTACCAGAAGCCGGCCCGGGAGCAGCTCAGAGACCTGCTGGCGGAGGTGCTCCCCCGGGGCTTCGACCTCGATGCGATGGCCGCGACGTTCGTCGGCAAGCTCGAGAGCAGCGCGTCCAACTGGACGGTGCTGACGGTCGAAGGGACCGACCCGGACGCCGTGGCGGACGCCATCCGTCGCGCCGCTCCCGAGGTCGCCGTCGTGGCCCCCCGGGAGCTGGTGACGGAGGTGGAGAAGGCACTCCGCCTGCTCACCCTGATCATGTTCTCCGTCGGAGCCGTCTCCTCGCTGGTCGCGGCGCTCTTGATCATCAACACGATGGTCATGGCCATCCTGGAGCGTCAGAAGGAGATCGGGATCAAGGTCGCCGTCGGGGCTAGCTCGGGACAGATCGTGAGGGAGTTCCTGCTCGAGTCGGCGCTGATCGGGGTCGTCGGGGCGGTCATCGGGACCTCGGTCGGGCTCGCCTCGATCGCGGCGGTCAATCCGTGGATCCGCTCCCAGCTCGATACCGGGGAAACGATCTTCCTCGTCACGCCCCGTCTCGTCGGGCTCGTCTTCGCCTTCGCGATCGGCCTCGGGACGGCCGCCGGCGCGTACCCCGCCTTCCGCGCCGCGCGCCTGGACCCCGTGCGCACGCTGAGGGAGCTGTGATGCCGTTCCTGGAGGCCGTGCATCTCGCGAAGACCTACGGCGAGGGCCCGGACGCCGTCTCGGCGCTCCGGGGGGTCGACCTCTCCTTCGAGAAGGGGGAGTTCGTCGTCGTCATGGGGGCGAGCGGGAGCGGGAAGTCGACGCTCATGCACATCCTCGGGGCGCTCGACGTCCCGACGTCGGGGGAGGTCCGGGTGGACGGAAAGGCGCTGGCGGGGCTCACCGCGTGGGAGCGGACGAGGTACCGCCGCGAGACGATGGGGTTCGTGTTCCAGCAGTACAACCTGGTCTCGACGCTCACGGCAGTCGAGAACGTCGAGCTTCCGCTCCTCTACGCGGGCGTCGGGCGGCGCGAGCGCCGCTCCCGGGCCCTCGCGTCGCTCGAGTCGGTCGGCCTGGCGGGGCGGGCGCGGCACCTCCCCCACCAGATGAGCGGCGGGGAGCAGCAGCGCGCCGCGATCGCGCGCGCGGTCGTGCACCGCCCGGGGCTCCTCCTGGCGGACGAGCCGACGGGGAACGTCGACACGACGACGACGGGGGCGCTGCTCGACCTGATGCTGCGCTTCCGAGCGGAGACGGGGCTGACGATCGTCCTGGTCACGCACAACCCGTGGATCGGAGACCGGGCGGGGAGGCTCGTGCGGCTGAGGGATGGTCAGGTCGTCGACTAGCGGACGATGCTGACGAGATCGGCAAAACGGTCGATGACGTGGTCAGGTCCGCTCGCCCGTAGGACGTCGACGTCGCCGATCCCGTAGGTGACTCCGCACGTCCGCGCGCCGGCCGCCTTTCCCGCGATGACGTCCGTGTCGCTGTCCCCCACGACGAGCGTCTCGGCGGATGTCGCGCCGAGCCTCTCCATCGCGACGAGGATCGGCATCGGGTCGGGCTTGCGCTTCGGCGTCGAGTCGGCGCCCAGGACGAGGCCGAACCTGGCGGCGATCCCGAGGCCGAAGAGGATCTGGTCCGTGAACGACTTCGGCTTGTTCGTCACCACGGCCAGCGCTCGGCCGTCGAGCGCCGCGAGCGTCTCGATGACCCCCTCGTACAGACGCGTCCGGTCCAGGCAGTGCTCCCGGTAGTGCCGCCGGAAGACGTCCATGCCGCGCTCGACCTCGCGCGCGTCCTCGATCGACAGCAGACCGCGCACGAGCTTCCCGAGTCCGTGGCCAATGAGCCTTCCGATCTCCTCCTCGGAGAGAGGAGGCAGCGACCACGCGGCGCGGAGGTGGTTCGCGGAGGCGGAGAGGTCGGCCCGGGAGTCGACGAGGGTCCCGTCGAGGTCGAAGACGATGAGTCGGTCGGGCACGCGGGGAGTCTACCCTCGGGCGTCGGCGGGCTCAAGCGATCCCGGGAAACGGCCGATAACGAGATCGACGGATGAAGGGCCGCCCGGCCCGGATTCCGGGGGGATACAGGAGGGGCGCATGTCGCAGGATGGGGGACATCCGGCCGCCGCGGACCCGGACGCGCGGGGCATGGAGAACACGGCCAGTCGTCTCGTCGAGAGGATCCGCCGCGAGCGGGAGCAGCGTCGCATCGAGCGGATCGCGCAGACCTCGGGGCGTCCCGTCGAGGAGGTCCGCGCCGAGGAGGAGCGGAAGGGGCAGGAGGCCCAGGCGGCCGAGATTGCCAAGCGCATCGTCGACGCCGCGATGGACCGCATGGCCGCCGAGCTGGCGAGGGGGTTCGCCGACCGCCTCGCCGGCGAGCTGGAGAAGGCGCTTGATCGCGCCACGAGCCGTGCCGTCAAGGCGCGTCCCGACGGCCCCGGCGCCGCGCAGGACCCGACGCACGCCCCCGCCACGGACGAGTCGAGGATCCCCCTGTCGGACATCCAGAGGGTCGTCGACCACCTGCTCTCCGAGGAGCGGGAAACCGCGTAGGGGGGACCATGAGCTCATTCCAGCCGATCCCGATCGATGAGGCTGTCGCCGTCGCGGAGCCGACGCACCCGGAGGTGCGCGCCGTCCGCGTCGGGCTCGACCTCGGGGCCCACACGAGCGTCTTCCTCGCCCGGGACGGCGAGAAGGAGGTCGCCTCGGCCCCCGAGCTGACCCTCTCCGTCGTCGGGTATCCGAAGGAGGGGATCCTCCCGGGCGTCGTCCCGGACAACCGCCGCTACCTCGTCGGCGCGGAGGCCCTCGCGCACAAGCTCTACCTCGACCTGGTCTGGCCGCTCGAGCGCAAGTCGGTGGGCGTCGACCCGCGGGCCGCGCGGGACTTCCTTCACGCCCTCTGCGAGCGGGCGAACCCGGGCGGGGCGTTCGAGATGTGGGCGGTGATCGGCTGCCCGGCGCACGCGTCGGAGGAGAACCTCCGCTCGATCCGCCACGCCATCTCGGGGTGCTTCTCTCGCGTCCTCCTGCTCCCTGAGCCGTTCCTCGCGGCGATCGGGATGCGGGACGCGTCGCGCCTGACGGACCCGACGTACCTCGATCCGAGCCGCAACTCGATCGTGGTCGACATCGGGCACGCGACGACCGACTTCTGCCTCGTGCAGGGATTCCTGCCGCGGGCGGAGGAGATGTGCAGCCTTCCGTTCGGCGGCAACGAGGTCGATCGCTCGATCTGCGCGCACGTCCAGCGCCGCTACCCGGACGTGGCGATGACGCCGCTCGCGGCGATGCGTCTCAAGGCGCTCCACTCCTTCGTGGGAGAGGCCCCGGAGCGGCTGGTGCTCCCCATCAACGTCCAGGGGCGCGCGTGCCGGATCGACGTGACGGAGCAGGTGCGCACCGCCTGCGAGGAGCTGATGGGCCGTGTCGTCGAGCACCTGGCGAAGCTCGCCTCCCACGCCGACCCGGACGCGGTCGAGCTTCTCATGTCGAACGTGATCCTGACGGGCGGGGGGAGCCTGACGCGGAACCTGCCGCAGATGGTGGAGCGCAGGCTCCAGCAGATGGGGTTTGAGACGGCCCGCGTGCGCCGCTCGGAAGACCCGAAGCGGCCTGTGTCGCGCGGGGCCTTGCACGTCGCGCGGACCGTGCGCGACGATCAGTGGCAGATTCCGCTGTAGAAGTTTCAATTTTCAATACTCAATTTTCAACGAACTTCCAACTTCAAAGCCTCAACCGCCTGTAATACAGCGGTTGAGGCTTTGAAATTGGCACTTCGCTGAAAATTGAGTATTGAAAATTGGGACTTCTACTTCGGAGGCTCCTTCGGAGCCTCCTCGCCATCCTTCAGTGGCTCAGGTTCTTTCGGCTCCTCCGCAGCCCCATACTCTTTCTTGTGCTCGTCCCACCACTTCGACCAGGCCTCCTCGGTCTTCCCCCGCTCCTCGTTTGAGGTCGTAAGCGACCCGTGGCTCAGGTCGGTGATCGATTCGAGCGCCCTGATCGCGTAGTGGCTGAAGTACGTCTCCGTGCCCGGCTCCTTGTCGGCGCTCTTGATCCAGCGCGCGATCTCCTTGACCGAGGCCTTGTCCTTCATCCGCCCGAGGGCCTCGATTGCCGCGCAGGAGAGGTAGCGCTCGTACGCCGTCGGCTTGTTCTCGCTGGCGAGGAACTTCCGGAGGTCCGGGGCGGCCGCGACGGCGCGCAGGTTCCCGAGGGAGCGGATCGCCTCGTACTGGAGCTCCATGTCGGTCGACTTGAGCGCCTCGCGCAGGGGCTCGATCGCCGAGGCGTCGCCGAGGAGGCCGAGCGCCCGGGCCGCCGCTGAGGCCACGCTCGAGACGTGCTCCTGGGGGTCCTTGAGGATCGGGATGAGGACCGGCACCGCCGTCGCGGCGCGCAGCTCCCCGAGGAGGTCGCAGATCAGGTACCTTGCGTCCGCGGAGGTCTCCTTGGCCTGGAGCTTCGTCGCGAGCGCGAGGACCGACGGGCTCCCGATCTCCTTGATCGCGTCATAGGCCTCCGAGGCCAGGACCGGGTCGGCGCTGGCGAGGTTCGCGAGGTACGCCTCGATCACCTTTCCGATCTCGACGGGGGGCGGCGCCGGTGCGGCCTCCTCCGGCTTCGGAGGATCCTTGGGCGCTCCGTCCTCCGGCTTCGGGGGCTCCTGGGCCCAGGCGGAGAGGGCGAGGCAAGTCGAGATGAGCAAGGCAAATACGGTGTGCCGCAGCATGGGCGGAACGCCTCCGTAGGAACTAGGGTCGGGGAATGGTAGCGGTGACCTCCGGGTCCGTCAAGGATCCGCCGTTGACACCCCTTCCGACCGGAAGCTACGATGCGCGCCCTCATGGCCGAAGACCCCATCAAGTTCGTTGCGAAAAACAAGAAGGCGTTCCACGAGTTCGAGATCCTGGAACGCTACGAGGCAGGCATCGCGCTCGTCGGCACCGAGGTGAAGTCGCTTCGCGAGGGCAAGATCGACTTCTCCGACAGTTATGCGCGGATCAAGAACGGCGAGGTCTTCCTCCTCAACCTGGACATCCCGAGGTACCACTCCGGCGGCTACGTGAACCACGAGTCGAAGCGGCCCCGGAAGCTGCTCCTGCACCGCCACCAGATCACCAAGCTCTACATCCAACAGCAGCAGAAGAAGCTGACGATGGTGCCGCTGGCGCTCTACTTCAAGGACGGGATGCTCAAGGTGGAACTGGGCCTCGCGCGCGGGAAGAAGCTCTTCGACAAGCGCCAGGACCTGAGGAAGAAGTTCGCCGAGCGCGACATGAAGCGGGCGACGGGACGGGGGGAGTGAACCCAAGGCCGCGCCGTGCTATACTATGGACTCATCGGGGGCGAAACGGTTTCGACCGGATTCCAGATGAGGAAGACGCGTGCCGAGGTTCGTCGGTTGGCCTCGTTAACTGCCGACGACAATTCGCAACTGCGAAGCCCGCATTTGCTCTGGCTGCGTAAATCACGTGGCCCGTCGTGCCGGTCCAAGCCCGCGAGCTTCCCGTAAGGGAGGCGGGCCGGTGGGACGACTGCCGTGGGCTGGCCTCCCTTCGACTGTCGGGGGCGTAGGGAAGGCGAGACACACTCCTGGCTAGCGACTGGATGGCCCGTCCGTGGGCCCCTCCAGGGGCGACAACTCAAACGCGGAATACGCACGTAGTGGCTTCCTTTGAAGGGTCTTGGGACGGGGGTTCGACTCCCCCCGCCTCCATCTTCGACGCGGGAGAGCTCACCAGCTCTCCCGCGTTGTCAATCGTGCGCAATCCTCCTCTGCGGTGCCCAGCGCCGCGTTTTTCACTTCTCGCGACCGGCGCGGGTGAGTGTGCAATGGTCTGCACAGGTCCACACGAATCCGCATGGGTTCGGCGCAGATCAGGGCGCAGGCTGGGCGCAGGGTCTTCGTCACCTCCAGAGGTTCCCGTGGCGACCTGGGCGGTTTCGCCCGGAGATAGGTCGGGCAGGTTTCCGAGCGCGCCGGGACTTCGCAAGCGAAGGACATGGGACCGGACTCGTCACGATCACCCCCCGCGGTACCGGCATGACGCGCAGCGATCGTCAACGATCGCTGGCGCGCAGTACGCAGCGCGTAGAGAATCTCGGGGTCCTTCGACGCGGGGAGGTCGAGATGGGTGCGCGGAATGGTGAAGGCGGACGCATCGTGACGGGCCGCGTGCTCTGGCCCGCGCTCCGAACTGGAAGGAAGAACTCAACACGTGGAACGGGACGAGCTGGAACGACTGGCCCAGGCGCGCGAATCCGATCGGCTTGAGTTCAAGAAGACGGTCGCCGAGCTTGAGGCCGCCGGGGAGACCCTCTGCGGGTTCCTGAACGGGGAGGGAGGCCGCGTCCTCATCGGTGTGACCTCCACCGGGAAGGTCCCCGGCCAGGATGTCGCCGACAGCACGCTGATGAAGGTCTCCAACATGCTCGCGGGCTTCGAGCCGCCCGGGCCCATTCAATGGGACCGCGTCGGTGTAGACGGTGGCCGCGAGGTCCTCGTATTCACGGCCCAGCGAGCTGCGGAGGCCAGACCCTACACCTTCAAGGGGAGGGCCTATCAGCGTGTCGGCTCTGTGACGTCCCGGAGGCCCCAGGATCGCTACCAGCAACTGCTGCTGGAGAAGGTCCACGGGACGCGTCGGTGGGAGAACCACGCCGCCACGCGGTACGAGGTTTCGGCCCTCGATCGTGAGGAAATTCTCCGGACCGCTCGACTCGGCATCGAGTCGGGTCGCCTGCCGGAGTCGACCGGCGCCGACGTGCGGGATGTCGTGGAACGCCTCGCCGCCTCGCTCGACGGCGTGGTCCTCAACGCAGCCGTCGTCCTGTTCGGGACCCGATTCGCACCCGACTATCCGCAGTGCCAGGTCCGACTCGCCCGATTCCGCGGGACCGACAAGTCGGAGTTCTTGGACCAGCGGCAGCTCGATGGCCACGTGTTCCGCCTGCTGGACGAATCGATGCTCTTCCTGCGAAGGCATCTACCGGTCGCGGGACGCATTCAACCCGGCCTGTTCGAGCGAGAGGACGAGCCCCTCTTCCCGGTGCCCGCCCTTCGGGAGGCGCTGGTGAACGCGTTCTGCCACCGCGACTACAGCCACCCTGGTGGCGCGGTCAGCGTGGCCATCTTCGACGATCGCCTGGAGATCTGGAGCGACGGGACCCTTGCCGGCGGACTTCGACCGGACGACCTCAAACGCGATCACACCTCTCGACCGCGGAACCCGATCATCGCGGAGGTGCTCTACCGTCGTGGGTTGATCGAGCACTGGGGACGAGGCACCCAGAAGATCGTCGAGCTCTGCGTTCGTGCTGGTCACCCTGAGCCGATCTTTGAAGAGCAAGCGGGATCTGTCTGCGTTCGGTTCCTCCCGAGCGGCTACGTCGCCCCGCTCAGGGTCGCGCACGACCTGACGGAACGGCAGCGCGCGTTGCTTCAGATGCTCGCGGATGTCGAGCGAATCGCCTTCGGAGAGATTCGTCGCCGTCTCCCCGAATCGCTCCCCGAACGCACCCTTCGCGACGACCTGCTCCACCTGAAGAGACTCGGGCTCATCGCATCTCGCGGTCGGGGTAGAGGCGCAACATGGTATCTCGCAAGGAAGTAGCAGAGGGGGCTCGCTCCGGAACAGCGGAATAAGGCGGAAACGGGCGGCTGCGGCCGCCTCATTCCGCCTTATTCCCCCTCATTCCACGTAACCGACGCCCGGACAATGTGTTGATTGGAATTCAAAGTCGATGATTGACCGGACGGGATGCTCTCCCTCTGGGGCGAGCGCCTCCCCGTCGGGGACTGGAACAACGCCGCGGAGGTGAAGCAGGAGGTCCTCGCCTGGTGCTGGTGGTGGACCCGCCTCTCCCTCGCGTAGGTCTACCCCGCCACGCGCCTCGCCTTCGGGGACTTGGCGCCGAAGGCGGGGATCCCCGATCAGGTCTCCACCGCGGTTGCGCGCTCACTCGACAGCGTCTCCTCCCCCGCGGGCCGCGCGGCGCAGGACGCCGTCGGCACGGTCATCAACGTGGGGAACACGGGGGCCGGCCTCCCGATCGCGATGCCGGGCGCGGGCGCGGCCGGCGCCGTGCAGGGCGCAACGGGGATGGTCCAGCAGCTCGGCAACGGCGCCATGACCGAACGCGGCCTCCGGCTCCTCAAGGTCGCCGGAGGCGCGACGGCCGTCGCGGGGACGATCCCGTTCTCGGCGTTCCTCCTCGAGGAGGCCTCGCAGAGCGCGGGGATGGCCTCGTACCAGGCCGCGCGCACCAAGAACCCCGACAAGGTCCAGGAGGCCACGCGCCGCATGGACTCGATCGCCCGGACCGCGAAGGGGCCCGCGGTCTGGATCCCCGGCTACAACCTGTGGGTGGCCTTCTCCGAGTTCTTCGCCGCGACGCACTTCTCCGCCGACGTGTTCCGCCAGACGGCAGGCCAGGTCCGGAACCTGAACGGCGTGAGCCGCCCCGAGAAGTCGAAGGAGCCCATCCGCCCCTCCCCCACCGGAACGCCGGCGGTCCCTGGCGGCCGCCCGGTAGTCTCACCCCCGCCGAAGGCCCCGATGCCGATCTCCGCCGTCGAGCGTCGCCGCCTCGAACTCATCGAGGGCGAGAACCGCGAGACGATCCTCCTGCAGGAGTACGCGCACCTCTTCTCGCAGGGGTCCAGGCTCCTCTTCGACGACACGGGGTTCACGTGGCCCTCGCGTGCGCGGGGGGCGAAGGCCTCCGGCCAGGCGGGCATCGTCAACACGGGCCCCGCGCTGCGGGTCTACCTCCTCGCGAACGGCCTCGTGATCTTCCGCCTCCCGAAGACGCACCCGCTCTTCGACCCGATCAAGGACCGGATGCGGAGGCTCACGCGGACGAAGCGGGCGGTCTTCGAGCCCGGCCTCACGGACGTCACGCGGAACATGGGGCTCTGGATCATCCAGCCCGTCGGCCAGGGGATCCTGGGGGAGATCCTCCTGAACATCAACGACGTCGCGCTGGACCAGCTCTCGGAGACGGAGCTGGAGGTGAACCGCCTCGTCACGGACACGGACATGGACGGGGCCGACTTCGCGGTCCCGACGGGCCCTCCCAGGACGGAGTAGCGTGCCACTCACCCTGGCGTCACCGACCCGCGTCCCCTCGGCGTCCCTGGAGCGTCCTCCCAGGGACGCTGGGGCTACGTCCAAGCGGCCCTGGGGCGGCCCCCCGGTCGCTCCCGAGGGGCCCGCCACGCACCCTGGGGCGACCCCGGTATCACGCCGGGGAGGCCGACCAGGGGCCCCGGG
This sequence comes from uncultured Planctomycetia bacterium, assembly GCA_964649705.1. Classification (GTDB taxonomy): domain Bacteria; phylum Planctomycetota; class MHYJ01; order WSZJ01; family CAZYRM01; genus CAZYRM01. The sequence goes on from CAZYRM010000049.1 coordinate 30,304, forward strand.
GCCAGCCCCCAGGGTGAGGGGGGGTACGCCCCAGGGTCGGGATGGGGGGGATCGCACGCTGGAGGAGCTCCGCGAGGTGATCCGCGAACTCGATCGGGACGCTCCGCTCTGCCCCCGCTGCCGTCGGCGGCCGCGGCAGTACAAGGGGATGAACCGCTGGAGCTGGCGCAAGTACCGCATGCTCTGCGCCCGGTGCCAGCGGGACCTCCGTGTCGCGGCGGGCTACCAGGACCTCCCCGCGCCGATCTGCCGCGAGTGCTGGGAGCGCCCCCGCGCCCTCAAGGGCTATCGCCACGGCCGTCCTCGCTGGCGGCGCACCTGCTGGCGCTGCGACCGCGCCGCTCGCGTCGCGCGGGGCCTCCCCGCGGACCGGGGGAGGCGTGGAACCCAGGCGGCGCCCATCGAGGCCCCAGGCCCCTCCCGAGCCGATCGGCGATCGACGCCGTCCATCCGAAGATACCCGCGGCGAGCAAGGCTCCCTTGGTCTACGCCCGCGGTCGTGCATCGCTGCCGGCCACAGGCGTGGCCGCCCACGAGGCGGGGCCGTCCCTCCGTCCCCGCCTCCTTCATCTTCCGCATGCACTCCCGTATGCCCCCACGGGGGAGGCATCCTGACAACCCCTGGCGACGCGTGAGACGATCGCTCCCCCGCGGTCGATCTCGGGCGACAACGCCGGCAACCTCGTGACGCCCGTTGAGACGACCCGAGCGGCGGTATCCGAAACCGTCGCTCCGCGTCCACCTTCTCGCGGACGGGCGGGTCGTGCCCCGCCTGCTGACCTCGCACGCGCTCTTCGACTTGATCGAGGATCGTATGCGGCGACTGACGCGGACGAAGCGGGCGGTCTTCGAGTCCGGGTTGACCGACGTGACGCGGAACATCGGCCTCTGGATCATCCAGCCCGTCGGCCAGGGGATCCTGGGCGAGATCCTGCTCAACACGAACGATGTCCTTCTCGACCAGCTCTCGGAGACGGAGCTGGAGGTGAACAAGGTCGTCACCGACACGGACGCGAACGGCGCCGACTTCGCGGTGCCCGAAGAGCCGAAGAAGTCAGAGTAGACCTCTCGCCGGCGGGGGGCCCGATGCGGGAACGTGCCGGCCGCGGGGCGGAGCCGGGATCGCCCCCTCCGCCCCCTCCGCGGAGGCTCGGCAGGATGCGCCCGGAGGCCCCGCGCGCGGGGCGGCAAGGTGGCCGGATCGTCGGGTATCGTCAACACGGGCGCGCCGCTCCGCGTCTACCTGCTCGCGGACGGGTCGTGCTTCGGCTGCCGAAGTCGCACGCGCTCTTCGACTCGATCAAGGACCGCATGCGGCGGCTGACGCGGACGAAGCGGGCGGTCTTCGAGCCCGGGCTGACCGACGTGACGCGGAACGTGGGGCTCTGGATCATCCAGCCCGTCGGCCAGGGGATCCTCGGGGAGATCCTGCTCGACACGAACGACGTCCTCCTCGACCAGCTCTCGGAGACGGAGCTGGAGGTGAACAGGGTCGTTACCGACTCAGACGTGAACGGCCCCGACTTCGAGGTGCCGAAGCCCCCCGGGAAGACCGAGTAGACCCCTCGCGGACGGAGGGACGTGCGATGGACCGCCTCTGCGACTAGAGAGCGGACGGGCATCCTCTCCGCCCCGGCCGAGCTGCCCGCGAGAATCCCGCGAGTTCCCTCACGCCACCCCGGCGAGCTGGTCCAGGGGCCCTCGGAGGAGTCCGCGGAGACCCCGCGGGGACTCCGACCACGCCCGCCAGGGTCTCCGGGAGGAGAGGGGGGTACCCCCCAGGTTACCCGGGGGCACCCCATGGAGAATCGCAGATCAGCAGACGATCGCGATGTGCCGATCCGCCCCCCTCGCCGACTTCGGCCGAGGCATTACAAGGGAATCAACCGCGAGGACTGCGATCGCGGCCGCGTCTACCGAATACTCTGCCCGCGCTGCCTGCGGGAGCTGCGGCTGAAGCAGGGCCTCCGCGACCCTCCCGCGCCGCTCTGCACCTCCCATGGGATCCGCCGCCGCGCATTTGAAGACCACCCCCCATAGTCGCCCCCACTCGCGCCGCACTCTTGGGACCTGCGACGGCGCGCGCGACGCGGACTTCCCCGGGCGCCAAGAGGCGATTTGAGCGCACAGGTTCAGCAAGTCCTCGGGACTCGCGCCCCAGCAAGAGCTTATCGAGTCTTCTGGAACGAGCCAAGAATCTCCCGCAGTGTTGCGGGGATCTCGTCCAATTTGGATTGCGTCTGGACGGAGAGGGTCAGTTGAATGCACTGGCCATCGACCACCACTGCGAGTGTCCAGGTCATGGACTTCTCAGTCGCGTCGTAGAGTGCGATTTGGGCGACGGGCATCCCTCTCCCCATCCCGCCCCTAAGAGCGGTACTTCCGGGGAGCGCCTTGAGCATCTCCTTGGTCCAATCGGAAAGGAAGTCATCCGGGTTTCGCTCAGTCTTGGTTGGATGCTGTTGTACGAGGATCTGCGTTGTGTCATCGGACGAGGGCCGCAGAAGGTCGTATTCCGTCGTGCCACTATGCGTTTTCCCTATCGTCCAGCCTGCGGGCAGAGTGAGGGAGATGCCTGCTGCATTCTGGTACGCCACGCCGTGTGGTGCGAGATCGTGCGCCGGGGCACGCGAATCCTCTGGGCTGCCATCAGTCCGCGGCGAACCAGGCAACTCGTCCTGGTCCGTGAAGACCAGACGATACGAGGCCTTGGATCCCTGATTGTCAACGGTCACTTTGCCAGCGAATGAGAAACTCCTGGCGCTCTCGATCGGTCCCTTGTCCACAGCGACGTACCACCGGTGCCTCTGCCCTGGTTTGAGCAGATACCGTTCGTCGAAATCGACCGCCACATGACCAGTAGTCCAGTCTGGGTAGTTGCCTTTCATGAAACGAAGGGTGTCTGTGCCTTCGGGCGGCCAATCAACGATACGCCTCATCCGATTCTCGTATTGGTCCTCAGCCGTGCCCGCCCCATACAAGGCATCTCCAACATGAACGACCTGGGTCTTTGATGCGTTCTCAATCGTGTAGAACAAGATCGTGAAAGCGCGAACCGTCTGATCCCGATCCCAGGCGTTCGTGTGCGGCACAGCCGCGTGGACTACGCCGTCGAAGGACATTCGAATAGCCCCCTTCGTCCATGACTCCCCTACCTTCAGCGATGGGATGCGCGTGTACTCCGACTGGTCGTTCTCGCGGCCGAGACGCAGGATCTCGCCCGCGATTGTGCCAGATACACTCTCCACTTTCCCACGCACGCTGAACTCCATCTTGATGCTACCATCGTCCAGGATCGTCCACTTGCCAGCATGCTCTGTGCTGGCGAAGGACCCTCCTTTGGCAATAACGCGCACCTGACCGTCGGCGCGAATCGCCACCAACTCCTCCCCTCTGCTGTCCTCCCATTCCCCAAGGAACTGCGCGCCAACCGGAGCGGGTCCACCGTTCGGGGATGGAGTGTCCGAACTCGTTCCGCTGGGCGACTCCTCGTTTCGAGCCAGCCACCCGAGCGGAGCCTCCGTCGGATCGAACCAGCCAGCGTAGCTGCTCTGACCCGCCCCAGGTGCGTAGCCGTTGTACCCGTCCAGCAGCTCCGTGATATCGCTCAGCGGGGACTCGCGGACGCCCGCCTTCCTCAGGTTCGGATTCACGCCCGTGTGGATCACCATCCCGTCCCCGACGTAGATGCCGACATGCCCCTGGCCTTTCCAGGTCCAGATTACAAGCGCTCCCGCGGGGATTTCCTCGGTGTCCTTCACCGCCTTGCCCAGTGCGTTCCGAATGGCGTCGGCACTGGCGTAACGGGCCGGCTGGCCGTAGGCCATCCGGACGAACCGCGCGCAGTAGAAGTACCAGTAGAGATGACCGTCGTCCTTGACGCGGTCCGCTTGAATGTCCTCGGCATCTGGCCGGGGATCGGGAGTATTGCAGGCGTGCGCACCAGGCGCCTTGGAGTTGTACTTGCAGCCCTGGGTTCCACAGGGCTGTGCGTCCTTCCTTAGTTGGGTGCGCGACCACTCCACGGCCGATCTGCGCGCCCGTTCACGCCGATCCCCGTCGTCATCGGCGTACGACCGATGCGACATGAGCCCCGCGACACATGCGAGTGTGACCAAATGAACGGTCTTCGGCATCATGGATTGCGAACCTCCGAGAGAGACCGTACTGTCCCAAGTCTTCGAATTGTAGTGGTTGCCCGTTGATCGGCGCAAGAGTCCATCCAGACTCCGCCTCTTCGCGACTTTCGCCCCAGACGGAACATTGCTGCTGTCACCGTCATCCCCGCTCCTCCGGCGCCAGACTCCACCCTGCTCCCCTGCCCCTCATCCCGCCCTTGGGCGGCCACCGCCTCCTCTCCCCGGACCCCAGAGAAGGCGACGGACACTTCAAGAACAGGACGAGGGGGCCCGCACTCAACGCCGATGGTCCCCCAACCAGCGGCACTCAGCCTGCTCGCGTGAGCTGGCCTTTTCCGGTCGATCCGACCGGCTCGATGAATCCATGCGTGGGCGAGGGCATGACACTCCCCTCCCCCTCCGCGCGGAAACACGCCAGTCGCGCAGTCCGAGGACCCGCCCTGGCGCATGAGGTGCGACGGGGCAATCACCCATACAGCCATCAACACCCCTCCAGGGGTGGCCGCCGGACCCGCGCTGCGGGCGGGGCGGCGGGCAGGCGGCGATGCCGCCGATGCACCCCTGGCGCGGGTAGGGGCGGCGGAGGCGGGTCCAGGGACCCGGCCTCGACGCCGGACGCGGTCCTCGCTCCGCGACGATCTCGTCCGTCTCCACCGCCCCGCCCCAACCGCGTCGCGCTCTCGCACGCGAGACCTCGTCGCGGTCGGGGCACCGATCCATGCGCATGCGCTTGGACGGGGCAATGTCTGTCCCGTCGTGTCCTCGACACGACGGGACAACTCCCCCATCCTGGCCTCCGGCCAGGATGGGGCAAACAGATGGGGCGCGGCGGGACATGCGCCACCCGGGGAGACGGGGTCCGCGGCAGGTCGGCGAACCCGACAGGGGTTCTACAGGAAGCCGGGCATGTGCTGCGAGCCGAGCGTGAAATCGTAGCCGTGGCTCTCCCACTCCGCGATCGCGTCCTCCATGCTCATCGGATGCACCATGCGCCGGCGAATGTCCTCCCAGTCCCCGCAGATGTGGACGCCGCGCCGTCCACCGCCGAAGAGCGCGGGATCGACCCGGAGGTCGTCGGGCTCGGGACCGGTCGCCAGGGCGCAGGCCCTCCAGTTGGACGGGGGACGGAACCCGTTCTGACGCGCGAACTCTGCCCCCTGCCAGACGAAGGCATGCCCCTGCTCCTCCGTCCAGGTCGCATGCCCCGAGGGGAACGTGCGCGCGAGGATGAGCTCGTTGAAGTCGGCCTCGGGGATCGCGCGCGAAGGGAAGCAGTCCTTGAGGCCGATGCCGAATACGTCGACGAGGAAGAAGTGAGCGAAGAGGGTCCCCTCGACGCGGCGGGCGAAGACCATCGGCGTCTGGCCGAACCCGCGGAAGTCGCCTTGGACGGCGCAGAGCGCGAAGGGCGCCTTGAACCAGCGCTCGTCCGCTGACCGCGTGGCGACGCTGGACACGTCGGGGACATGCCGCCGTGCGATCGCGAGCCCGACGGAGCCGCCCGAGGGCTTGTCCTTCCCCCGGCAGCAGAATTTGTACTTCTTTCCGCTCCCGCAGGTGCACGGGGCGTACGGATCGGGTCCGGTCATCGGCGTGAGACTCCTGTCCCCAGCGACCGAGCGCATCCTATCCGGCCATCCCGAAGCCCGGAAGGAAAACTCGCGCCGCGGATCACGTCCGCTGGGACTTCAGCCATCGGGACCTGGCGCGTTCGAGGAACGACGGCTCGGCCTTCGCGCGCTTCCCGATCTGCTGGAGGGACTCGAGGAACCCGGTCTTCCGAGAGTGCTCGGTGCGGGTCTTCTCGACGAGCTTCTCCCAGGCCTCAGGATGCCCGGCTCGTTCGTAGCAGCGCTTCGCCTCCTCGAAATGCCCGAGGGCGGCGGGGTAGTGCTTGCTCTTGCCGGCCTTCAGCACGCTCATGCCGTGCGCCTGATGGATGCGGCCGGCCAGGACCGGTTCGGACTTCGCAAGCAGCTTCGCCGCGTCCTCGGTTGAGTGATAGCCGATCTCCTCCAGGGTCACGTCCTTGACCCGGCGCACACGCTCCGCGAGCCGCTCCACCTCGCCATGCTCCGCGAGGAAGGGGATCGCGTCGCGCGGGGCGGCCTTCGAGGCGGCCTCGATCGCCTTCGCGTGCCACGCCTCGCGGTTCTCCTTCGGGACGTAGCGCATCAGCTCCTTGTACGTGATCTCGTGGGGCCAGCGTACGAACTCCTTCCACGCCAACTGGAGGGCGTCCTCTCCCCTGCCGAGCTTCTTTAGCAACTCGCGTTTGAGGTCCTCTAGCTCCCCGCGGGCGGCCCCCCCCGCGCGCCCCCGATCTAGACGGAGTCCCTTCTCCACCCACGAGAGCGCCTCGGAGGCCTTCTTCCGCGTGCGGAGCATCTGCGCGACGGCCAAGCAGTCTTTGGGTACGAGACGGGTCCCATCGCAAACGGCGAGGTAGGCCTTGATGTCGCCCCGCGCGGCGCAGGTCTCGCGCAGGACATCGCCCCAGTGGCGTCGAGGGTACGGCTGGTAGCCCGAGGCATCCAGCGTAGTCGGGGCGGCATCGAATCGCACTCGGACCTCACGCTCGAACGCGGCGAGGTTGTCTCGGTCGAGGACCTTGACGAGCTTGTCCTCGATGCCGTGGCAGAAGCCGTAGGGATCCTCGTCCATCCACTGAAGGAGCCTGTGCGCGGTCTCGTCGGGGGCCGCGCCCGCGGCCTGGCGCGCTTTGACCCAGCCGCAGAAGAGCTCGCCGACGAACATGCCGAGGCTGCCGCTGGAGTCGTCGACCTCCTCGGCCTTCTCGT
>CAZYRM010000050.1:0-36842 GCA_964649705.1 uncultured Planctomycetia bacterium
CCGATTACGAGCACGCCACCGCCACCGATCATGCCGGAGTGTAGCGTTGTAGGATAAGCCCGGCTCCTCGAACGCCCCGGGGACGCGCTCCCCGGGGCGTTTTCCATTCCGTAGATGCTTCACACGTCCGCGGGATCCTGGTAGGAGTTCCCGCATGGCCGATGGCTGGTCGACGATCCTGGAAGAGGCCCGCGCCGCGCGCGGCAGACTCCCCTACGCGCTCCGCGCGTACTCGGAGTTCATGCCGCCGCCGTACGTCGGCGTGAAGCCGTACGGCGAGCCGGATCCGTTCACCGTCCCCGAGGGAGACGACCACGGCTGGAACGTCTCCGAATACGAGTGGCACTTCGAGATCCGCCCGGGCATCGAGCGGATCGCCACTCGCGTCCTCGAGCAGGTCGTCAAGCTCGCGCGCGGAGAGCCGACGCAGTTCTCCGCGCGGATGCTCGAGGACAACCCCGCCTGGACGCCGGCGCTCGCCGCGCGCGCGGGGTCGATCGAATGCGAGTCGTTCACCCTCATGCTTCCGGTGGCGCTCTCGAAGACCCAGGACGACAAGGGGCGCGTCCGATGGACGTTGCTTGGCACATGCGGCGATCTCCTCCCGTCCGATCCGCTGTGGTCGAGCTATCAGGAGACGGAAGACGTCGATCGTCCCGACGCCATGCAGCGACTCCTGGAGCTTCTGTCCTGGAGTCTCAGTCTCGATGCGAGGTCCATTCGTGACCCCTACGAGGCCGGAGTGCGCATCCTACCCCACCACGGAACGAAGCTCCCGGCGTTCGTCCGAGACCTGGAACTGCGCCCCGAGGACCCCCTCGATCGATGCCGCTTCCTGCTGACCTACGTCATGTTCGGCGACTTGCCCGCGCGAATTCAATGGGCCTATGTGGAGGGGCGCCTCAGAATCGTGCCCCACCCTGCGTCGCATGTGTTCTGGGGTCACACCGGCTACCGAAGACTCTGCGAGAGCGTCTGGGACGGACGTGGGATTCCCCTGCTCCATCTCTTCCCTCGGAGCGGTGCGAATGCCCCGATCCGCATCCCCCAGTCCGGGTGGCTGGACGAGGTCTCGGACGAGCGGGAGCCTGCCCGGGACAGGCACCGGCGCGAGAACCGCATCCAGCGAACGCACCGCTGGCAGCGAGTCCTGCGAGACCAGGAGGACCGCGACGACCCCGTCCTCGAGGACCGGGTGACCGCCGCCCTGTTTTCCGCCGCCCCCGACAGCGTCCACCTCTACGGCAAGCCCATGGCGCGGAACTGCCAGGTGTGGAACGAGTCCTACGAGGCTCTTCTGGATGGACCACGCGCGGATCGTGACGCCATCCGACGCGCAGCGGAGATGTGCTGCTCTGGAGGGCGGTTCGGGTACCGGATGTGCTTCCCGACGATGCGAGCCGGAGACCACTCGGCGGTTTGGTACTTGCCGGTCGTGGCAAGATGGACGGAGGACCTTGGCACGGAGGTCCGACGCGCCCCCCTGCCCGGGGTCATCCTCGCGGGGCACGCGAGCGGCTACGAGGTCGAACTGCGCCCTCGGCTGCTCGACCGCCCGCAGTGCATAGACTCGATCGAGCTGTTCCAGCAGGAACCCGCCGACGCGAGGCAGACGGGCAACTGCAGGCGCCTCCTCGAGTGGCGCGAGCTGCTGCAGAGGCCGCTCCCGCCCACGTTCGCCCGAGCCCTCCTCGACGCGGCCAAGGAGGAGGGCTTCGACGAGTGGCTCGCGAAGCTCCCCTCCCGCTCCAACGACCCCGCCCGCGCCACGGGACTCGTCGATTCGATACGAGGCCTCCTCGCCGCCGAGGAGGACGTCGGGCCAGCGTTCACGTTCGATTTGACGCAAACGCGCGACTTCGAGGAGCGCTACTGGAAGACCATCGCGTCGCTCACCGAGGGTGACCTCCTCGGGAAGAACAACGCCGACGTCGTGACCGTCAACGCGGGGCGGACCGGCGGACCGAAGGCCGCAGCCGCCCAGACGAAACCCACGGTGGCAAACGACCTGGACCGCCTCGCCGATCGGCTTCACGAGCACTACGACGGCCTCATCCAGAAGCACGGGCTGGAGGGGCGCGCCGTGTGCGCCGATCACCGGTTCAAGTGGGAGACCGATTTCGACTTCTCCTGGTCCGACAGCTGGAGGCAGAACCAGACCGGCGAGCGGCTCGAACGGAACGTCGTCCTGGTCATTCCGGGCAAGAACCGCTCGGAGACGGTGATCATGGCCGACCACTACGACACCGCCTACATGGAGGACGTCTACGACCCTGCCCGCGGCGGGGACCACCTCCGCGCCGCCGCGGCGGGCGCCGACGACAACCACTCCGCGACCGCGGCCCTCATGCTCGCCGCCGACGTGTTCCTCCCGCTCGCCCGCGAGGGGAGGCTCGAACGCGACATCTGGCTTGTCCACCTGACCGGCGAGGAGTTCCCCGCGGACTGCCTGGGCGCCCGCGCGCTCGCGAGCGCCCTCGTGGAGGCCCAGGGCGACGGAGAGCTCGTCCTCGAGTGCCCCGGCGGCCGCTCGTTGGACGTGACGAAGACCCGCGTCGTGGGCGCCTGCATCCTCGACATGGTGGCGCACAACCGCGACAACGACCGCGACGTCTTCCAGATCGCCCCCGGCGAGGGGCGCAGTTCGGCACGCCTCGCGTACACCGCCTGGCGCGCGAACCAGCGGTGGAACCGCGACGTGAAGGCCTGGAACCAGGCCGCCGATCGCCACGGGAAGGGGCGCGGCAGGCGGTCGGAGTCCGGCGCGCAGGCCCCCCCCATCGCCGAACACCTCGCGCTCCTCGGCGAGGTCCGGCCGGAGTGGGACCCGCGGAGCGCGCTCTACAACACCGACGGCCAGATCTTCAGCGACCTCGGCATCCCCGTCGTCCTCTTCATGGAGAACTACGACATCCGCCGATCCGGGTACCACGACACCCAGGACACGATGAAGAACATCGACCTCGACTACGGCGCGGCCCTCGTCGCCATCGCCATCGAGTCGGTCGCGGAGGCCGCCGGAGCCCTCCCCTCGGCTTGACCGACCCGATCGGCGGACCGTACAATCCCCTGGACCGCCACGGAGGTCCGATGCCCAAGACGGAACGCACCCCGGAGCTGATGCTCGGGACGCTCGCGATGAAGGCCGGCTACATCACGCGCAAGCAGCTTCAGGAGTGCCTCCGCGAGCAGCTCGCCGCGCGCGCGAAGGGGCAGACGATGCCGCTCGGCCAGCTCCTCGTCCGCAAGGGGTACCTGAAGGACAAGAACCTCGTATTCCTCCTTCAGAACCACGAGTACGTCGGCCAACGCACCGACGACAAGCTCTTCGGCCAGATCGCCGTGGCGAACGAGTTCCTCAGCCCGAAGGACATGGACATCTGCCTCGACGCACAGCGCGACCTGTACTTCGCTCAGCACGTCGTCAAGCGGATCGGACAGCTCCTGCTCGAGAAGGGCCTGCTCACGCAGCAGGAGGTGGAGGCGGTCGGCGCGGCCCAGGCCAGGATCCGGGCGACCGCGAAGCCGCAGGCGCCCGCGCCGCCCGAAGCGACCGGCAGCAAGTCGACGGCGGTCCGCCCGGCGGCGGCCGCGCCCTCGCCTGCGATCTCGTGGGAGACGGTCGAGCTGGAGGCCGTCCCCGCGCCGCCTCCCCCACCCCCGCCCGCGACGAGACAGACTCGCAAGCCTCCGACGAAGCTCCGTCGCGGACCGGACACGACCAAGCGCTCGTAGGCCGCTACCGCTTCTTCGGGACGATCGGCTTCCCCTTGTCGTCGACGGTCTGCACGACCTCGAGGTCCTTCCCCGTCACCTGCTTGATCGCGTGGAGCTCGTCGTCGTTCCACCTCTCGTCGGGCGCGCCGCTGATGAACCAGTCGCTCCCGTTGTCCGCCAGGATCATCCCGTGCACCTGCAGGCAGCGCAGGATGACCTGGACGCGCTTTGAGTACTTCGACAGGTCGAAGTCGGACTTCAGGCGGACACGCATCCCCATCGGCGGGAGAGCGGCGTCGGTCTCGCGGCTAGCAAAGTGCCTCGCCGGCCACCAGTACTCCCGCCGCGTGCGGCGGACGGTGAACCGGAGCGCGTGCGGAATCTCCCCTCGGTCGACCTCCTCGTACCGCACCAGCCCCGGGAAGATCGGCAGGCCCGCCGCGTCCGCCGAGGTCCACCCGTCAGGCCGCAGGTCATTCGACCCGAGCTGGAAGATCGCCCCCGACCCCGCCGTCCACCCCTTCTCCCCCTTGCGCACGGAGAACAGCTCGTAGAGGACCTGGTTGTCCTTGTCGATGACCAGGATGTGGCGGTCCCCGTCTGACTCCTCCCCGCCCTCGATCGGCGCGTCGTCGGGGATCGGGTAGGGCCCACGATCGCTCTCGTCGGCGTACTCGAACTCCACCTTCACCTTCTTCTGCCTCCCGCCGACGACGCAGAACGGGATCCCCGCCTGCGGCCCGAAGTCCGGGTGGAGCGGGCTGTCGGCGCCGATCGACTCGATCATCCGCGCGGAGTCGGGATGGACGGGCAGCGATCGGATGTCCCAGTTCCAGGGGTTGTCCGGGGGGAAGACACGCAGCTTCCCCAGCTCCTGCGCCCCGAGGACCGACGCCGCAAGGACCAGGCAGCTCGCGACTCGATGCGCCATCTCCGTCCCTCCATCTCTTGTTGAAGCCCGCCCGCGGCGCCACTATAACCGATGCCAGCCATGGCGTCAGCGAACACTGGAAGCGGCGCTCCGACCCTCGGCGGGCAGTCGTTCTGGCTGACCCGCTTCCTGATCCTGCGTCTCCTCGGCGTCGTCTACCTCTTCGCCTTCCTCACGGCCGCGAACCAGCTCCTCCCGCTCGTCGGCGAGCACGGCCTGACGCCCGCGAGGTCGTTCCTCGTCGGTCTGCGCGCATGGGCGGGGTCCGAGGCCCAGACGTGGCTCCAACACCCGACGCTCTTCCTGCTCGGTTGCTCGGACCAGTGGCTCCTCCTCGTTTCCTGGGCCGGCGTGCTCCTCGCGGCGCTCTGCGCGATCGGATTCGCGAACGCAGTCTCGATGTGGCTGCTCTGGGCGATGTACCTGTCGATCGTCCAGATCGGCCAGACGTGGTACGGCTACGGCTGGGAGAGCCAGATCCTCGAGACAGGGTTCCTCGGGATCTTTCTCTGCCCGGTCCTGGACCCCCGTCCCTTCCCGCGGACGCCGCCGCCCGTCGTCGTGATCTGGCTCCACCGGTGGCTCCTGTTCCGGATCATGCTCGGCGCGGGACTCATCAAGGTACGCAACGACGCCGCCTGGAGGGACCTCACCGCCCTCACCTACCACTACGAGACGCAGCCGCTCCCGAACCCAATCAGCCAGTGGGTCCACTCCCTGCCCGGCTGGTTCCACGTGTTCGGATGCCTGTGGAACCACTTCACGGAGCTCTTCCTCCCCTGGTTCGTGTTCGGGCCCACGGTCGTGCGCCGCGCGGCCGGGGTCCTGATGATCTTCTTCCAGGTCCTGCTGCTCCTGAGCGGGAACCTCTCGTTCCTGAACTGGATGACTCTCGTCCCGTGCCTTGCGTGCCTCGATGACGGCGCGTGGCGCCGCGTCGTCCCCCGACGCCTCTGGGCCGCCGCGGAGCGCGCCGCGGGGTCCGCATCCCCCTCGACGGCCTCGCTGGTCGCCGCCGGCGTCCTGGCCGCGGTTGTCGCGTGGCTCTCGGTCGACCCGGTGACGAACCTCCTCGCCCCCGACCAGAAGATGAACACGTCGTTCGACCCGCTGCACCTCGTCAACACCTACGGCGCGTTCGGCTCGATGGACCGGGTCCGGTACGAGATCGTCTTCGAGGGGACCGACGAGGAGGACCCCGGGCCCGAGACCGTCTGGCGGCCCTACGAGTTCGAGGCGAAGCCCGGCGACCCGCTCCGCACGCCCCCGTGGGTGTCGCCGTACCACCTGAGGCTCGACTGGCAGATGTGGTTCGCCGCGAAGTCGACGCCGGACCGCCACGCGTGGACCCTCCACCTCGTCTGGAAGCTCCTCCACAACGACGAGGACGCGCTCGGACTCCTCGCGGGAAACCCGTTTCCGAATCGCCCGCCGCGCTACGTCCGCGCCGAGCTCTTCGAGTACCGGTTTGCGCGCCCCGGCTCCGGCGCAGTCTGGACGCGGAGGAGGGTCCGCGCGTGGCTGCCCAACCTCTCCGTCTACAACCTGGAGCTCCGCGAGTCGCTCGTCGAGTGCGGCTGGCTGGGCGAGGAGGCGGTCAAGCCGAAGTAGCGCGTTGCGCGCGGCGTGCTATCATGAATACCAATCCACTGAAAGGGGATGGGAGGCTTCCATGCCGGTCCGCCACCTGATTGCCGTGCTCGTTTTCGCCCTCCCGCTGTTCGCCGACGAGGTCGAGCTCAAGAACGGCTCGGCGTTTTCGGGGAAGATCGTCGCGGAGGACGACACCACCGTCACGATCCGCCTCGACCAGGGCGGGACGCTCACGTTCGAGAAGTCACGGGTCGGGAAGATCCGGCGGGGCGAGATCGAGCAGAACGGAGGCCCCTCCACCGGCGGCGCGAAGACGATCGATCTGCCCGCAGGCCACGGGAAGGACGGGCCGAAGCCGCTCGATACGGACGTGGAGCAGGGTCCCCTCGAGGACCTCGTCGCGCGGGTCGGCCCCGGCGGCGTGACGAGGCAGGACTTCCAGGTCTACCTGCTCATCTTCGCCCGCGACCATGGAAAGGAAGCGACGACGCCCGAGGAGAGGCGCCAGGCGCTGGAGCCTGCCATCGTCGAGGAGATGATCTTCCAGGCCTCCCTTACCGAGGGGGCCCTCGACGACGAGCATGTCCGCTGGAGCGTCACGAGCGTGTACAAGTCGGACGAGACCGTCGCCAGGGTCGACCCGCAGGAGTTCACCGAGGACCAGATCCGCGCCTACTACGATGCGCACCCGGAGGAGTTCACGGAGCCCGCCGCGGTCCGGCTGGAAGGGAAGCGGATCGACTCGGAAGAGGAGGAGGGCGCGATCATCGAGGCGTTGGCGCGGGGCGAGACGCCGGCGGGAGGCTTCTCGGACCAGGGCTGGCTGGAGCTCGAGACCCAGGGGCCGATCAGCGAGAATGACCGTGGCATCCTCCTCGCGCTGCTCGTCGGCGAGGTCTCGCCGGTCATCGAGGTCTTCGGGGGACTGAAGATCGTCTACCGCTGCGCGGAGCGTCGCGACGCGCGGACGAAGAGCTTCGAGGAGTCGCGGGGCCGGGCGAAGTTCCTCCTCCTGGGCGAGAAGGTGGGCGACAAGGCCGGGGAGCTCGATTCGAGGCTCGAAAGGGAGGACCCGGGCGGAACGGCGGAGGACCGCCTCTATCGTGAGGCCCTGAAGGAGGGTGTCCACAGGCGGCCCGAGTGCCGCCCCTACATCATCAACATGTACCTCGACCGGAAGAAGCAGACGAAAGACGAGGCGGCCGCGGAGCTGCGCGCGCGGTTCGACGTCGAGGTACTGCTGAAGGACTGAGGAGGGACGGGCATGCCCGAGATGGCGAATTATCCGCCGGGGGCGTTCTGCTGGCCGGAGTTGGTGAGCGCGGACATGGCCGCCGCGCGCGCGTTCTACGGCGGGATGTTCGACTGGGGCGCCGAGGAGGTCCCCGGAGGTTCCTACGCGGTCTTCCAGAAGGGAGGGAAGGACGTCGCGGGGCTCCGCTCGCTCGCCCCCGAGCAGCGGGCCCAGGGGATCCCCCCCTGCTGGGTCCTCTACGTCGCGGTCGGCAACGTCGACGAGGCCGCCGGACAGGTCCCCGACCTCGGCGGGAAGGTGATCGCCCCCCCGTTCGACGTCCCGAACATCGGTCGGATGGCCTTCGTCCAGGACCCGTCGGGGGGCGTGCTCGCCCTCTGGCAGGCCGGCGCGCACCACGGCGCGGAGCTGGTCGACGAGACCGGGACGCTCTGCTGGGTCGAGCTGAACACCCGCGACGTCGAGGCGGCGCGCCCGTTCTACAAGGGGCTCTTCGGCTGGTCCGCGGCCGAGATGTCGATGGGGGGATCGGGGTACACGATCTTCTCCCTCGGCGAGAAGCCCGTGGCCGGCATGATGGACATGACCGGGAAGGTCCCCCCCACGGTCCCGCCGCACTGGCTCCCGTACTTCGCCGTGGAGGACTGCGACGGCTCCCTCTCTCGGGCCTGCGGCCAGGGTGCGCAGAACCTCGCCGGGCCGATGGACGTGCCCGGCGTCGGGCGCTTCGCCGTGCTCAGGGACCCGCAGGGCGCGACGTTCGCCGTCATCCGGCTGGGGTAACGGCGTCGTTCAGATGCCCGGCCTCGGGCGACCCCGCGGGTCGCCCCTACTTCACGATCGCCTTGCCGCCGTTCTGCTTCGCCAGCTCGCGCATGAGCGGCGTGTCGAGGCCGATCGCGATCGTGTGGATCACGACCTTCCGCGAGCGGTTCAACTTCCGGATCTCCCGGAGGATGTCCTCCGCCTGGACGAACTTGCCCGAGCCGGGCGCGCCGTCCGACAGGAGGAACACGGTGTCGACGTCCTTGTCCAGGAGCGCCGCCTCGAGCGGGTCGTAGATGTTCGTCCCGCCCCGCGGCCGCTGGCGGTCGAGGAACTTCTTCGCCTCGGCCTTGTGCGCGTCATCCGCTGGGACGAGCGCCTTCTCCCACGGCTCGACGCGGTCGTCAAAGAGGACGATGTTGAACCGGACGTCCTTGGCCAGGCGCTCGATTGTCTCGATCAGCTCCTTCCGCGCGACGTCGAGGCGGTTCTTCTGCGACTTGTCCCCCGCCCGGCTCTCCCCCGTCTCCGCCGAGGCGCTCATGCTCCCCGAGATGTCGAGGAGGAAGCAGATCCGCTTGGAGACGACGGGGATGCCGTAGTACGTCGTCATCCCCTCCTCGGCGGAGTCGGCCGTTTCCGACTCGGGCGGGACGACGAAGGCCTCCCCCTGCTCCTCCCACCACTTCTTCCAGGTCGCCGCGTTCGTGCCGAGCTTCTGGCCCGTGAGCCTCTTGAGCGCCGTGGCGATGTCGTGCTTGAGCCGCCCGTCCTCCTTGGCGAGGCGCTCGATGAGCGCGGGGATGCCCTCCCTGACGCGGAAACGGACGAGGGCCTCGATCGCCCCCGCGCGGACCTGCCAGGTCTCGTGGTCGAGCAGGCCGCGGATCGGCTCGAACGCCTCCACGGCCCTCATCCGCCCGAGGGCCCCCATCGCGGCGTTGAGCACGTCCGGCGCGCGGGACTTGAGGAGCGCGAGGAGGCGCTTGACGACCTCGGGGGAGGCGCTGTCCAGCAAGCCGAGGGCCTCGACGGCCGCCGCGGCGACGGAGGGGTCCTGGTCGCCGGTGAGCTTGAGCACCTCGTCGGCGGCGTCCTTCGCCCCCATCGCGATGAGCGCGTCGATCGCGGCCACGCGCACGCTCGCGTCGGAGTCGCGCAGCGCCTTGACGACCGCCTTGATCGCGGCGGGTTCCTTGCTCCTCCCCAGGAGGGCGACGGCGACGCGACGGAGGGCGGGGTCCTTCTGCGAGGTCCCCTGCTGCGAGACCCACCGGACCACGGCCGGGTCGGTGAACGTCACCATCGCGTCGACCATGGCCTTCTTCGTCGCCTCGTCGGACTCCTTCCCGGCGGCCTCGAAGAGGGCCAGGAAGGCATCCTGCGTGCCTGCGCACTTGAGGGCCTCCACGGCGGCCTGGCGGACCAGGGCGAGCGTCTCCTTCGCGAGGATCTCCTTCGCGACGGCGAGGACGCGCTTGTCCTTCTTCGGGGCGAGGAAACGGACCGCCTCGGCGCGGACTTGGGCATACGTGTCATCCAGGGCGTCGAGGAAGAACCGGTCCATCTCCTTGCCGAACTCCTCGACCGTGAAGCCGCGGACCGCCTGCGCTGCCGCGTAGCGGACCGCGTCGTCCTTCCTGCTCTCCTTGTACAGGGCGACGAGCCGCTTGAAGGCCTCCTCGGTCGAGAACTCGCCCAGCGCGCGCGCGAGGGATGCGCGCAGGCCGGCGTCCTCCTTCTCGTGGTCGAGGAAGGCGACGAGGTACCGGAACGCCTCAGGCGTCCCGTTCGCGGCGAGGGCGTTGACGAGGTAGGTGCGGACGACCGCCTCGGTCTCGGCGCCGAGGGCGGCGCGCAGGAAGTCGGCGGCCTCCCTGGTATGGAGGGCGCCGATCTGCTGGATGGTCGCGTAGCGCTCGTTGTAGGGCTTCGAGCGTTCCTCCTGGAACTTCGCCTGGAGCTCCTCAAGCGTCGGGGCCTTCGGCTGCGGAGGCGGCGGGTTCACGGGGGGCGGGTTGACCGGAGGCGGATTCGCGGGCGGCGGCGCGGCCCCGCCCTTGGGCGGGACGTCGATCCCGGCGGGGACAAGCGTGATCGAGTCGCCTTGCGCCGAGACGGCCCTCACGCGCCACGAGACGCCGTTGACGTTGAACGGCTCCGAAAGCAGGAACCCCTCGGCGGAGTCCTTCCCCCCGTCGAGCCGTCCGTCTCCGTCGATATCGATGGCGACGCGCCCGTTGTCGAGGTCGTCGAACCGCCCGTCGGTGTTGTCGTCCGAAACGCAGACGCGGTACTCCTTGCCGGCGAGCGTGAGCCTCCCCTCGCGGTGGTTGGACCGGTAGCACATCACCTTGTCCAGGAGGGTCGCGCGCTTGGAGAAGTCCTTGAATCGATAGAACCGCATGAAGTACGGCCCCGTCGTCTCCTTCCCCTCGACGGCGTAGCGCACGGTCAGCTCGAAGTCGGAGATGAAGTTCGTGGCGTTCCCCTTCTTCCACCTCCCGTCGCCGTCGTTGGTGAGGTCGTTGTCGTTGTTCGCGTCGACCCAGAGGAAGGAGGTCACGCCGACCTCGGGCTCGTCGAGGACGACGGTGATCGTGGCGTCGGCGCCGCTTCCGAGCGGGAACGAGCCGTAGAGGGGCTTTCCCGAGACGTACGTGGGCTCCTTGACCAGGGTCTCCCCCGGCTTCTCGCCGACCTGGATGCGCAGGGGCGTGTAGTAGTCGAACGGCCCGGCGACGCCTCCGGTGCCGGAGTACGGGTCGAGTGCCGCGGTGACGGCGTCCTCGGCGGCGGAGAGGGAGGCGAAGAGGACGACGAACGCGAGCGTGGCGAGGCGACGCACGGGACACCTCCGTCGACGGAGAGGGGAACGGTCGGGGGACAGGGTCGCTCAGAGGCGCGCTCCCGGCAAGGATTCAGGTCCCGGCGCAAACCTTGACGCCCCTCCCGCGGTTCCTATAATCACGGCCACGAATCTGCTCCGCGGTAGCTCAATGGTAGAGTATCCGGCTGTTAACCGGAGTGTTGGAGGTTCGAGTCCTCCCCGCGGAGCCAACTTGCCGGGGCGCACCGGAAATCGCTTGCCCGGGGTCCTGGGGGCCGCTATATGATCCGGGCGCGTCCCCCCGGAGAGACCGACCGATGCCCCGCACGCCCCGCCTGCCGCGGAACACTGCGCGCCCGCACATCACCGTCGAGTCCCTCCACCGGATCCTGCGCATCCTCCGCGTGGCCACCTCGACGCTCGACCCGAAGGTCCTCTTCCGCAACGTCGTCGACGCCATCCAGCGCGAGTTCCCCAGGCTCTTCCACGTCTCCATCTTCCTCGCGTTCAAGGGCCCGAACGTCTTCGTCCCCATGGCGATGGCCGGGGAGAGCCCCGAGATCTTCGTCGACAAGTACCCCGACGGCTACACGCAGAACCTCGAGATGGGCCTCCTCGGGCAGGCCTGGAAGACCAAGCGGACCTACCTCTCGAACGACGTCCTTGCCGACTCGAACTACCACTGCGCCGTCTACCCGGTGACGCACAGCGAGCTGTGCGTGCCGATCAAGGTCGAGGACGAGATCGTCGGCGTCATGAACCTCGAGAGCAAGCGGAGGAACGCCTTCCAGCCCGAAGACGTCGAGTTCTTCGAGATCCTCGCCGACCAGCTCGGGAACGCCGTGCACAACAGCATCGTCCACGACCAGCTCAAGTCCCGCGGCGACCAGGTCTCGGTCCTCACGAACGCGGCGGCCGCCGGGGAGAACACGCTCAGGGACATCTGCGACTCGCTCGCGCTCCCCGTGCTCAAGGTCGACAGCGACGACCGCGTCGCGTTCGCCAACCGCGCGGCCCGCGAGATCCTCGGCGCCGAGAAGACCGAGATGGACGGCATGTGGTTCCTCGACCTCCTCGACGCCGACAGCCGCGGCCGCTGGGAGACCGTGCGAAAGGCGAGCCCCCCGGAGAAGCAGGACCTCCGCCTCGCGCTCGGCCTGCGCGGCCGCGCGCTCAACTGCACGTGGCAGGCCTTTCCGGTGCACGAGGGGGAGGCGCCCCTCCCCTTCCTGCTCAAGCGGCTGGATTAGCCCCCGCAGCCCCCGTCTTGCCACGTGGCGCGCGGTATGGTAGGAAGCACGTAGCATGAAGCCGCTCGAGTTCTATGAGACCCTCCGCTCGCTCGCCGAGCGCGGCGTGCCGTTCGCGACCGCCACGGTGGTCCGCACGGAGGGCTCCACGTCCGCCAAGCCGGGCGCCACGCTCGTCGTCAGCGCGGAGGGCGCCTTCCTGATCGGCTGGGCGGGGGGCGGGTGCGCGGAGTCGACGCTCCGGGCCGAGGCCCTCGCCGCGATCAAGGAGGGCTTCCCGCGCGTCGTCACGCTCGACCTGACCGACGAGGTCTTCGGCGTCGGGACACCGTGCGGAGGAAAGATGGAGGTCTTCGTGGAGCCCCACCTGCCGCCGCCGCACCTCGTCATCGTCGGCCACGGGCGGGTCGCCGAGTCGGCCTGCGTCCTCGCGCGCGAGGTCGGGTTCCAGGTATGCATCGACGACCCCCTCGCGACCGCGGAGGCGTTCCCGCGGGCGAACGAGCGGATCGTCGACGATACCGACTTCGCGCGTCTCCCCGTGACCGGGCGCAGCTACGTGCTCGTGACGACCCAGCACCGATCCGACGACCTGGCGATCGAGCGGGCCCTCGAGAAGGGGGCGCGATACGTGGCGCTCCTCGCGAGCCGCCACCGCGCGGAGATCGTCCGCGGCTACCTCAGGGCGCGCGGCGTGTCGGAAGAGGCGATGCTCAGGGTCCACTCGCCCGCCGGCCTCGACCTGGGCGCGGTCACGCCCGAGGAGATGGCCTTCAGCGTGGTCGCCGGCCTGCTCGCCCACCGGAGCGGCGGCACGGGGAGGCCCATCGAGGACCCGCTCGACGCGAGGAAAGACGTGCCCCGTAAGGCGTGACCGCTACCGAATCTGGCCGACCGCGGGGAAGGTCTCCCCGTTGGCGCTGTTGTACGCGGCGGTCGGGTAGCGGATCCAGGCGCCCGTCGTCGAGCCCGTGGTCACGTTGTCGAAGACGCGCAGGTAGCCCCCGTTCGACGGGAAGGCCCCCAGGCCGACGACCACCTCCGCGAAGCCGTCGGAGTCGAGGTTGCCCGCGGCGGGCCTCCCCTCCCCCGTCTGCGCGGTGTAGACGCCCCAGGGGATCGTGAGGCCGCCGAGGCGGGCGAACCCTGCCGACGAATCGCCGTAGATGAACAGCGCCCCGGCCCCTCCGCTCCCCGGCCCGACGATGATCTCCTCCCCCGGTGAACCCGTCGTGTGGGTGCATGCCGGCCAGGTCGCCCCGTTCGTGGAGTTGTAGGAGGAGTTCGGATAGGTGAACCTCGACATCACGGCCAAGCCTCGCACCCGGTCGTCGCGGACCTCCACGCTCCCCGCCCCCTGCCTGCCGAGCCCCAGGATGATCTCGTCCAGGCCGTCCCCGTCGACGTCGCCGCACGCGGGGTGCATCTCGCCGTTCTGGGTGTTGTACGGCGTGAAGCCTCCGCGGAACCACTGGAGAGCGCGGTAGTTCGCGAGAGCGTCGTCGAAGATCAACGCCCAGCCGCCCGCCTGCGGATAGGTCCCCGTGCACGCCACGATCTCGTCGCGCCCGTCGCCGTCCACGTCGCCGCACGCAGGGTAGACCGCCCCGTTCGCCGCGTTGTAGACGCTCCACGGGAGTCGGACCCAGCGCAACGTCTTGAACTGCCCTGCGCGGTCGCGGAAGATGGCCATCCACCCCCCCGCGGGCGTGTACGTCCCCGTCGCGACCAACACCTCGTCCTGCCCGTCGCCGTCGAAGTCCCCGAAGGCGGGATGGAGCTCGCCGTTCGCGGAGTTGTACGCCGGCCACGGGAGCGTGCGCAGGTCGAGCGGCGCATAGTTCGTCGTGCGATCATCCCAGATCTGGTACCGGCCGCTCCCGCCGCGGCCGGGGCACGCGACGATCTCCTTGGGATAGTCCGCGGCGCTTCCAAGGAGGAGCCTGCTCACGAAGATCTGCCACCGCCCCGTGCTCGAGTCCTGCCACGCGAGGTAGATGTACCCCCCGCCGAAGGCGCAGCTCGAATTCACGGACAGCGTGGCGTTGTCGGAGATGCCGCCGAGGCGCGCGGACCGCGCACCGATCTCGCGCCAGCCGCCATTCCGGTAGTACTTTCCGTAAATCTCGGTGTCCCCCTGCGAATCGCTCTCGTCCGTCCACGTGACGAAGTACACGCTGGTCGCGGAGGGGTCTCGGGCCAGGCTCGGCTCGTACGATCGTCCGGGCGTCGCGGAAATGCCCCCGCCGGTCGCCGAGCCGGGACCGTACTCCACCCACGCGGTCCCGTTCCACCTCAATCCCCAGATCTCGGAGTTCCCGACCGTCTGCTCCTCCCAGACCACGAGCGGATTCCCCGAGGCGTCCACCACGAGGGAGGGCGTCAGGCCCGGCACCGCGCTCGGGGAGATGCCGCTTCCCGATCCCGATCCCGCAAGCTCCACCCACGCCGCCCCGTCGAAGCGGCGGACGTAGATCTCGGTCCTCCCGCTCGTGGTGTCGGCCCACGCGATGACGGGCCGCCCTGACGGATCGTAGGCAAGGCTCGGTTCCTGGCTCGCCCCGGTCGTCCCCGACACGCCGCCGAACGTGGCCGAACCGCCGCGCTGCACCCAGCCGGCGCCGTCGAACTCACGGAAGAAGATCTGGAACGCCGTGACCGAGAACTCCGACCACGCGACCCCAGGGAAGCCCGTGAGCGGATTGACGGCCAGGGAGGGAGTCGTCGAGACGCTCGCCGTCCCGCTCACGCCTCCCGCGCTCGCGGAGCCGGCGAGCTCGCCCCAGACGCCCGCTTCGAACCGCCGCAGGTAGATCTCCGGGTTCCCCCCGGCGGAGTCCACCCACGCGACAAGGGGGCGGCCCGCGGTGTCGTAGGCGACCGAGGAGTAGTCGCTCGACACCGTGTTCGAGGAGATCCCTCCCCCGCTCGCCGAGCCGGCCAGCTCCACGAAGCCCCCGGCCTGCCGCTCGCGGAAGTAGATCTCCAGGTCCACGTTCGCCATGTCGAGGTCGGTCCAGGCCGCCCCGGCCCTCCCGTCGACCGGGCTCGTCGCGATGCACGGGCGGAGCGCGTTGTTGAGCGAATTCGAGATCCCGCCGCCGGAGTCGGACCCCGGCCCCGCCGGGTCCCACGTCCCCCACGTGTCGGTCAGCGTGAACACGCGAGCCACGCTGAAGACGCTCACGTTCCCCGCGTTGTCCCTCGCCCGCACGCGCCAGTACCAGATGCCGTCGGCCAGGGCCGCTGTCGTCGCGTTCGACGGGACCACGGTCCCGCTCCAGTTTGGCGTCGCGAAGGCGGGGTCGTCGTCGACCTGGACGTCGTAGTTCGCTACGCCGCTCAAGTTGTCCGTCGAGTCGTTCCAGTCCAGCGGCATCGCGGGCGTGAAGACCAGGGCCCCGTCTGCCGGGGATACCAGGACCGGCACCGACGGCGGGGTCGTATCGACCACGATGTCCTTGTTGAACCCGAGCGACCCGGGCGCGCCCGGCGCCGGCAGCGTCAGGACCGCGTCGGTCCCCGACAGGTCGCGGATCGTCCCGCCGTTCGGCGAAAGCGAATTCGTCGCGACGTAGTCCAGGTCCGGGGAGTTGTCCCCCGCCGCCACCGTGTAGGTGAAGGTCAGCGTGTTCGTCCCCGAGCCCGAGGTGTAGTTCACGGGCGTCCCGGGCCCCCCGGTGGCCAGCGTCAACTGCGGCACCCCGGTCACGAACACCACGTCCGAGAACGTCACCGTCACCGTGATCACCGCCCCGACGCCGTAGAAGCCATTCGCCGTCGGCGACGTCACGTTCGTGACGAACGGCGCGCCCGAGACGACGGAGAACGTCCGCGTCACGCTCCAGCCGGAGAAGCCACCCTCGTTCCTCCACCGGACCCGCCAGAAGTACGTCCCGTCGGGGAGCGCGGGCGTGTTGGCGTTGGAGGGGACCACCGTCGCGCTCCACACCTGCGGCAGCGCGAATGTAGCCTCGTCGTCCAGCTCGACCGTGTAGTCCAGCACCTCGTAGCTCGGCTCGCCGTCGGACCAGTCGAGGGCGACCACGGAGCTCCCCAGCGTCGCCCCGTCCGCCGGGGCGATCAGGATCGGCACGGACTCCGTCCCCCAGAAGATCCGGCCGCCGAGGTCGTTCGTCTCGAATGCGGCGCCCCCGAGCAGCCCCGCCCAGGGGTCGAAGGTCATCGCGGGATGGAAGGGGGCCACGCCGTCGCCGAAGACGTTGTTCGCGGGCGCGGGGTGGAACTCCACGAAGGTCGAGGTCACGGGGAGCACGGTCGTCGCGTCCGCGAGGGAGAGATTGAGGTACTCCCCTCCCGCCGCCCCGTCCATGAACCGGATGCTGTCGAACCCGGCGACGTTTGCCCCCGCGCGGACCTGCACGCCGGTGGCGGACAGGAAGCGCATGGTGATGAAGTCGATGTTCAGGCTGCCGTCGATCACGACGTCGTAGGTCCCGGCCCCCGACCGGGTCACGACGGCGCGGTTGCCGGGGCCGACGTTCGCGGACAGCAGGCTCCCTCCCAGATCCACACGGAGCTCCTGGCCGCTAGCGACGGTCAGCGTCGCCCCGCCCTCCAGCGTCACGCTGCCCAGGTTCCGGATGAGGAGGGAGCGGACGTCCCCGGCGGCGAGGAGCCTGTCGGTGACGGCCCTCGCGGGGCCGACCACGGCGTCCCGAGTCGCGGTCGGAATGCCGTACCCCCAGTTGAAGGCGTTCGTCCAGAACCCGCTCGTCTCGACCCCGGCGTCGTTCGTCCCCATCCACTCGTTCTGCGACGTCCCGAGCCCCCAGAACGTCCCCAGGTGGCCCTCCGTCGCGTTGAACGTCGCCGAGACCGTGGCCCGGTCGCTCGATGCGGGGAAGCCGACCGCCGAGAGGTTCCGGAAGGTGGCGGAGTCGTTCGTGGCGTTCGTGGCGTCCACGGTGGACCCGCCGCCGTCCGCCCCGTGGGCGGTGATCCGGAAGTTCGGCGAGGAGAGCTCCTGGCCGAACACCTGCCCCACGGCGAGGATGCAGCACATCCCCGCCAGCAGCAGGCCCGCGATCCGGCGTCTTGCGACGTCCGTCATCCGATCCACTCTAGTCATTCGATCCGTTGCCGATGCTCGGCCGGGTCTCCCCATTGACCGAGGTGTCGTTGTACGCGGGCCACGGCACGCGGCGCCAACCCCGCAGCGCGAAGTTGTCCGTCGCGTTGCCGAACATCAACCAGTAGCCTCCGCCGCCGGGCCCGAGGCCCACGACGAGGTCGGAGGTCGTGTCGGTGTCCATGTTCCCGATCGCGGGCCTCGTGTCCCCGTAGCTCGCGTTGTACAGGCTCCACGGCACGGTGACCCAGCCCGTCATGGCATGACCGGCCGCCGCGTCGTCGAAGAGGCAGACCTGCCCCGCGCCTCCCCTCCCGAGACCGGCGGCGATCTCCGCCCGCCCGTCCCCGTCGAGGTCTCCGGAGGCCGCCCAGGTCTCTCCGTTCGCCGCGTTGTAGGCGGACCAGGGGACGCGGATCGAGGTGCGCCTCCCCATCCCGCCGATCCAGTCCTCCATGACGACCAGCCAACCGTTGCCGGCCGGGCCCATCCCGAGGACCACCTCGCCGCGGCCGTCGCCGTCCACGTCGCCGATGGCGGGACGGAGCTGGCCGTCGGCCGAGTTGTACACGGGCCAGTTCATCCTCCGCCAGCCGAGCAGGGCGTTGCCCGCGGCCCCGTCGTCGAAGACGCACATCCAGCCGCCGTTCGCCCGGTACTCCCCGAGCCCGACGACGATCTCGCTCCGGGGGTCATCGTCGACATTGCCGCACGCCGGCCACGTGATCCCCGAGTACGTGTTGTAGTCCTGCCACGGGACCTGCAGCCAACGCACGATGGCGCGCCCGCCGTCGAGGCTGCCCCGCACGGCCATCCACCCCAGGCCGGTGCTGCCGAAGCCCACCACCTGCTCGGCGAGGCCGTCTCCATCCAGGTCACCCTGGGCCACGTGCGTCTCTCCGTTCCGCTGGTCGTAGAGCTCCCAGGGCGCGCGCGACCAGGAGCGGAAGGGGCTGCCCGCAGTCCCGTCCTCGAACTCGGCCACGTACCCGTTTCCGCGGGGCCCGAGCCCGACTGAGACCTCGCACCTCGAGGGGATGGGCGTCACGCCGTCGCTGGTGAGGGAGACCTCCAGCCCCGCTCGGTTCGCCCCGCGCACCGTGACGTAGTAGGTGGTCCCGAAGGACAGCACGAGCGCCGGGTCGGTGGCCGTGGTCGCACCGCCGACGTCGACGAACCCGCGGACGTCGGTCCCTCCCGGCGTCGTCCCGACAGCCCAGGAGTATCCTCCGATCGCGCTCTCCGGGTCCTCGAAGCCTCCCCAGTTCGCGGAGAGCGACGTCGGCGAGATCTGCAGGTCCAGGTCCGCGGCGTCTCCGTCATTCACGAACCCGGAGTCGGCCGTCGGCGGCGTAGTGTCGATGCCGACGCCGTCGCTGGTCGCAATGGCGGTCTGCCCGACCCCGTTCGTCGCCCGGATCGTCGAGTAGTAGGTGGCGCCGGGGGTCAGGGTCAGCGACCCGTTTGTCCCGGTGGTCACGATCCCCATCGAGAGGAACGCCTGCACGTCCTGGGCTCCGGGCGTGGTCCCGATGGCCCACTCGTAGTCCACGATGCCGCTCTCGGGGTCCACGAACGAGTCCCAATTTGCGGAGAGGCTCGTGGTCGAGGCCTGGTAACCGAGGTCAGTTCCCGTCCCGTCGTTGACGTACCCGGCGACAGGTGGGGTGGTATCGACCATCACGCCGTCGCTCGTCGAAGTCGTCGAGAGGCCGCTCGGGTTCCACGCGCGGACCGTGGAGTAGTAGAGGGTCCCACCGGAGAGGGACAGTGACGAGACGCCGCCGCTCGTCGCGAGCCCCATCGGCGTAAAGGCCCGCACGTCGGTCGCGCCTGGCGTCGTCCCGATTCCCCAGTCGTACGAGACCACGACGCTGTCGGGGTCGAAGAACCCGGTCCAGTTGGCGGAGAGGGTCGTCGTCGAGGACTGGAACGCCTGGTCGGCTCCCAGGCCGTCGTTCACGGCCCCTGGGATCGGCGGCGAGGCGTCGAGGTAGAAGAACCCCACCGTCGACCAGGGCCCGAAGTTCCCCGCCGCGTCCGTGGCGCTCACCCGCCAGTAGATCGTCGTGTTCGGAAATGCTGTGCCCGGCGTCAATTGCGAGCTACCAATCCCCGTCTGGTCGAAGAAGGGCGACAGCAGGTCGGCGTCGTTGTCGGCCTGCACGCGGTAGGTCGCCCCGACCTCCACGTCGTTCCAGTCGAAGGTCGGGGGGTTGATCGAGGTCCACGTGCTGTTCGCGGGTGCGACCAGGACTGGCGCCACCGGCGCGAGCGTGTCGGGCGCTGTCTTGAAGTTCCCGGTGACGTTCGATCCGGTTCCCACGATGAGCATCTGGCTGGACTGCCCCCGGGCGACCACGTCCCCGCTGGGACCGAACCAGGACTGGAACGTGCCGCCATTCGTGTTCGCGGCGTTGAAGTCGTACACCACGAGCCAGTCCTCGTTCCCGCCCATCGGGATGCCCCAGTCGAGGTTCCACCAGAGGATGTTCCCGTCGTTCCCGACGAACGTGTCCGGCCCCTCGATGAGGGTGTCTCCGGCGTCGACGGCGCCGTCGCGGTTCACGTCGTGGTACAGGCGGGCCGCGGAGAGCATCGTCGCGTCATTCCCCGTCCCGGCGGCGCGCACGCGGAGCTGCTCCACGGTGATCGCCTCGTTCACGGCGGCCAGGCGGAGCTGCATCATGACCACGACGGACTGCGTCGAGCCCACAGGCCCCGCGGCGGGGTTCTGCGGCCCGAGGGAGCAGTCAAGGCGGCTCGTGAAGTCGTTGAGCCTCGTCGCGATGACGTCGTACCGCTTGGTCGCGCCGGCCGGGGTGTACGTGCGGGTGAACCCGGAAACGATGTTCCACACCTGGAGCGTGTCCATGTCCTGGAGCTGGTAGGCCCAATCCGTCGTCGGCAGGTTGGCGAAGTTGGGGAACGAGAGGGTCACGTCGGCGCCCGTGGTCTGCTCGATGGTCAGCGGGTACCGCTTCTGGGCGCCCGACGCGAAGGGAGTCTGGCTGAACAGGTGAGCGTAGCGCCCCGCCTCCCCGAAGTCCGCGGGCATGTCGAAGTAGGCGATGACGTAGGGACTGGCGAGCGTGCCGGGATCCATCGCATCGTAGGAATCGCGCGTGTCGACCGCATTCGGATGCACGCCGGCAACATTGGAGGTGTCCTGTGCGCCGGCCGAATCGACCTGGAGATGCATCCCCCAGAAGTTCGCGTCGAACGAAAGCGGCGGCGGCTCCGGTGGGTTCTTCGGGTTGGGGATGATGACGGTGTTCGTCGCGTTGGTCACTCGGACCCAGATCGCACGCCACGAGGGGACCGCATTGCCGGGCGGTGTGGTTTCCGTAGTCAGCGTGTTGTAGCCGATGTAGCTCGAGCCGTTCCACCACCAGTAGATCGTATCGAGATTCGTGCTGGCCGCGACGATCGTGCTCCAGTTCACGTTGTAGGCGAACGGGTGGGAGATAACGTGCCACCCCGGTGTGCCGGAGCCCGCCGTGAAGGAGAGCGTGCCGAGGTTCAGGTCGCCATACCTCGCCGCGCCCGTATCGAGGTCGACGAAGTTCGGCGGGCCGAAGACGAAGTACCCACGTCCGACCTGGAGGTTCGTGGTCGTGGTGTAGGTCCGTGACACCTCATTCCACTCGTAGACCACCGGGCCGGGGAGATCGTCCCCGAGCACGCTGGCCACGGTCTGCGACGACTGGCTTGGGATGCCGAACATGTTCCAGCCGTTCACCGGGAAAGTCGTCGAAGGCGTCGCCATCGTGAAGTTCGCCGTGGCGCTCCACGTCCCGGTCGTGTTGTTGTTGTCCCGGAAGCGGATCCGCCAGAAGAACTGGACGCCCCAGTCCAGGAATGTCCCGCCGTACATCTGCTCCGGCATGGCCGCGCCGTTGGCCACGTTGGGCGACAGCGTGACGAAGCCGCTGTCCCAATGGGTCACGGCGGTGAATGTGCTGTCGGTGCTCACCTGGATCCCGAAGGCGTTCGCGGTGTCAGGAGCGTCGGGGTCGGTGAACGTTGCCGCGAACCTCGGGCGGTTCGGATTCGTCACCTGGTTGACAGTCAGGCCGGTCGGGGCGTTCGGCGCCGAGCTCGCCCACCATGTGAGGATTCCCGCCACCACCTGATGGAAGGCGGCACCTCCGCCGGCGCCGGACCAGTTTCCCATGACGACGTTCGAGGCGGCGTTGTTCATCTCGACGTTGTTCCCCGCCCCGAACGAGGCGTCGAAGCTGCACCCCAGGAACGTCATGTTGGCGACGCAGGCAATCGTCAGATGCTGGTTGCCCGCGCCCGAGAGGGCGCTCGTAAACGCCACGTTGTTGAGGGCAGTCACCGTGGCCGCCGAGGCGAGGTTCATCCCGCTCCCGTTGCCGAGGCTGAAATTCAGCGCGGTCACGTTGATCGTGCCGTTCACGGTGAAGGCCATGCGCCATGTCGCCGACACCGCCGTGATCGTGGGCGTGGCGCCGCTGCACGTCAGCGTGCCGTTGACCGTCACCGTCCCGGAGGCGGCGGCCGTCCCGATCCGCAGGGTCTGGTTGCCGGTCATCCGGAGCTCCCCCGTCACGGTCAGCAGGGAGCTCACGTTGACGTCGCTCGCCAGGGTCAAGATCGACCCGGAGGCGGCCGTCAGGCCGAAGAACACCGGGTTCGTGCCGGCCGTGCTGTTGATCGTCTGGGTCGTCCCGTTGAAGGTCGCGGTCCCCGCCGTCGAGCTGAACGTCCCGCCGGTGACCGTGAAGTTCCCGCCGACGCTGAAGCCGGCGGCGCCGGCCTCATTCAGGTTCGTGCCCCCGGCCATGTTGACCACCACGTTGTTGAACTGCAACGTGCCGGCCGTGGCCGTCATGGTGCGTGTCGCGAGCCCCGCGAATGTGACGGTCCCCGCGCTGAACGTCACGTTTCCGGTGGTGTTCGTGTAGTTGCCCGTGATCGTGACGTTGTCATCGCAGGTCGTTGCGGCGGTCCTCGTATTCGTCAGGTTGAAGAACGTGAGCTGCGGGGCCGTCCCGGTCGACGTGTTGTCGATGATCGTCGCGGTGCCGCCCGAGAGGGTCACGGTTCCGGCGACGCAGAGGAGCCTGGCCGTCGTCGTGACGGCGAGCGCGCCGGTGACGGTGATGTTCGAGCTCGTGGACACCGTGGCGTTCGTCTTCGCGATGGTCAGATTGTTGAACGTGGTCGTCACGCCCGTCGTGTGGCTGATCGATGCATCCACGCCCCCGTTCATCGTGATGGTCCCGGTCGAAGT
This sequence comes from uncultured Planctomycetia bacterium, assembly GCA_964649705.1. Classification (GTDB taxonomy): domain Bacteria; phylum Planctomycetota; class MHYJ01; order WSZJ01; family CAZYRM01; genus CAZYRM01. Next base: position 22,697 of record CAZYRM010000050.1, read on the forward strand.
GGAGGAGAAGGTGCCCGCCGTGCAGGAGTAGTTGCCGATGAGGTTGAAGCTCCCCGTATCGTGCGTGCGCGTGACCGCGGTCATCGCGATGGCGAGGCTGTTGAATTGGACGCTCCCGCCGTCGACCGAGAGGAACGACCCGACGGTCCCGCCCATGGTGACGGTCCCGCCGGAGCAAATCAGATCGCCCTGCGTGTTCGTGAAGTCGCTGTTGACCGTCCAGTCGGTGGTGGAGGTGACCTGAAGCCCCGGGGCCGCCCGGTTGATGTTGAGCCCGAAGAAGGTCAACCCCGCCCCCGAGTTGAGGATGACCGAGGGCCCCGGGCCCGCGCCCGCGAGGGTGATGGTGCCCGCCGACGCGACGAACGCCCCGCCGGTGCAGGAGAAATTTGCCAGGACCGTGAAGCCAAGCGCCGTCGTGTGCGTGAGTGTCTGCCCGGCGCTCTTCGCGACCGTGAAGTTGTTGTACTGCACGGTCCCGCCGTTCACGATGTGCGACGCCGAGCTGCCCGTGTGCGTCACCGTGCCGCCGGTGAGGGCGAACGCGCCGGCTGTGTGCGTGAAGACCCCGGACACGCTCCAGTTGCTCGTGCCCTGGACGCCCGACCCGGCCTTGTTCACCGTCAGGTTCCCGAAGGTCGTGGTGCCACCACCCGAGTGGGCGATCGTGCAGACGCTGGCGCTCGAGAGGGTGATCGCCCCGACGGAGGACGACGTGAAGCTGCCCCCCGTGCAGGTGTAGTCCGAGAGGATGTTGAAGCTCCCAATGGTGTGCTCATGGAGCTGCCCCGCGTCCTTGGCCACGGTGACGGCGAAGAACTGGTAGGTCCCGCCCCCGCTGGTGATCTGGATGTCCGTGGGCCCCGCCCCTACGAACGTGACTGTCCCGCCCAGGAAGTTGAGGTTTCCCTGCGTGTTGACGTAGTTTCCGGCGATCTGGATGTTGCTTATGCAATCCAGGTTGTGGTGGACGAGGAGGGTGGCATCGTACCGGCTGTTCTCGAGGTTGAAGAACCTTGTGGTGCCTGCGCCCGAGTGGGAAATCGTCGCCGTGGCGCCGGGGCTGCTGATGACGTCGGAGACGATGGTGCCTGAGTCCGCGCGGAAGGACCCGCTCGTGCAGGTGTAGTTCGACAGGAGGGTAAAGTTGCCGTTGTGCGTCAGTTGGAAGCCCCCGGTAATCGCGATCGTCAAGTTGGCGAAGGTGACCGCCCCGGCGGTGATCGTTGACGTCTGGTCGGCGGAGCCCGCGAAGGTCACGGTTCCCGCGGTACACGAGAAGGTCCCGGCCGTGTTCGTGTAGTTCCCGGTGACAGTCCAGCTCGATGTCGAGCTCACCGTCGTCGCCCCGCCGGTCTTGTTGATGGTGAGACCAGAGAACGTCAACTGCGGCGCCGCGGCGGTCGATGAGTTGACGATGTTCCCGTTGACCGCGGTCCCGCTGGTCAGGAAGGTCACCGTGCCCGCCAGGGCCTGGAACGTCGCTGTCCCCTGCACCGTCATGTTCCCCGCGACGTTGAAGTTCGATGAAGTCGTCAGCAAGCCGCCGGTGTTGTTGATCGTCAGGTGGTAGAACGTCGTAGTCGCCGTGTTGGTAATGGTCGGCGCGGCCGCGGTCGCAAACTGAATGGTGCCGAGACTCATGGTGAAGGTCCCGGCGGTGCAACTGTAGTTGCCGTCCACGAACCAAGTCGCGCCCAAGTTGTTAGTGAGGGTCCCGCCGGCGCCGGTCTTGTTCACCACAAAGTTGTTGTACCTCACGGTGCCGCTGTTGACCGTGTGGTTTACGGACCCCGCCCCGCTGCCACCAAACGTGATCGTGCTCGGGAAGCTGGCTGTGAAGTTGCCGGTCGTGTTCGTGTAGATGCCATTGACCTGGTAGCTGTCGTCCGTGGTGACGGCGATCGTGGCGTTCTTGTTGGTCGTGAGGTTGTTGAACGTGATCTGGGGCGCGGCCCCCGTGGAGGTGTTGTCGATGATGCTGCCGCTCGCGCCCGTGAATGAGAACGTGCCCGCGCTCTGAAGGAACTGGGTGCTGCCCGTGACGGTGAAGTTCACCTGGACGGTGATCGTCGAGGTGTTGGTGGACTGGATCTGCACGGCCGCCGTTTTGTTCATGATCAGGTTCTGGAACGTCCAGGCCCGCGATCCCGAGATCGTCGCCGCACCCGTGTCGGTCATGTTGACAGTGGCCCCGGAGCCGACCGTCGACGTGAACGAGCCGAAGGCCGCCGTACTGCTGAGATTTCCGAAGACGTTGAAGCTGCCGGTGCTGTGATTCACCGCGACATTGACAGTGGGAGACAGGGTGAAGTTCTGGAACTGGAGCAACGTGCCTGCCGCAACCGAGATGGTCCCCGCCGCGGCAGTGGAGGTGAAGGAGACTGTGTTTCCCGTGTTGACAAGGTCGCCGGTCGTAGTCGTCAGGACTCCGCGGAATCCCCAGTTGTTCGAACTGAGGACGTCCAAGCCGGCGAGGCTCTTGTTGACCGTCAAGGAGAAGAAGTTGGTCGCTCCCGCGCCCGCATGGTTGATGTTACTCACACCCGATCCGGCGAAGACGACGGCGCCCGCTGTCGCACTAAACGAGCCGCTCGTGCAGTTGTAGTCCACGTTGATCGTGAAGCCGGTCGCGCTTCCATGGGTCAGTGTGAAGCCGGGGTCCTTCGAGACCGTGAAGTTGTTGTACGTCACCGTTCCGGCCGTGACCGTGTGGTTCGTGCTGGTGCCTCCGATGTAAGTCACCGTGCCGTTGAGTGTGGTGACTCCGGTCGTATTCGTGTAGGTCCCAGCGACGCTGAAATTGTCATTCGACGTCAGCGTCGTGGTCTTGGTGCTCGTCAGGTTGAAAAAGGTCAACTGCGGGGGCAGGGCCGCGGACGAATTGGCGATGGTCGCGCCCGTTGCCCCCGCGAAGGTGACGGTCCCCGGGGTCGAAGCCGTAAACGTGCCCGTCGCCTGCAGTGTGAAATTGCGGTTGACCGTAAGCGCAGACGAGGTCGTCACCGACACACCCGTCTTGCTGATGTCTACGTCCCAGGCGTTGAACGAGCCGCCGGTCTGCGTGATCGTCGCGGCCGCCGTCCCCTGGAAGCTGATCGTACCGCTCCCGCCCGTGAGCGTGCCCTGGCTGGTGAAGTTCCCCATGACGGTGAGCGTAGTGCCCGCGCCCAGGGACAGCGTCCGCCCGGTCGCGATCGTAATGCTCCTGCAGGTGGAGCTTGCGTTGAGCGTGGGGTTATTGTTCACCGCCCCGCCGAAGATGGCCCGGTTCGTCCCCGTGGGAAGGATCCATGGGATGATGGCATCGGTGTTTGCGTCGGGCATGACCCCTCCGGCCCAATTGAGGGGGTCGGTCCAATTGGTGTTGGTGTCACCCTCCCAGATGGCCACGTTGGGCGGGAGCGTGTAGGTCAGGACGATTCGCATGTAACCGATGGTGGGGTCGTCCCGGTCCCACCGCTGATCCGTGGCGTTCGTCGCAGTGAGCGTGACGGTGTTTGGCACACCGAGGTTGTAGGCGCCGGGAGCGCTGTTGACGGCGGTCTGACCATCGACGACGCAATCGACGGCCCCGGTGCCGGTAAGGGTCCCGATGAGGGTCCCGTTGACCCGCGCGCCGGCACTCGCCCCTACCTGGCGGATCCTCACCATCGTGATTTGGACGTTCGTGACCGTGCTCCCCGCCGGCAGAGCGTCGGTGTACGTCCCCGTGTCTACCTGCCCGGCGACGTTGCTCCCGCGGTCGGTCACCACGCAGATATCGTTGACCCACCCCCCAAAACTGCCGCTCGGCAGGTCGTAGGTCACGGTCTGTCCGAGGGCCGGCGGACCCCAGGAGACGGCCAGGAGGCCGACGAGTACGGCGAGCATGCGCGCAGGGCTGACGGTCCAGGCGACTCCCTGTGCACGATGGTTCGAGTACATGGCCCTACCCCCGTAACGAATCGAACTCATGTTCCGTACTCTCCCTGGGCGGATCAGCGTCGCACCGCCGCGCAGGCCCGCCCCACCGCGTCAGACGGGGCCTGTTCGATCAGCTCCATGCCCTTGTCAGCCTGTCGCACGCTCCAAGCCTTCGGCTCGCCCGCGAGCCAGAACGTCTCCATCGCCGTGGGCAGGACCTTGGAGAACTTCCCCTCCACATCCCGCGGCCACGCGAGGCGATACTCGCCCCCGAGCTCCTTCTCGACGAGCTGCTCCCCTTCCCTCCCGCCGCCCCCCTCGGTCGGCCGCCCGCGCGTAAAGAGGATCGGCGCGTCCTCTCGGATCGCCGCGATCGCGACGCTCGACCAGGTCCCCCCGGGCGGCGGGGGCGGCTCGGGATTCAGGACGAGGCGTTCCCGCGTATCCTCGTCGCTGCGAACGTACGGGGCGATCGTCCACGCGTAGGGGCTCCCCACCACCGAGAAACGCAGCGAGTTCGGGTGGATCTGGGGGTCGAACCAGAGCGCGACGTCGAGCGCCGTGGCGGCTCGCCAGCCCTCGCCGAGTCCGTCCTTCCCCTGGACCGCCCTGTCCTTCTCCGCGTCGGTGGCGCCGCTCGAGAGCAGGGCCTGCGCGAAGCCGAGGGGCGACGCGGAGGCCGCGGGCTCCTCGGCCCGCAGTCCGGCTCCAAAAGAGGCCGCCAGGCACGCGAGGCCGACCGTCCAGGACACCAGGGATCTCATCTTCGGGGACTCCAGACTACCTACGGATGGCCGCAACGGGCAGGAACGGATAGGGCTCGCCCGGCGGAGGCGGCGGCTCGGGCTGCAGCAACATCGGGTTCGATGGCGTCGTGGGATTGACGAAGGCCCAGGGGGTGACGGCCCCCGCCAGGTAGAACCTCGAGGTGCTCGGCGGCAGGATGTACTTGAACAGGGAGACCACGTCGAGCACCAGCGCCGAACGGTAGTTCGTCCCGAACCACGCATCGCCCTGCACGAGCTCATCCTTGGACCCCGCGCCCGTGTCCGGGGGCGCCGTCGGGTTCCCTCCGATCCCGCCTCTCGTGAAGGCGAGCGGGGCGCCGTTGCGGATGGCGAAGACGGGGGCGGTCGGGTAGTTCTCTCCCGGCGGGGGCGGCGGCTCCGGCGCGAGGACCATCGGGTTCCCCGCCGACCCGCCCGTCGTGAAGATCCAGGTGGTCGGGCTGTCGGCCACATAGAACCTGGTATTCGCAGGCGGCTGGATGTAGTGGCAGTAGGCGGCGACGTCCAGGATGGTCGCGGCCCGCCAGGTGGCCCCGAGCTCCCCCCCGGCCTGGACGACCGCGTCTTTCTGAGGGGTCGTCGGCGCGGCGGCTGCGCCGCCCGCCGTTGTCCGTGTGCACGCGAGCCAGTTGGCCAGGCTGGCCGTGGGCGCCGGCGCGAGAGGCACCCACTGCGTCCCGTCCCAGTAGAGCAGCGATCCAGCCGCGTAGCGGATATCGCCCGGCGCCGGGGCGCCGGGAATGAACGAGCCCACCTGGAGGACCCCCTGGGCGCCGAACAGGAGGCGGTCCGGCCCCGTCGCATCTCCCACGGTGACGTTTCCGCCGATCGTCGGGTTCTCCGTGAAGGTCGGCGCGGCGCCCGTTCCCGCCAGCACGGTGTTGGTCGCCCCCGCGGCGGTCGCCGTCACGGCGCCCACGCCGTTGCCGAGCAACACGCCGTCCTGCGTCAGGGTCGCCGCCCCGGTCCCGCCGTTCGGCACGGGCAGGATGCCCGTCACATCGGCGCTGGCCAGGTTGATCGCCGGGGCGCTCGCCGCCGCCGTCAGCCGCCCTTGCGCATCCACTGTGATATTGGCCCGCGTATAGGCGGCCGCGACCACTCCCGTGTTCGACAGCGCGATCGTCCCCGCGCCCACGATCGGATTCGGGGCGAACGTCAGGCCGCTGCCCGCCGTGTTGGCCCCGGGCGTCCCCGCACCCACGCTCGTCACCGTGCCCGGCGTGTCGTTGACCCACGTCAACACGCCCCCCGTGGTGCCCGACAGGATCTGCCCGTTGACAGTCGGCAGCGCCGGCGGCAGCGTGTACGTCGCGTCCACCGCCATCGCGTCCGCGGCCTTGAACGCCGTGTAGTTCGTCCCGTTCGCCGCCAGCTCCCGCCAACGCACCTCGCCCGTCTGCCCCGCCGCCACGCCGAACGGCCCCACGCGGATCGCCTCCTGCAGGTTCAGGCCGATCAGGCTCGTGATGTCGGAGTTCACGCCGCTCGCCGCCGCGCCCAGGTTCGTCCGAGCCGCGGCCGCCGTCGTCGCCCCCGTACCGCCGTTCGCGATCGGCAGGATGCCCGTCACGTCCCCGGTCGCCAGGTCGATCGCCGCGCCGTTCGCCGCCGCCGTCAGCCGCCCTTGCGCATCCACCGTGATGTTGGCCCGCGTATAGGCGGCCGCGACCACTCCCGTGTTCGACAGCGCGATGGTCCCTGCGCCCACGATCGGGTTCGGAGCGATCGTCAGGCCGCTGCCCGCCGTGTTGGCCCCGGGGGTCCCCGCCCCCACGCTCGTCACCGTCCCGCCGCCGTCCGTCGCCCACGTCATCACCCCGCCCGTCGTGCTCGTCAGCACCTGCCCGTTCACCGTCGGGAAGGCCGGAGGCAGCGTGTAGATCGTGTTCCCCGCCAGGAGGTCAGCCGCCTTGAAGCCCGCGTAGTTGACCCCGTTCGCCGCCAGCTCGCGGAAACGGACCTCGCCCGTCTCCCCCGCCGCCACGCCGAAGGGGCTCACCCGGACGGCCTCCTGCGTGTTCAGCCCGATCAGCCCCGTGATGTCGGAGTTCACGCCGCTCGCCGCCGCGCCCAGGTTCGTCCGAGCCGCGGCCGCCGTCGTCGCCCCCGTGCCCCCGTTGGCGATCGGCAATGTCCCGGTCACGTCCCCGGTCGACAGGTCGATCGCGGGGCTGTTCGCAGCCGCCGTCAGCCTGCCCTGTGCGTCCACCGTGAAGTTCCCGCGCGTGTACGCGCCCGGCGTGACGGCCGTGTTCGCGAGGTTCAGCGTCGTCGCGCCGCCCAGGGCCACGGCGCCTCCGCCGTTCAGGCCCGTCCCCGCCGTCACCGTCACCGAGGAGTTCACCAGCATCGCGTTCGTCACGCCCGCGGTCGCGATCGAGATCGTCCCCGCGCCCACGATCGGGCTCGGCGTGAAGGTCAGGCCGCTGGTCCCCGACTGCGCGCCCGGGGCGCCTGCCCCGACGCTCGTCACCGATCCGCCGCCGTCCGTGACCCAGGTCATCACGCCGCCCGTTGTGCTCGAAAGCACCTGCCCGTTCACCGTCGGAACCGCGGGCGGCAGCGTGTAGGTCGCATCCGCCGCCATCGCGTCCGCGGCCTTGAACGCCGTGTAATTCGTCCCGTTCGCCGCCAGTTCCCGCCAACGCACCTCGCCCGTCTCCCCCGCCGCCACGCCGAACGGGCTCACCCGGATGGCCTCCTGCGTGTTCAGCCCGATCAGGCCGGTGATGTCGGAGTTCACGCCGCTCGCCGCCGCGCCCAGGTTCGTCCGAGCCGCGGCCGCCGTCGTCGCCCCGGTGCCCCCGTTGGCGATCGGCAGCGTCCCGGTCACGTCCCCGGTCGACAGGTCGATCGCGGGGCTGTTCGCAGCCGCCGTCAGCCTGCCCTGTGCGTCCACCGTGAAGTTCCCGCGCGTGTACGCGCCCGGCGTGACGGCCGTGTTCGCGAGGTTCAGCGTCGTCGCGCCGCCCAGGGCCACGGCGCCTCCGCCGTTCAGGCCCGTCCCCGCCGTCACCGTCACCGAGGAGTTCACCAGCATCGCGTTCGTCACGCCCGCGGTCGCGATCGAGATCGTCCCCGCGCCCACGATCGGGCTCGGCGTGAAGGTCAGGCCGCTGGTCCCCGACTGCGCGCCCGGGGCGCCCGCGCCCACGCTCGTCACCGTCCCGCCGCCGTCCGTCGCCCACGTCATCACACCCCCGGTGGTGCTCGTGAGCACCTGCCCGTTCACCGTCGGGAAGGCCGGAGGCAGCGTGTAGATCGTGTTCCCCGCCAGGAGGTCAGCCGCCTTGAAGCCCGCGTAGTTGACCCCGTTCGCCGCCAGCTCGCGGAAACGGACCTCGCCCGTCTCCCCCGCCGCCACGCCGAAGGGGCTCACCCGGATGGCCTCCTGCGTGTTCAGCCCGATCAGGCCGGTGATGTCGGAGTTCACGCCGCTCGCCGCCGCGCCCAGGTTCGTCCGAGCCGCGGCCGCCGTCGTCGCCCCGGTGCCCCCGTTGGCGATCGGCAGCGTCCCGGTCACGTCCCCGGTCGACAGGTCGATCGCGGGGCTGTTCGCAGCCGCCGTCAGCCTGCCCTGTGCGTCCACCGTGAAGTTCCCGCGCGTGTACGCGCCCGGCGTGACGGCCGTGTTCGCGAGGTTCAGCGTCGTCGCGCCGCCCAGGGCCACGGCGCCTCCGCCGTTCAGGCCCGTCCCCGCCGTCACCGTCACCGAGGAGTTCACCAGCATCGCGTTCGTCACGCCCGCGGTCGCGATCGAGATCGTCCCCGCGCCCACGATCGGGCTCGGCGTGAAGGTCAGGCCGCTGGTCCCCGACTGCGCGCCCGGGGCGCCCGCGCCCACGCTCGTCACCGTCCCGCCGCCGTCCGTCGCCCAGGTCATCACCCCGCCCGTCGTGCTCGTCAGCACCTGCCCGTTCGCCGCGGGCAGCGCCGGCGGGAGCGTGTACAGCGCATCCGCCGCCAGGTTGTCGACGGCCTTGAAGCCCGTGAAGTTGGTCCCGTTCGCCACGAGCTCGCGGAAACGGACCTCGCCCGTCTGTCCTGCCCCCACGCCGAAGGGGCTCACCCGGATGGCCTCCTGCGTGTTCAGCCCGATCAGGCCGGTGATGTCGGAGTTCACGCCGCTCGCCGCCGCGCCCAGGTTCGTCCGAGCCGCCGGCGCCGTCGTCGCCCCCGTGCCCCCGTTGGCGATCGGCAGCGTCCCGGTCACGTCCCCGGTCGACAGGTCGATCGCGGGGCTGTTCGCAGCCGCCGTCAGCCTGCCCTGTGCGTCCACCGTGAAGTTCCCGCGCGTGTACGCGCCCGGCGTGACGGCCGTGTTCGCGAGGTTCAGCGTCGTCGCGCCGCCCAGGGCCACGGCGCCTCCGCCGTTCAGGCCCGTCCCCGCCGTCACCGTCACCGAGGAGTTCACCAGCATCGCGTTCGTCACGCCCGCGGTCGCGATCGAGATCGTCCCCGCGCCCACGATCGGGCTCGGCGTGAAGGTCAGGCCGCTGGTCCCCGACTGCGCGCCCGGCGCTCCAGCGCCAACGCTCGTCACCGTCCCGCCGCCGTCCGTCGCCCACGTCATCACGCCCCCGGTGGTGCTCGTGAGCACCTGCCCGTTCACGACCGGGAAGGCCGGCGGCAGCGTGTAGGTCAGATCCACCGCCAGGGCGTCCGGTGCCCTGAACCCCGTGAAATTCGCCCCGTTCGCCGCCAGTTCACGGAACCGGAGCTCGCCGGTCTGGCCCGCCCCCGCGCCGAACGGGCCCACGCTGATGGCCTCCTGAGTATTCAGCCCGATCAGGCTGGTGATGTCTGCATTCACGCCGCTCGCCGCGGCGCCCAGGTTCGTCCGAGCCGCCGGCGCCGTCGTCGCCCCCGTGCCGCCGTTCGCGATCGGAAGCGTCCCCGTCACGTCCGCGGTCCCCAGGTCGATCGCCGCACCGTTCGCAGCGGCCGTCAGCCTTCCCTGCGCGTCCACCGTGAAGTTCCCGCGCGTGTAGGCGCCCGCCGCGACCGTCGTGTTCGCGAGGTTGAGCGTCGTCGTGCCCCCGAGGGCCACCGCGCCGCCGCCATTGAGCCCCGTCCCCGCCGTCACGGTCACCGAGGAGTTCACGAGCATCGCGTTCGTGACGCCGGCGGTCGCGATCGAGATCGTCCCCGCGCCCACGATCGGGTTCGGAGCGAAGGTCAGGCCGCTGGTCCCGTTCGGCGCGCCCGGGGCCCCCGCGCCCACGCTCGTCACCGTCCCGCCGCCGATCGGGTCGACCCACGACATCGCCCCGCCAATCGTGCTCGAGAGCAACTGCCCGTTCGCCGTCGGACCGGCCGGAGGCAGCGAGTAGAGCGGGTCACCCGCAATCGCGTCGGGGGCCTTGAACCCCGTGTAGTTCGCACCGTTCGCCGCCAGCTCACGGAACCGCAATTCGCCCGTCTCGCCCCCCCCCACGCCGAAGGGATCCACGCGGACCGCCTCCTGCGTGTTCAGCCCGATCAGGCCGGTGATGTCGGAGTTCACGCCGCTCGCCGCCGCGCCCAGGTTCGTCCGAGCCGCGGCCGCCGTCGTCGCCCCGGTGCCCCCGTTGGCGATCGGCAGCGTCCCGGTCACGTCCCCGGTCGACAGGTCGATCGCGGGGCTGTTCGCAGCCGCCGTCAGCCTGCCCTGTGCGTCCACCGTGAAGTTCCCGCGCGTGTACGCGCCCGGCGTGACGGCCGTGTTCGCGAGGTTCAGCGTCGTCGCGCCGCCCAGGGCCACGGCGCCTCCGCCGTTCAGGCCCGTCCCCGCCGTCACCGTCACCGAGGAGTTCACCAGCATCGCGTTCGTCACGCCCGCGGTCGCGATCGAGATCGTCCCCGCGCCCACGATCGGATTCGGCGCGAACGTCAATCCGCTGCCGAGGGTCGGCGCGCCCGGCGCCCCCGCGCCCACGCTCGTCACCGTCCCGCCGCCGACCGGGTCGATCCAGGTCATCACGCCGCCCGTGGTGCCCGAGAGGAGCTGCCCGTTCACCGTCGGGAGCGCCGGAGGCAGCGTGTACATCGCATCCGCCGCCATCGCGTCCACGGCCTTGAAGCCCGTGAAGTTCGTCCCGTTCGCGACCAGCTCGCGGAACCTCACCTCGCCCGTCTGGCCCGCCCCCGCGCCGAACGGGGCCACGCGGATCGCCTCCTGCGTGTTCAGCCCGATCAGCCCCGTGATGTCGGCGTTCACGCCGCTCGCCGCCGCGCCCAGGTTCGTCCTGGCCGCCGGCGCCGTCGTCGCCCCCGTGCCGCCGTTCGCGATCGGGAGCGTCCCGGTCACGTCCGCGGTCCCCAGGTCGATCGCCGCCCCGTTCGCCGCCGCCGTCAGCCGACCCTGCGCGTCCACCGTGAAGTTCCCGCGCGTGTAGGCCCCCGGCACCACCGCGGTGTTCGCGAGGTTGAGCGTCGTCGCCCCGCCCAGGGCGACCACGCCGCCTCCGTTGAGCCCGGTCCCCGCCGTCACCGTCAGCGAGGAGTTCACGAGCATCGCGTTCGTCACCCCGGCCGTCGCGATCGAGATCGTCCCGGCGCCCACGATCGGGTCCGGCGCGAAGGTCAGGCCGCTGGTCCCGCTCTGCGCGCCCGGCACGCCCGAGCCCACGCTCGTCACGGTCCCGCCGCCGTCCGTCGCCCACGTCATCACGCCGCCCGTCGTGCTCGTCAGCACCTGCCCGTTCACCGTCGGGAAGGCCGGAGGCAGCGTGTAGATCAGGTTCGCCGCCAGGAGGTCAGGGGCCTTGAAACCCGTGAAGTTGACCCCGTTCGCAGCCAGCTCGCGGAATCGCAGCTCGCCCGTCTCTCCTGCCGCCACGCCGAAGGGGCTCACGCGGATCGCCTCCTGCGTGTTCAAGCCGATCAGCCCCGTGATGTCGGCGTTCACGCCGCTCGCGGCGGCGCCCAGGTTCGTCCGGGCCGCCGGCGCCGTCGTCGCCCCCGTGCCGCCGTTCGCGATCGGGAGCGTCCCGGTCACGTCCGCGGTCCCCAGGTCGATCGCCGCCCCGTTCGCCGCCGCCGTCAGCCGACCCTGCGCGTCCACCGTGAAGTTCCCGCGCGTGTAGGCCCCCGGCACCACCGCGGTGTTCGCGAGGTTGATCGTCGTCGCGCCGCCCAGGGCGACCACGCCGCCTCCGCCGAGCCCCACTCCCGCCGTGACCGTCAGCGAGGAGTTCACGAGCATCGCGTTCGTCACCCCGGCCGTCGCGATCGAGATCGTCCCCGCGCCCACGATCGGATTCGGCGCGAACGTCAATCCGCTGCCGAGGGTCGGCGCGCCCGGTGCCCCCGCGCCCACGCTCGTCACCGTCCCACCGCCGTCCGTCGCCCACGTCATCACCCCGCCCGTGGTGCTCGTGAGCACCTGCCCGTTCACCGTCGGGAAGGCCGGAGGCAGCGTGTAGATCAGGTTCGCCGCCAGGAGGTCAGGGGCCTTGAAACCCGTGAAGTTGACCCCGTTCGCCGCCAGCTCGCGGAATCGCAGCTCGCCCGTCTCGCCCGCGGCCACGCCGAACGGGCTGACCCGGATGGCCTCCTGCGTGTTCAGCCCGATCAGGCCAGTAATGTCGGCGTTCACGCCGCTCGCGGCGGCGCCCAGGTTTGTCCGGGCCGCAGGAGCCGTCGTGGCCCCTGTGCCGCCGTTCGCAATCGGCAGGATGCCTGTCACGTCCGCGGTCGCCAGGTCGATCGCCGCCCCGTTCGCCGCCGCCGTCAGCCGACCTTGCGCGTCCACCGTGATGTTCGCCCGCGTGTACGCCCCCGGCACCACCGCCGTGTTGGCGAGGTTGATCGTCGTCGCCCCGCCCAGTGCGACGACGCCGCCTCCGGCGAGCCCCACTCCCGCCGTCACCGTCAGCGAGGAGTTCACGAGCATCGCGTTCGTCACGCCCGCGGTCGCGATCGAGATCGTCCCCGCGCCCACGATCGGATTCGGCGCGAACGTCAATCCGCTGCCGAGGGTCGGCGCGCCCGGTGCCCCCGCGCCCACGCTCGTCACCGTCCCGGCGCCCGCGGGGGTGACCCACGTCATCACGCCCCCCACCGTGCTGGACAAGAACTGCCCGGGCGCCGTCGGCGCCGCGTCCGGCAGCGTGTAGGTCACGTCCGCCGCCATCGCGTCCGCGGCCTTCAACGCCGAGTAGTTCGTCCCGTTCGCCGCCAGCTCCCGCCAACGCACCTCGCCCGTGTTCCCCGGCGCCGCACCGAACGGGCTGACACGGATCGCCTCCTGCGTGTTCAGCCCGATCAGCCCCGTGATGTCGGCATTCACCCCGCTCGCCGCCGCGCCCAGGTTCGTCCTGGCCGCCGGCGCCGTCGTCGCCCCGGTGCCGCCGTTCGCGATCGGAAGCGTTCCCGTCACGTCCGCGGTCCCGAGGTCGATCGCCGCTCCGTTCGCCGCCGCGGTCAGCCGACCCTGCGCGTCCACCGTGAAATTCGCCCGCGTGTACGCCCCCGGCACCACCGCCGTGTTCGCGAGGTTGATCGTCGTCGCCCCGCCCAGTGCGACGACGCCGCCTCCGTTCAGCCCGGTCCCCGCTGTCACCGTCAGCGAGGAGTTCACGAGCATGGCGTTCGTCACCCCGCCCGTCGCGATCGAGATGGTCCCGACACCCACGATCGGGTCCGGCGCGAACGTCAGGCCGCTGGTCCCGCTCTGCGCGCCCGGCACGCCCGAGCCCACGCTCGTCACGGTCCCGCCGCCCACCGGATTGATCCAGGTCATCACCCCGCCGGTCGTGCTCGACAGGAGCTGCCCGTTCACCGCCGGGAGCGCCGGAGGCAGCGTGTACATCGCATCCGCGGCCATCGCGTCCACGGCCTTGAACCCCGTGAAGTTCGTCCCGTTCGCCGCCAGCTCACGGAACCTGAGCTCGCCCGTCTGGCCCGCCCCCGCGCCGAAGGGGGCAACGCGGATCGCCTCCTGCGTGTTCAGCCCGATCAGCCCCGTGATGTCGGCGTTCACGCCGCTCGCCGCCGCGCCCAGGTTCGTCCGGGCCGCCGGCGCCGTCGTGGCCCCGGTGCCTCCGTTCGCGATCGGGAGCGTCCCGGTCACGTCCGCGCTCGCCAAGTCGATCGCCGCGCCGTTCGCCGCCGCCGTCAGCCTCCCCTGCGCGTCCACGGTGAAGTTCCCGCGCGTGTAGGCCCCCGGCACCACCGCGGTGTTCGCGAGGTTGATCGTCGTCGCACCGCCCAGGGCGACGACGCCGCCTCCGTTCAGCCCGACGCCGGCCGTCACCGTGAGCGAGGAGTTCACGAGCATGGCGTTCGTGACGCCCGCCGTCGCGATCGAGATCGTCCCGGCGCCCACGATCGGGTTCGGCGCGAACGTCAATCCGCTGCCGAGGGTCGGCGCGCCCGGCGCACCCGCGCCCACGCTCGTAACGGTCCCCGTGCTGGTCCCCAGCGTCACCCAGCTCGCTCCGTCCCAGAAGAGCAGGTTCCCGGCG
>CAZYRM010000051.1:0-36723 GCA_964649705.1 uncultured Planctomycetia bacterium
CATCCGTGAAATCCGTGGATCAGAACTTGTGGGCGCCGTGCGCCCCGAACAGGATTTCCACCTGGATCCAGACGCTGTAGTCTTCGTCCTCGATGTGGTCCGCCTCGTCCATGTTCGACTGCAGTCGGATCTTGGAGAACTCGCTCGGGAGGAACGTCAGGTTCGCCGAGGCGCGGTGCCGCGAGTCGCGCAGCGGATCGTCGCGGTTCTCTCCGTCTCCGTCCGCGTAGTCGTACCGCACGCCAGCGACCCAGCCGCGGTGGAATCCATAGAGGGCCTGCGCGTAGCATCCGACGTCGTTCAGGACCTCGTTGTCGAGGTCCGCCGCGTCGGCGTCGACGCCGTCTCCCGTCTCGTACCGCCGCCCCATGGCCTCCGCCTGGAAGGCGACGAACGGGAAGCCGTGGTCGTTGTCGAGGGGCTTCCACTTCAGGTAGACGTCGGCGCCGTAGACCTGCGTGTTCCCCTCGGCGCCCGCGTTGTTCGGTCCGAACAGGGCGGATACGCCGTTGACCAGGGTCCACTCGTCCGAGAGGTCGAACGACGTCTTCGCGCGAGCGAGGTACGTCAGGTCTTCGAGAGACTCCACTTCGCGCCCGACGCGCAGGTGCCCGGCGATCTCATCGTCCTCCTCTCCCAGGAAGCTGACGGCGGTCTCGCCGCGGGCGTAGACCACGCCGCCGAGGAGCTCCGCGTAGAAGGGGAGCGGCGTCAGCCACGACAGCTCGGCGGTGGGTCCGCGGAAGCCGTCGGGGCCCAGCAGTCGCGTGTTCACGACCGGCTGGTCCACGAAGTCCCAGGAGTGCGGGTGCTGCGCGTTCAGCCGCCCGAACTGCTCGAACATCTGTCCGCCGCGGACCTGAAGGCCGTGGGGCAGCAACGTCGTCGTGAAGTACGCCTCCTCCAGCTCCACGACCGTTTCCCCCTCCTCGTCGATCAGGAAGATGATGTGGGCGTCGCCGCGGAAGTACGGATCGACGACCCCCTGGAGCGTCAGCTCGACGTTGGGGACCTCGATCCCGCGGACGCTGGGGTCGTGGCCGCCTCCCTGGAGCCGCGCCAGCTCCTCCTCGTCCGCGGTGGACGTCCCTGCCTCGGTGAGGATGTCGAGGGAGACGTCGATCAGCTTGAGCTGGCCGACGGCCGCCACGGGCTGAGGCGCCTTGGAGGTCTCGGCACCCTTCAGGGCCTCCGCGAACTCCTTCTCGAGGTCGGACCCGCCCTCCTTCGGCCCGTCCTCGGCGATCGGGATGCCGAAACGGGACTCCCTGGACCACTCCAGCTTCGCTGCGATCAGGCGCATCGCCTCGTGGAAGTCCTGGCGCTGGTCCGAGAGGGCCTCCTTGAGCGCGGCCACCTCGGCGCGGAGGGCCTCGACCTCCCTGCGCGAGGCGGGCTCGTCCGCGCGGAGCGCAGGCGAGACGAGGGCGAGGATGAGCACGACGAAGCGGAGCTTCCGCATGGACCCCTCCTGAGAGACTTGGATTGGACTCCCGACCGGTGCGGATTGGCGTTCGCCTAGGCCGCGGGAGGTGCGCGGTCCGGCGGCCGGTGGACGGCCGGCGGGGTCGGGAGGGACGCGGCCAGGGAGGGGGGCGCCCCGTTCGTCTCGACCTGGACGGCGTCGGGCGCCTCCGACTCCACCTGCTGGTTCGAGAACGCGCTGCAGGTGACGCAGCCGTCCTCGTGCTGGTGGATCGGGTGGTCGTGGTGCTCGTGGTTGCGATCGTGACAGGGGAGGGGGCCGTTCGCGCAGTGGGCGTAGACCGCGGGGCCGTCCTGGGGCCCCACGCAGGCGGCGCAGCCTTCCTTGGCCGTGAACTCGAGGAGGTGGAGGCCCGTGCCGCCGATGGTGACAGCGGCGTAGAGGAGAAGGGCCAGCGATCGGGCCAACCGGTTCATGAGCCGTCCGTGTACCAAGCCCCCTGAAGGGGTGTCAAGGGATTCGCCCGTCAGGCGCCCTCGCCCGCGGGGTGGTCCAGCGACTGCCACGTCGCGACGGCCCAGGGGCGCCTCGCCTCGTCGCGGAACGCGATCGAGCACATCGCGACGCTCCCAGGGACCGCGCTGGCCCCCGTCAGCACCCAGCCCTCCCCCTCCGCGGACGGGGCCACTCGGGCCACGCCGACGGCCCTCTCCCCGCGGAAGTCGAGCGGCTCGCCCTCCAGATCGCGGATCCCCTGCAGCATCTCCTCGACCGGGGCCGCCGACCCGTCGTGGGCGCGGGAGGCCTGGCACGCCACGGAGACCGAACGCCCCGCCTCGAAGGCCGTCCAGCGGCCGTCCTCTTCGTAGCGGGTCGCAAAGGACCCTGGCACCGTGATCGTCCACTCCTCGGAGAGCTGCGCGCGGACCGGCAGGCGCCGGAAGCCGATCCGCGGGGCGTCCTCCGCAACCGGGCTGCGCTGCTCGGCCTCGTCGACCGAGGGGTCCTCGATGCCGAGGAGGCCGAGGATCTCCTTCCACTCGCGCGTCGGGTACGGGAGGCTCGGATCGAGGCGGTACGCCTGGCCGAGGAGGCGGATCACCTGCTTGAGGAGCGTCTTCTCGTCGGGCGACATCGGCTCGCGCCAGCGGACGTCGGTCCACATCTGGCACGTCGCGCGCCCGAGGAGGTAGGTCGCTCCCAGGCCCTCGTCCCACCACGGGAAGACGTCGATGCCGGCGCCGGGGTCCTCCGCGACGCGCTCGAGCCACGCGCGGTCACGCGGGCCCATCACCGTGGAGATCGCCATTTCGTGCTGGAACTGCGAGTCGGCCGGCATGGAGAGGCCGAGCCCGTCGTAGCCGCGGTCGAGGATCTCCAGGGCGCGCTTCGCGCTCGACTGGAGCCACTCGAGCATCGCGCCGGCGACGGCGCCGCGGTCGCCGGAGTGGAAGAAGCCCGTGTCGTCGCCGCTCGCCCGCTCGGCGTCGGGCGGGTCCCACTTGATTTCGGTCGCGCCGCCCAAGCGCTGGAGCAACTCGCAGAGGTAGATGTGGTAGCCGGGGCCGACCGAGGAGGTCTTCGCCGAGACGACGAGCGTGCGGGGGTCCCACGCGACCAGCTCGACGGCCTCGGCGGTGGGGTGGAGGACGACCTGCAGGGCGGGGCGTCCGTCCGCGTCCGTGACGCTGCCGCCCGCCATCCAGGTGTCCTTGCACTCCTGGCGAAGCCAGTCCTCGACGGTCCCAAGGAAGCCCTGACCGCCGTCATGCCTCCCGATCAGGTGGATTGCGACGCCCATGCGCTCGATCTCCGGCCGACTGGAATGGCGAGCATTCTAGCGGCTGATGGGCGGGATGTATAGCACCTCGACTCGCTTCGCTCGCTCGGGGCAGGCTCTCGGAGTTCACGCCGAGCGAGCCATGCGAGTCGAGGGGTCAGTCGCCGGACGACCCGGGATACTCGACGCGGAAGACTTCCACGACGTCCTTGCAGCCCGGCAGGCGCACCTCCCGGACCAGCGTCGCGTCGGGCGGTCCGAGCGAGCGGGCAAACTCCGGGGCGAAGCCGACCAGGCCGCGGTCCCGCACGACGTAGCGGACCCCTTCCCTCCGGAGGCGCGGGAAGACTCGCGCTGGCGGCAGAAGCGCAATGCGGAGGGACCGCGTGTCGACCTCGGCGTAGTACGGGACGCACGTGCTCCCGCACAGGATCGGCCCGCGAGGCTCGGGGAGCGTCCTGAGGTACTCTCCGGCGGCCTTCTCCACGATTCGGTCCCCCTCGTGCGTTCTCATGAGCTTCGGGACGCACGCCGCGCACGCGAGCACGACGACGACCGTAGGGGTCTGCGCAGCGGCCCGGCGAGTCGCCCACGTCACGCCCGCGGCCAGGAGGAGGAGCCCCTGCACGGTCCAGGGCAGCAGGACCACCGCCAGGGGGGCCGCGTACCGTTTGCTCATGCCTCCGGTCGTCCCCGCGTACTTGAAGAAGCTGAAGACCCACAGCACGCAGAGCGCGAGGGCCGCCGCGCGGAGCATCCGCCCGGCGCGGGGGGCCCAGGCGAGGAAGCCGATCGTCGCGAAGGGGATGAACGGCACGAAGATCGACTCGGCGACGTCCTCCCAGACGTTCTTGAGCACGTACGTCGTCGGCACCAGGACGTCGAGGAACCGCTCCCAGCCCGCGCGCGAGAGCTTCCTCGTGAGCGGAGAGGCCTCCGGGGTCCCGGCCGCCTGCTGAAGCGCGACGACGAGGGCGATCACGGGGAGCAGGGCGAGGACGGCGAGGGCCACGCGGCCCCGGGGCCTCCAGCCGCTCGCCACGGCCGCCCCCGCGAGCACGAACGGTAGGAGGAGGAGGCCGTCGGGCCTCGTCGCGTACGCGAGCGCCGCCGTGAACCCCGCCGCCAGCGCGCATGTCGCGGAGGGTGCGCGGGCGAGGCGGGCCGAGAGGGCGAGCGACGAGAGGGTGAGGAAGAGGAACGGCGCCGTGGTGTACAGCGAGGCCGAGAGGCGGGCGGGCACGGGGAGGAATGCGTACAGGCAGACGGTCAGGAGGGCGACGCGCGCGTCGAACGCCGCCCGGGCGAGCGCGTAGAGCGGGAAGACAACGAGGGACCCGAGGAGGCAGGTGACGCCATAGGCGGAGACGTGGAGCGGGAGCCCCAGCGCGCCTCCGAGGGCGATCAGGCCGGTGTACACCGGCGCGAAGCCGGACCTTTCGATCCCGCGGAGCACTCCTTCGTCCAGGAAGACGCGCGCGAGCCCGATGTACATCGGACCGTCGGTGTTGATCACCTCGGTGCGGAGCGCCAGGACCGTTCGGAGGGCCATGGCCAGCCCGAACGCGGCCCACACGCCCCTGGGGAGGCCCGCGGCCGGACCCGACGGCTGCCCCGCTGGCCGGGTCGCATCACGTACATCCGATTCGCTCACGGGACCTCTTGTGCGGACCGAGCCTCGGGTCTCGGCCCTGCGTCGCCGGGACGTCGGTTTTTCCATTGTCCCCTCTCGCGACCGTGGATGACAATGGTCAGCTCTACCTGGGAACCGGGGCCTCGCGGACGGCGTCCCAGGGGAGGCCACCACGGAGCTTCCGATGAGACCCGTCGTTGCGAGCCTCGCCCTTGTCTTCGCGGTCCTCGCCCCCCTGAACGCCGAGGAGGCAGGCCCCCGTCGGCTGGTCGTGTTCCTCGTCGATGCCGCGGGGGGCGTCCGCATCGCCGACGCGCTCACCTGTCCGATGGACGTGCGCGTCAACCGCTCGACGGGCGAGCCTGACACGCTCGGCTTCCTCCGCTACAGCTTCACGCCGCACCCGTCCGACCTGCCGCAGCACTGGACGATGAGCTTCTGAATCACGGGGCGCTTCTGCGCCTATGGCCCGTCGGGCCAGACCGTGTGCGAGGGCGTGCCCTTCCTCGTGGGGTCCTTCCGCTTCGGCGACGGCGAGGGGTACGAATGGTACCGCGCCTTCCTGTGGGCGCTGCCGTCGGACGGAGGGGACCTCGGGGCCGATTTCTTCCCCGACGGGGCGCCGGGTCTGCGGAGACTGACGACTGAGGAGGCCGGGGAGGCCTGGAAACGATTCACCGTCGAGGCGAAACGCCGCTCGGAGGCGTCCGAGGGTTGTTGTCGCGAGCGCGCGGTCGAGGTGGCCGGCGTGCTCGCGACGTGGGAGGACTCGAAATGAGCATCCGGAACGTCCTGATCGTCCTGTTCGGCGCCGTGGCGGCGGCCTCGGCGATGTGCCCGCCGTGCGGCACCGACCCGGACCAGATCCGGATCGTCGACCCGCAGCGCGTCTACGTCTTCCACCGAGCGGGGTGGGAGGACCTCGTCCTCGAGACGAGCTACCAGGGGAAGGCGGAGGACTTCGGGATGATCCTCCCCGTCCCGAGCGTCCCCGACGTGCGGATGGTCCAGCACGCCTTCTTCGACGCGGTCACGCGGGCGGCTGGGCAGTTCGACCAGTTCGCTGCGCCTCGGGACGCCGGGATGCTCGCGGAACAGTCCAAGCAGAGCGACTGGCGGGAGCATGTCCAGGTCGTGCGGAAGCAGGCCGCGGGCGTGTTCAACTCCGTGACGCTCAAGGCGGACCGCCTGGACGCGCTGCAGAACTGGCTCGACGAGAACCACTACAAGTACGCCGACGACGAGTTCGCGCGGAAGGTCTTCCAGGCGTACATCGACCAGAAGTGGCTCTTCCTCGCCGTGCAGGTGCGCGTGGAGGAGACGGGCGGGCAGTTCGACGGCCGCTTCCGGCCCATGGGCGTCAGGTTCCGCACGAAGGACATCGTGATTCCGACGCGCGTGGCGAGCATCTACCCCCAGGGGATGCCGTTCGAGATCTACGTCATGACGAACCGTGCGGTCGACTTTCCGAAGTCGTGGGGGGCCTGGAGAAACCTCGCCGTGTCGCTCTCCGCGGACAAGCTCCTGGCGGAGGCGGACCTGATGCGGGAGCTGGCGGGGGAGGCGTTCTTCTCGGCGACGGACGACCTGACGAAGATGGCGGAGAAGATGAAAGGCGAGAGGAAGGACGAGTACGGGCAGCTCCTCAGGCGGAAACTCTCGGGGCTCTACCTCTCGGTGTTTACCGGGATGTTCTCGCGTGAGCAGCTCTCGACGAGCGACCTGGTCTTCGAGGGGCAGGACCTCTTGTCGGCGGCGGACGTGGAGAAGTGCCTGGAGGCGTTCGGTTCGGGCGAGTTGGACAAGGTGAAGGACGCGAGGCGGACGCTCGAGATGGTGGGCTCGGGGCACGTCGAGACGCTGGTCGCGCACCTCGCGAACGCGAAGGGGCAGCTCCGCATCGCCATCGCGCAGATCCTGGGCGGGCTGGGGGAGCCCTCGGCTGTCCCCGGGCTCCTCGACGCGCTTGCGCAAGAGGAAGACCCGCTGGGGAAGATGGCCCTCCAGACGGCGCTCCGCGACATCACGGGCGTGACGTCGTCGATGGACGACAAGGCCTGGCGCGAGTGGTGGGAGCGCTGGAACGCGGCGAAGTGAGGGCCTCGCCGGGACGATCCACGGATACGCACGGATGGACACGGATGGGCGACGAGCTGCAGGGCACCGGCCGCGGCGCTACTGCATCTCGGACAGCGGTGCGTCGGGCGAGTCGGGGTTGGGAATGAGGCGCTGCCCCTTCGGGTCGACGTGAAAGTCGAGGGCCTCGAGCGGGATCTGCCCCAGGAGGGCGTAGGTCTTGTCAGGCTCGACGATGGCGTCGACACGAGTCTTGCGGCCCATCAAGGTCACGGTGACCACGCCGACCAGGTCGCGCACGGCCTTTTGTTCGTTCGCGTAGCGGACAGGCACACGGCCCAGCACCCGTAGGCCGAGCTGGTCAGCCACGGTCTTCGGCAGGACGAGCTGAGTCGCGCCAGTGTCGACCAGCGCCTCGACGCTCGCCCGGCGGACCTGCGACTCCATCACGACACCCAGTCTGGCGTTTTCCTCGTCGTTGAAGTTCGCCAACTCCAGGGTCACCCGCACCTGGCCCATCGCTTCTTTCGCTCTCTTCGTCTCGGTGGTCATTCGCCACCTCGCTTCCTAACCGAACTGAGGATATGGTAGCACCCATGCTGGCCAGGGGCAATACGGGTCAAACCGTGAGTAGATCCCCTCGGGAAGCCGATGATCCGATGGGGAGATCGATGGGGCGTGCTCTGACAGCGCTGGTCTGCTCGATTGCCACGGCCGCGGCCGTGCTCGCGGCCTGTACATCCCCCTCACCGCAGCCACGACACTCGGCGCGAGCCGGGTTCGACTTGCGCGCATCGGGGATCCACTGTGCCGTGATGCTTCCGGTCTGTGCCGACCCACCGGATCCGCCGGGAGTCCCAGGACTGAGGGTGAAGTACCCGAAGGAACTGGCGCCCCAGAAGGCGCAGGGGACTATCGAATTCCCGTCGAAGGAGGAATGGGAGAGAGCCACCCGTCGGGAGCCCCGCGGGTGGGGAGCTGCCACAGAGGATAGGAGAATCACGTCTTTGGACCTGGCGGCCGCGGAGTACTTCAAGGTTGCAGCAACTGCCTACGCATCAGGAGACTACGCGAAAGCTCAGCAATTCGCGGAGGCGACACTCCAGCGCGATCCGGAGTGGGAGGAGGCAAATCGCATGTTGCGGGACGCGCGTACTCTCGCGGAGTTCAGCGCTCGCGAGTGACGACGGTAGCACGGTCTTCCCCAGTCTTCACCCACCCATCCGTGTCCATCTGTGCGTATCCGTGGATCGTCAACGGCGGGGGACTTGGTCAGCCTTGGACAACAAGCCATCGCCGTTCGTGTCGGCGCGCGTGAACGAGTTGTCGGAGCCGGGGAACTCCGCGCGCGTGACCTTGCCGTCGCCGTTCAGGTCGAACCGGGTGACGGGGTCGTCCGCGTTCCGCATCACGTCGCGGATCCCGTCCATGTAGGCGTTGTACTCCTCTATCGCGATCGCCTTGTCGTCGTCCGTGTCAATCCGGTCGAAGAGCTCCCGCGTCCCCTCGAATTCGTTGTTCGAGAGGTACTTGTCCTTGTCCTTGTCGCGTCGCTGGAACATGTCGACCCCCGAGAAGCCCGGCAACCCGCCGATCGACTCCAGCGCCTCGAGGACGAGCTCCCCCTTGGAGATCGTGTTCGTCTTGTCCTGGTCGAAGGCGCCGAAGTAGCTCTTCGGGACCTCCCACTCCTCCTTGTCGACGACGCCGTTCTCGTTCTTGTCCTGCTTCTTCCGCTCCGTTTGCAGCGGATGCGGCCCCCCGCGCAGCTTCACCGGGACGTACCCGTTCCCCAGCTCCTCCGCGTTCAACTGGTCCGTGTAGTCCCGATCCAGCTCGTTGAACAGGAACTCCGCGAATTCCTTCCCGGACAGCTCGCCGTCCTCGTCCTCGTCGAACTCCATGAAGGCGTTGATCCCGCGAGGCTTCCTCGCCATCGCCGCCGCCTTCGCCTTCTGCGGGTCCTCCGCCTCCTCGATCTCCTTGCGCGTGATGACGCGATCGCGGTTCTTGTCGTACTTCTGGAAGACCATTTCGTCCGAGCATTCCTTGTCGTTGATCCGCCCGTTCTGGTCCTTGTCGTACTTCTCCAGGACCTTGGCCACGATCTCCTTGGCGTCCTCGGCGCAGGCCGCCGAGGCGGCGATCAGGACCACGCACATCCAGCGAGCCGTCACTTTCCGCTCTCCCGATACATCCCCTTCAGGGGGACCCTGAGGATCTTCAGGATCTCGTCACGCCCCAGGTACCGGGCCCCCTCGTGCGAGATGTCCTTGAGCTGCCTCCCGTCCTCGTCGAGCATCTGGTCGAACGGCATCTCCTCGAAGACCAGCCCCCCCGTGAAGGCCGTTGCGTTGATCGAAGCCGCCCTGGAGATGTCCCCCGTCTTCGTCACGTCGACGATCACGCCGCGCCCCGCGCACCCCGCCAGGACGTACTTCGCGACGAACGGCGCGTTGTAGGCCTTCATGAGCGCCGCGGACTTCGCGTCCGGCGTCTGCAGCTCCGTGGAGGCCGCGCCGCGCGGGTGCTCGGGGTCGCTCACGTTCCACAGCGTCACGTACGACCTCGGGACGTCGTCGTCCCCCGTGACCGCGTAGGCCCCGTAGAGGTAGTCGTTCTCGACGCTCGGGATCCTCCCTCCCTCGCTCCCGATGTCGTAGTGCGTGTTCACGGTCAGCGAGACCACGTCAAGCGCCTTGGGGTCGCCCAGGAACTTCGCGTACGCCTGGATCCGCGAGGGGTTGGTCGGCTCCGTCACGTCGACCGCGGCGATCCCCTTGGAGCCGTTCGCGACGTAGGCCACCTGGCGCGCCCGCGTGCGCCCCTCCTTGAGCGTGGGGGCGGGGCGGCTGTAGTGGAAGAAGACCACGACGCGCTTCGCGTCGTCGGGGTTGCCCCCGAGCCTGACATCCTGCGTGACCTTGGGCGCCGCGAGGTCGCCCACGTCGACGATCTTGAGCCCCCCCGGCCCGTCCGCGACGTACAGGTACAGACCCTGGAGGTAGAGCCCGCGCGCCTCCTGCGTCTTCACCTCCGAGACCGCCTTGGGCTTCGCGGGGTCCGACACGTCGTAGACCTTCACCCCCGCCGCGCCGTCCGCGACGAAGAGGTGCGTCCCCGCGACGAGCACTCCGCGCGCGTCCGCCGTGGGGATCCGCGCCTTGAGCCTCGGGTAGGTCGGCACGCGCAGGTCGACGACCGCGACGCCGTTCTCGCCGCACGCGACGTACCCCTCGCGCGCGTGGGCCTGGACCGGATCGGTCGCCAGCGCGACGTCCACGGCCCCTTTGAGCGGGAGCGTGGCGACCATGAGCGACCGCTCGATGTTGCGCCGGTCGACGCCGATCACCTCCAGCCCCTGCGTCGTCGTCGCGAAGCCGAAGTCGCGCGTCAGGCGGAAGTTCGAGGACCCCATCCCCCATGTCGTCGAGCTGCGGTGGCACTCGATGCAGGCCCGGCCCTGCGGTCGCGTCGTGTGGACCTGGTGGTGGATCATCGTCATCCCCGAGAGCCCCGCGGCCGTTTCGGGCATCGCCTGGTCGAGGATGTAGCGGCCGTCCTTCCCGTGGACCGTCGTGAACGTCGAGAAGCCGACCATGAACGGCGCGACCTGACCCTCGCTGTTCACGCCGAGGTAGAAGCCGCGGAACGTCGCGAAGACCTTCTCCAGCGTGTTCGTGCGTCCCGGGGTCCGGTCCCCCGCGAGGATCTCGAGTTGCTGGAACGCCTCGTTCCGGTCGAAGTGGAACCCGAAGAAGTTGGTCGTCCACCCCATGTGGCAGGCGTAGCACTCCATCTTGTCGAGGTGCGCCTTCGTCATCGCCTCCGAGGCGTTCTGGCTGAAGTCGGGGCTCCCCTTCCGCACGACGTCGATCACCTGTTTCACGCGGTGGTCCTTGCCGTCGATCTTCCCCTTGAGGAAGACTTTTCCGTCCTCGACTCGGACGTGCTCGAGCTTCGTCCCGCGCTGCGTGACGCCCGTGGCGCGCTCCGCGAGCGTCCCGTGGCAGTCGATGCACTCGATCTCGACGGCGTGCTCCATCGCGCCGTAGGCGTTTCCGTCGCCCATCACGTCCTTCATCGTGTGGCAGTCGATGCAGGCCATCCCCTTCTCGTGGTGGATGTCGGGGGGAGTGACCTTCTGGTCGGAGAGGTAGAACGTGCCGTTCAGGCGGACGGGCGTCGAGCCTGGCACGTCGGGCCCGGAGGGCATCCCGGGGACGAGCTGGGCCATCCCGCGGAACTGGAGGCCGATGGCGGCGTCGCCGTAGTGGCAGTGGACGCAGGTCTGCGTCGGGATGGAGCTCGTGAAACGGTGGATGAGGGCGTGGCCAGGCTCGAACTTCTTGATGGTGCGGTCGCCGGATTTCGTAAGCCCCGTGTCGTCGTACGTCACGTGGCAGGCGGCGCACCCCTCGCTGCGGTAGTCTCCGTCCTGCCCCAGGCGCCCCTGCACGGCCTGACCGCGGCTCCAGAGGTGGCAGCGCATGCAGTTCTTGCGGGGCGTGTCCTGGAAGTGGGTCGCGATCTTGTCCTTCGGGGCGCCGTCGCTGAACGGCGGGATCTGGCGGAGCGACGCGAGGCCGTTCGCGGGCACCTCGCCGTCGTTGTCTGAGACGGGGAAGATGCTGAAGAACGTCCGCTTGTTCGGGGAGGCGCCGTTCTCATAGAGGCCGTCGGAGAGGTGCCCGGCGGTCGTTCCGTGGAGCGACTTCTCGAGGCTCTGGATCTGCTTGTCATGGCAGAAGCCGCACGCCTCGTGGACGACGCGGAGGTTGGCGGGGTTCACGAATCGCAGGTAGGCGGGGTCGTAGTCGTAGGGGAGGGTGCGCTCGTCGTTCGGGACGTTCTGCTTCGGCTTGACGTGGGCCTCGTCCTTGGTCTTCGCCTGGGCGTTGCCGCCGTGGCAGTCGACGCACCCGAGGTGCGGGTTGGGGTGCATCTCCTCGATGCCGAGATGGCACTTGAGGCACCCGTCGCTCGCGTCGTCACTCTTCGCGCGGAGGTCCTTCTTGCCGCCCTCCTTCTTGGGGGCGTCCTGGGGCGGGCGGTCTTCGGCCCCGAGAGTGCCCCAGAGGAGGCAGACGACGAGCGTGATCAGCACCATTGCGATGGCGGGGCGCATGTGCCTCTACATTAGATCACGCCCCGCGCGTCCGGCGCAAGAGTTGAGGACGCCTCCGCCTTGCGGGGTCCTCCCGACAGGACTACAATCGCAGCAGAATGAAGACGCCGTTTCCTGGGATGGACCCGTACCTCGAGGGGCAGTCGATCTGGCCCGACGTGCACAATGCGCTCATTGCGGCCATCCGCGACACCTTGGGCCCGCTGCTCCGTCCGAGCTACTACGTGCGACTCGAACAGCGGACCTACCTGGCGGAGCCGGGCGGCCTCGAGTTCTTCGGTCGGCCCGACATCAACGTGGTGCGCGACGACGGCGGGAAGCGCTACTCGACGAGTCCGTCGGGCTCCGGCCCCATCGAGGTGAGCATCCCGGTGCCGGACTTCGTCAGGGAGACCTACTTGAAGGTGCGGGCGGTCGGCTCGGGGGAGGTCATCACGGTCCTCGAGGTCCTCTCCCCCTCGAACAAGCTGCCCGGCCGGGGGCGGAGGAGGTACCTCGACCGGCGGCTGCGGGTCTTCGAGAGCCTCACGCACCTGGTGGAGATCGACCTCCTGCGGGCCGGCCCGCGGATGCCGCTGGAGGGGCCGAAGGTGACCTCGGACTACCGCGTCCTGGTCAGCCGCGCGGACCGGCGCCCCAAGGCCGACCTCTACGGATTCGGCGTGCGCGACTCGATCCCGACGTTCGCGCTGCCGCTCCGTCGCGGCGACAAGGAGCCGAAGGTGGATCTCGGCGCGATCCTCCACGCCCAGTACGAGCGGGCCGCCTACGACCTGAGCCTCGACTACCGCGGTGAGCCCGTGCCCCCGCTCTCCGGGGACGACCGCGGCTGGACGCACGAACTCCTGCTCTCCGCGGGCCTGCGATAGGCGCGCCGTCGGGAGAGACGGGACCGTCGGCTTACTTCCCCGCGCTGGGGCGAGTCGAGCCGTTCGAGGCGCCATAGGCGGCGTCTCCGACCTGCCTCCAGCCGAGGATGGCGAACCCAGGAGCGCGGTCGTAGATCGGCACCCATCCGTTCGCCCCCGCGTTCGGGCCGAGCCCGACGACCGTCTGTTGCCCCGAGACGCCCGTCAGGTGTCCCAGCGAGGGCCGCGTCTCGCCGGAGGCGGCGTTGTACGGGGTCCAGCTCACGCGCACCCACCCGAGCGGCGCGAAGGCGTTGGTCGCGTCGTCGAGGTACTGCATCCACCCTCCGGCCGTGGGGTAGGCCCCGAGCCCCAGGCAGATCTCGTCGCGGCCGTCGCCGTCGACGTCTCCGCACGCCGGCCATGTCTCGCCGTTCGCCGCGTTGTAGCGGGACCAGCCCACACGCACGTTGCCGGACGCCGCCATCGACCGCGAGGTGAAGGTGTACGCGTAGCCGCCCTGGCCCGGGTACCTCCCGAGCCCGACGACGACCTCGCTCGCTCCGTCCCCGTCCAGGTCGCCGACGCTGGGCCGCGTCTGACCGTCGAGCGCGTTGTACTGCGGCCAGTTCACGCGCCTCCAGCCGAGGGAGGCGAACCCGGCCGCGCCGTCGTCGAAGGCCGTGAACCAGCCGCCGGCCGACGTGTAGGTCCCCAGGCCGACGACGATCTCGTCGCGCCCGTCGCCGTCGATGTCCCCGCAGGCGGGCCAGGTCTCCCCGTTCGCCTGGTTGTAGTTGGTCCAGTTGACCCGAACCCACCGGATGACGGAGAGGGCGCCCCCCGAGTCGGAGAGGACGACGAGCCAGCCTCCGGCAGCCGGGTACCTCCCGAAGCCGACGACGAGTTGGGTTCGCCCGTCTCCGTAGAGGTCCGCCGCGGCCGGGCGCGTCTCGCCGACCGCCGAGTCGTAGGCCGACCAGGGGACGGTGTAGAGCGGACGGGCCGCGTAGTTCGCGGCACCGCCCTGGAACGGGGCGACGAGCCCTCCTCCGCCCGAGCCGACGCCCACGTAGAACCCCTTCTGGCTGGAGACGACGAACGACATCGTGGCGGACCACGGGCCGGCGTTCCCCGCTCCGTCGACCGCGCGCACGTGCCAGTAGAACGTGCCGTCTGGCAGGCGCAACGTGCGCCACTCGGGGGATGCCAGCCCCGCGATCAGTGCCTCGATCGGGGCAGAGATCGGATTCGAGGCCGCGACCTCGACCTCGTATGTCACGCCCGACGGGTCGCCCACGGCGGACCAGGTCAGGAGGGGCCTCGCGGTCGTCGAAGTAGCCCCCTCCGACGGCCCGGTCGTCGTCGGGCCTGTCGGCGACGCGGTGTCGACGGTAAAGGTCCGTACGGCGCTCCAGGCGGAGAGGTTGCCGATGCTGTCCCTCGCGCGGACGCGCCAGAAGTGGGCGCCGTCCGCCAGGTCGCTCGTCGTCGCGCCGGTGGACGCCAGCGTGGCGGACCACTCGATCCCCGCGAAGGCGTCGTCGCTGGCGACCTGGGCGTCGTAGTCCTGAACTCCCGAGCCCGCGTCGGTCGAGGCGCCCCAGGCGAGCGCGACCGCCGGGGTCGGCACGACCCCTCCGTCGGCGGGGGAGAGCAGGGCGGGGACGGTCGGTGGGACGACGTCGGTGGTGAAGGTCCACACGGCGCTCCATCCCGAGAAGTTGCCCGCCGCGTCCGTCGCGCGCGCGCGCCAGAAGTGCGGCCCCTCCGGAAGGACGCTCGTCGTCGCGCTCGTCAATGCTGTCGTCGTGGAGTACAGGAGCGCCGCGAACTGCGGGTCGCTCGCGACCTGGACCTGGTATCCCGTCACCCCGATGTTGTCGGTGGAGGCGTTCCACGTGAGCGTCGCGGTCGTGGAGGGGACGAGCGCGCCGTTGGCGGGGGACGCGAGCGTGGGGACGCTGGGCGCCACCTCGTCGATGGTGAGGCGGTACGCCGTCAGCGTGCCGGTCGATCGGGCGACGAACAGCCGGCCTCCACCGATGGACAGCCACCCGCCGCCAGCGGCAGTCCATGCCAGCGTGCCCGTCGAGGCCTCGACCGCGTAGACGTTGTTGTCGCTCGCCGCGTAGATGAACCCGTTCGCGACGACGGGTGGGTACGTCAGCGCAGAATCGCCTAGGAAGGTCCACTGCAGCGCCCCGGTCGCGGCCGCCCGCGCCTGGAGCGTGCCCGACAAGATCGAGTACACGACGTTGTTCGCATAGGCCGGCGTGCCGGAGGTCGTCGTGCCGCTTGCACTCCACACGATCGCCTGCGTGTTGGGGTTCACGGCGTAGAGGTTGGGCCTGGCATTCAGGTAGATGAGGCCCCCGCCCACCACCGGCGCGGCATTCCGTCCCCACCACGCATTCCCCGCGACGCTCATGCTCCAGGTTGTGGCGCCCGTGGACGGGTTGTGAGAGCGCAGCAGCGAGTTGCCTCCGCTGTTGTACATGAACGCGTACAGGTTGCCGCCGTCGTACGCCGGCGTCCACTCAGCCTCCAGTGGCGGCTGGTTGAGGAGCCAGAGCTGGTTGCCCGACGTCGAGAACCCGTACATCCCCCCGTTGTAGCCACCTGCAGTGTAGACCGCGCTACCCTCAACCAGGGGCGCCCAGTAGCTCCCCCACTGCGAAGAATCTACAACGGAGGACCAGATCCTGGTCCCCTGCCACGCGTCGATGCAGAAGAGCTGGGTCATGGGCGACTGGTTGCTCTCCACGACGTAGAGGCGGCCACCGGCTACGCTCGGATGACCGATAGACGAGACTTCGCCAAAGCCGTATGTCCATGCGGCCACACCGTCTGTGGCGAATCGCGACCACAGGCAGAACTCCCGGCGGGAGGGGTCCCAACCGGAAAGGAACACCCTGCCATCTTGAATCGCCGCCGAACTCAGACCCGCGGACGAGAGACCGATTGACCACGCTTGTGTCAGCGGGGGCGTGCCGGTCTCTCCCGCATTCAAGCCTGTGTGCTGGTTGTTCCCCCCGAATGTCGGCCAGTTCGACGGCGACGGGACCGGGGGTGGCAACTGCGGTGGCTGGTACGGCGGGGGGATGGTCGGAGGGGGAAGCGCAGCGGAAGGCGTCATAGAGAATGCGGAGAGCACGCCTGAGGGCTGCGAGATGAAGAGCTTCCCGTCGGCGATTGAGAGCCAACCGCCGACGCCGGTCGTCCAGACCTGCGCCCCGTTCTGTGGGTCCACCGCGAAAGTGTTCCTGCTGGTGCTCTGATACTCATTGCCGCTACTTACGTAGATGTACCCTCCGTTGCCAACGACAGGCGGGTACGACAGTGCATTGTCCCCGCTGAAGCTCCAGAGCAGCGCTCCGGTCGTGGCGTTTCGACATTGCAGCCTCCCGTTCGCGATCGCATACACCATGCCGTTCGCGACCGCCGGCGTCCCGGTGAAGTTGAAACCATCGATCCGCCAGGCAATCGTCTGGGTCGCCGGGTTGATGGCGTAGAGCACGGGCGGTGCGCAGATGTAAAGGAGTCCGTTGCCGACTACCGGCGACGTGTTCATTTCGTAGGCGTCCCAGTTCCAGTTGATGTCCATGGTCCACTGGATCGCCCCGTTGGTCGGATTGACGGCGCGGACCTTTCCATACTGGCCGACGCCATAAAACGTGGGCCCTGTGAAGGTATAGAGGGTGCCATTGTTGTAGGCGGGCGTCCACCGGTCGTCCTGGTCAAGCGATGTGAAGAAGCGCTGGACGCCGGTCATCGAGAAGCCATAGAGGCCGCCGTAGGTACCGCCGTTGACGAACACCCCGCCGTCCGCAACCGTGGGCGCCCAGAATTCCTCATTCTGCGAGTTGATGGGGGACGACCACGACGCCGTGCCACCGACGGCGTCAATGCTCCACAGGAAGTCGTTGTTCGATCCGGCCGCCTGGCTCTGCACGTACACCTGACCGCCAACTACGCTTGGTTGGCCGAGCTCCTGATAGGAGGAAAAGCTTCGGCGCCACGCTTCCGTTCCGTCGACCGAGTTCCGCGCCCAGAGATTCAACCTGGACGGAACCCGATTGTCGGACAATTGCGTGATGAACACGCGACCACCCTCGACGACAGCCGGGCTCAATGCGGAGAGCGGAAGAGGGTCATAGGTGAAGGTCACGGACCACGCGGGGGTGAGCGGCGGGACACCGGTGTCGGCAGTATTCTGCCCGGTGTGCTGGGGGTTGCCGCCAAACATCTGCCAGTTGGACTGCGCCTGGGCGGATGCGCAGGACAGGCAGGAGAGGACCAGCGCCAGCGCGTGGAGGCGGCCGGCGCCGCGTTTACTGTCCCGGGCGGCGAGGATGCACGGGTGGCGGGAGGGGCAGGGCGAGCTGTCCATGGAAGGCCCTCCACGGGACTTGCGCACCATCATGCCTCACCGGTGTGCGCCCTCCAGGCATTCCTTGTGTGTGTTTTGCGGAATTCTGAGAGGTCAGGGAAACGGCGCGCCTTGGCCCACGAGCGGCCCTCAGGACGCCGAGGGGGCCCGCGGCAGAGTCAGCGTGAAGCAGGCGCCTCGCCCGGGGCGGTTCTCGAAGGCAATCCCGCCGCCGTGGGCCTCCAGGATGCGCTTGCACATGCTCAGCCCCAGGCCGTATCCGCCCGTCTTCTTGGAACGGGATCGATCGACGCGGAAGAACGGCTCGAAGAGCTGTCCGAGGTCCTCCGACGGGACCCCAGGACCATCGTCCTGGACGCGAATCACGACGCGCGCGCCCTCCTCCGCCACCGACACCTCGACCGGTCGGCTGTCCGGGAGCGAGTACTTGATCGCGTTCTCGAGCAGGTTCCGGAGCACCGTGCGCATCCGCTCCGAGTCGACCTCCGCCCAGGCCTCCGCGGGCGTGTTCGAGAACCTCACGCCGGGCGGCGTCTGCTCGAAGGAGCCCGCCACCTCGCGCACCAGCGGCACCAGGTCCTGCCGCCTCGCCTCGATCGCCCGACCGGACCTCAGGCGCTCCAGCTCGAGCAGCTCCGTGATCATCGCCTCCATCTCGCCGACGTCCGTCCTGAGCCGCTGCGTCTTGTCGTCCTCCGGCAGCATCGCGAGGGCTACCTTCATCCTCGTCAGGGGAGAGCGCAGCTCGTGGCTGACGTCGAGCAGGAGCTGGTCCCGGGCCCTGACCATCTCCCGCACCCGCCCGACCATCCGGTTGAAGGCCTCCGTCAGGTCGCCGAACTCGTCCCGCGTCCGGTTCGGCACCACGACGTCCAGGTCCCCCTCGCCCAGCCGAGCGACCCCCTCCTGCAGCGACCGGAGCGGCCTGAGCGACCGCCGCAGCACCACGTGCGCGACGACGAAGACGGCGGCCATCAGCGCGAGGAGCAGGCCCACCAGCCTGTCGTGCAGCTCGTGCGATGGGCCGAAGCCCGGACCGACGATGAGCAGGAAGAACCCGCCCACCATCACCAGGACGCTCACGGCCATGACCGCCATGATGGCCATGAGCCTGGCGAACACGGAGCGGCGGAGGCGCTCAATCACGATCGCCCCCGATGAAGCTGTATCCCACGCCCCACACCGTCCTGATGAACTCGGGCTGCCGCGGGTCGTCCCCCAGCTTGTGCCTGAGGCGGCTCACCAGGATGTCGACGGACCGGTCGAACGCCTCCCAGTCGAGGCCCCGCGTCTCTTCGAGGATCCGGTCGCGCGTCAGGACCCTCCCGCGGTTCTTCACGAGGAGCGTCAGCAGCTTGAACTCGGCCGTGGTCAGGGCGAGCTCGCGGCCCTCCAGCCGGGCCGTGCAGGTCGCCCCGTTCACCTCCAGCGGGCCGACTCGAATCGTGTCCCCGCCTTCCGTCCTCGCGCCGCGGCGCAGAATCGCCTGCATCCGCGCCACGAGCTCCCGCGGCTCGAACGGCTTCGGCAGGTAGTCGTCCGCGCCCAGCTCCAGCCCGACGATCCGGTCCGCTACGTCCCCCCGCGCCGTCAGCATGATGATCGGCACGCCGCTCGTCTCCCGAATCCTGCGACAGACGGCGAACCCGTCCTGGCCCGGGAGCATCACGTCGAGCACGACGACGTCCGGCGGGTCGGCCCTCAGCTTCCGCAGCCCGTCGTCGGGGTGCGCCGCCGTCGCGACCGTGAAGCCGAGCGGGCCGAGGTACTCGACCAGCAACGCCCCAAGCCGCTCGTCGTCGTCGATGATGAGGACGCTCGTTCCCATGGGCTCACGATGATAGGGCCTGGCTCGGCGGGAGGCGAGAGGCCTTCCTCGCGGGGACCGCCCCGGCCCCGAGGCCGAGGACCGCGGCCATCGCGAACGAGGCCGCCACGGCCTGCGCCGACATCGGCGCGCTCCAGCCCGTGGTTGCGCGGACGGCCGCGGCACCGAGGCCTCCGATCGCGGCCCCCAGGACCCAGCCCCCCAGCGCGAGCGCCGTGGCCTCCGCGAGGAATTGTACGAAAACGTCCCTCGGCGTCGCTCCTACCGCGATGCGCAATCCGATCTCGCCGGTCCGCTCCTTCACCGAGAGCAGCATGAGCGCGAGGATCCCCGTCCCGCCGACGAGCAGCGCCGCCGCCGCGAGCCCCGTCGTCAACCGGCCGAGGAACTCGGCGGTCTCCCTCCGCGCGGAGAGGAACCGGGTCCGATCCTGGACGGCGAAGTCGTCCGGGCGGCGGTGGCGCTCCCGGAGGAGCCCGTCGATCTCCGCCTGGGCCCTCCCCATGTCACCCGCGTCCCGGACTCCCACGAACACGGAGTCGAGCCAGGTGACGTTGAAGACGCGACGCTGCGCCGTCCGGAGCGGGATGACCACCTGCTTGTCCTCGTCGGATCCGTCGGCCGTCACCCCCTTCGACTCGAAGACGCCTGCGATGTCGAACGGCACGCCTCGGAGGCGGACGACCCGGCCGGTCGGGTCCTCGCCAGGGAAGAGCGTCTCCGCCACGCGCGATCCGAGCACGGCGACGCGGCGCGCGACCCGGTCGTCGTCCTCGTCGAAGAAGCGTCCCGCGCGGAGCCGGAATCTCCGGACATCCGGAAAGGCCGTCGTGGTTCCCACCACGGTGGCGTTGAGGCTCGCGCCGTCCGCCTTCACCCTGAGCGTCCCGGAGATCGACGGCACGGCCTCCTCAACCAGGGCGAGCCCCAGGATCGCCTCGCAGTCGTCGGGGACGAGGCTGGTCGCCAGCCCGCGCACCTGCCGTCGCGCGACCTGCTTCCTCACCTGGGCCGGCCGGACGACGAGCACGTTCGTGCCCATGTCCTCGATGCTACGGAGCACCTCCGCCTCGGCCCCCTCCCCGAGGGCGCCGGCCAGGAGCACGGCGGCGACCCCGACGGCCACGCTCGATACGGCGAGCGCCGAGCGCGTCCTCTGCGCGAGGAGGGCGCGGACCGAGGACTGCAGGAGGCGGCGGGACCTCATCGAAGCGCCTCGGCCGGCTGGAGCCGCGCGGCGCGCCGGGCCGGCAGGACGCCGGCGAGCAGGCCCGTCCCCGCGGACAGCGCCAGGCCCAGGAGCGCCGCCTTCCACGAGAGCACCAGCCCCAGGTCCATCCGGTTCGCGATGAGCTGCGCGATCGCGCTCCCCACGACCACTCCCGCCACGCCTCCGGCGACCAGCGTCACAGCCGTCTCCAGGAGGAACTGGGTGAGGATGTCCCGCGGCCTCGCGCCCACCGCGCAGCGGAGCCCGATCTCGGCGGTCCTCGCGTTCACGGAGGACAGCATCAGCGTCGTCGCCACGCCCGCGCCCGCGAGGAGCGACAGGGCCGAGACGAGCGGCAGCAGGACGAAGAAGACCTGACGGACTTTGGACACCATGCCCTGCACCTGACCCGGGGTCATGAGGTGGAAATCGTCGGGCTGTCCCTCCGTCAGCGCGTGCCGCTCGCGGAGTGTCCGGCGGACCTCCCTGCCCGCTTCCTCCACCCGTGCTGCGTCCCGCACCAGGAGCTTCGCCGAGAGGATCGTGTCGACGTTCATCAGCCTGCGCATCGCGGTCGAGATCGGGACGATCACCTCGTCGTCCCGGTCCATGCCGTGCGCGTCGCAACCCAGCGGCTCGAGGACCCCGATGACACGAAAGGAGACCGATCCGACGAGGACCTCCGCGCCCACGGGGTCTCCGGACCCGAAGAGCTCCCGCGCGGTCGTCTCGCCGATCAGCGCCACCCTCGCCGAGCTCGTGACGGCGGCCGTGTCGAAGTACTCTCCGCTCGTCACCCCGCGGTCCCAGACGCGTTCGGATCGCTCCGACTGCCCGACGACGCGCGCCGTCGCGACCGTGTCGCCGAAACGCACCTGGGCCTCCGGGATCGCCTGTTGCGGGTCCCAGACCTCGATGTCGGGGACCTCCGAGACCACCGCCTCGATGTCGTCCAGCGTCAGCCTCGGGCCGTCCGGGCGGGGCCCGCCCATGAACCGCCCGCCGCCCGACACGACGACGATCGACGAGGCGCTGAAGAGCTGGCGCAGGGTCGACTGGATCTTCCGGTCCGCGCCCTCGCCGATCGAGACGACCAGCACGAGCACGGCCACGCCCACGAAGCTCCCCAGCATCATGAAGGCGCTGCGCAGCTTGTGCCGGGCGGCTGTGCGAAGGCTGTGCGCGAGGAGTCGGTTCATGACCTGTCCTCCACGATCCGACCGCCTTCGATGTGGATGACCCGCCCCGCGTGACGCGCCAGCGTCGCGTCGTGCGTCACGAGGACGACCGTCCGCCCCGCGCGGCGGAGCTCCTCGAAGATCGACATGACCTCCCCGGCCGAACTCGCGTCGAGGTTTCCCGTCGGCTCGTCGGCGAGGATCAGCTCCGGCTCGTTCACGAGCGCCCGAGCGATCGCGACCCGCTGCTGCTGGCCGCCCGACAGCTCGGACGGCCGGTGGTCGACCCGGTCGGCCAGGCCGACCGCCGCGAGCGCCTTCAGGCCGAGCCCCCTGATCTCCTCGCGGTCCGAGTAGAGGAGTGGCAGCTCCACGTTCTCGACGGCGCTCGCCTTCGGGAGCAGGTGGAACGCCTGGAAGACGAATCCGATGCTCCGGTTGCGGAGGCGCGCCTGCTCGCGCACGTCCAGACCGGAGACGTCGCGGCCGTCCCACCGGTAGGTCCCCTCGGTGGGGCGGTCGAGCAGGCCGATGACGTTCATGAGCGTCGTCTTTCCAGACCCCGAGGTCCCGACGACCGCGACGAACTCCCCCCGCTCGATGCGGAGTGAGACACCGTCCAGCGCGCGGACAGGCTCGGCCGAGGGCCGCTCGTACCTCCGCGCAATCCCCTGGAGTTCGATCATGGCTCTTCCTCGACATCCCCGACGAGCACCTCGTCCCCCTCGCCGAGCCCCTGCGTGACCTCCCACCAGTCCCCGTCCCTCGCCCCTGTCGTCACCCATCGGCGGAAGGAGGAGCCTCCTCGCGGCGAGAGGACGAACGTCCGCCCCCCCTCGCGCCGCACCGCGCCTCGCGGAACGGCCAGCACCCCATCGCGCGTCTCGATGGCGATCCGCACGGTCGTGGTCATCTCAGGCCGGAGCGTCCGGTCGCGCGGGGGATCGAACGTCACCACGGCGACGTAGTTGACGACGTTGTCGCGGATCTCCGCCTGCGGGTGGATTGTGGTGACGACGCCCTCGAAGGCCTCCTCGGGGAAGGTGTCGACGGTGAAGCTCGCCTTCTGGCCGGTCCGGACCCGCCCGACGTCGGTCTCGTCGACGTACGCGCGGACCTCGATGCGGGAGGGGTCGAGGAGCGTGACGAACGTCGGCGCCGAGAGGCTCGCCGCGACGGTCTCGCCCTCCTGCGTGGAGATCGAGGCGACGACGCCGGCGATCGGCGCGTGGATGCGCGTCCAGCCGACCTGGATGCGGGCGAATTCGAGGCTGGCCTGCGCCTCGGCGACCTCGGCCTCGGCCACGGCGCGCGCGCGCCGGAGGAGGTCGAGCTCCCCCGGCGAGATGAGCCGGTCCTCGGCGAGCTTCGTGTTGCGCTCCAGATCAGCGGAGGCGTAGCTCAGGGCCGCGCGCGCGGAGGCGAGCGCCGCGGCCGCCTGGTCGCGCCTCGCGGCGAGGTCGGTCGCGTCGAGCTCCGCGAGGAGCTGGTCCCTTTCGACGTGGTCGCCGATCCGCACGAGGAGACGCTTCACGACCCCGGAGACGCGGGATCCGACACGGACCTCCGCGCCGCTCATCGGCCTCACGACGCCCGTGGCCTTGACGACGGCGCCGATCGAACGGCGCTCGACGCGGACGACCTCGGCCTGGGGACGCACCTCCCTCCCGCGCCTCGCGAACGCGAGGACCAGCGCCCCCGTCCCGAGGACCGCCACCGCGAAGATCACCTTCCTCATGCGGTGGAAGTATGCCTTTCGGGTGTGTCCGGCTCATGTCGGCTCTGTAACAGTGTGTAACGACGCAGGGGATTGCGGGCGGCCGCGGGGGGAGGCTGCACGGCGGGCGGGCGTTCGCAGCGTTTACAAGGGGCTACCGGGGGCCTGGGTAATACGATTCGTCAGACGGCTGCTCCTCCATGGCGTCGAGGGGTCCGGAGTCGATCTCGGGGTCGTACGGGCCGTCGGGCGGACCCACGTCGGACGGCCCCGGGAGCTGGGGAGAGCGAGGGTCGGCCGTCTCGTCCGATCGCTCGGCGTGAAACCGCGGTACGTCGAGAGACAGGGACGCGTCCCAGCGCGGGTCGGAGGCAAGCACGCTGGCCACGTTGACCCAGCCTCGCCGACGGCGCACCTCCACGAGCCACGCTGCCCTCCGCACCTCGGCGACGGCGCGGTCCCTGTCCGAGGTCACGTGGAGCGCAGAGTCGTCGATCAGCAGGGGCGCGAGGTCCGGGTCTGGAAACGAGAAGAGCGCCTCGACCGCGGCCACGGCCACCCAGCGCAACGGATGGGAGAGCCAATCGCGCAGCATCGGGATCGCCTCGCGGACCTCGAGGAGCCCGAGCATGCGGCACGCCCCGGCCGCGACGAACGGCGATCGGTCCTCCATGCGCAGGACGAGCGCCTCGGCGAGCATCGGCGGACGGACCGCCGACGGAAACCGCTCGCGGATTCGCCCGGCGATCGACGGGTCCGCGAGGTCCATCTGGAGGACGCGCCGACTCGCCAGATGGGCCGTCGTCCACGGAAGGGACGACGGGTCCCATTCCGCGGACACCCGCCCCGCCCGTAGCAACTGCTCAAGCGTCTCCGCCTCCCGTGCGAGCCCGGGCGCCGCGTCGATCAGCGCCTCCATCCTTGCCCGCCGTTCGGCGTCGTCCGTCGACGCGAGCACGCCGCGAAGGCGGTCGATCAGGAGGTCGGCCAGCGGGAGGAGGTCCGCCGAGGCCCGCTCGCGGGTGTCGACATCGTCCGCTCCAAGCTCCTCGATCAGGCGATCCACCCGGCGATCGAGCGCCTGCCTCCACTCCGTCCGTCCCATGGGAGGCCCGTCGCCGGCCACAGCGACCGTCATGAAGAGCAGCGATACCCATGGGCGACAAGTGCGCATGGCGCGAGGACTCCTTCCTCTTCCTGGAACGCCCGGGGCGGGCACGGGGTTGGGGAGCTTTCGCCTCGAAGCCAACCCTGCCGTGCCGGCGGCGTTTCAACCACGACGAGATCCCACTCCAGGAGGCCCTCATGCGCATCCAGGGACTTGCCCTGTCCGTCCTCCTCCTGCTCCCGATGACCGCCTTCGGGCAGGGCGACTCGAAACGTACTCGCGTCCCCATCGACATGCCCGGGACCGACCTGGAGCAGCTCCTCCAGTTCGTCAGCACCGAGCTCGACATCCGTTTCCTCTACGACGAGAAGATCCAGAAGCGGAGGACGTACCTGCTCTCGACGCAGGACATCCCCAAGACCGAGCTGTTCGGCGTGCTGCTCTCGGTCCTGGAGATGAACAACTTCACGGCGGTCCGCACCGGCTCGGCGGAGGCGGAGGTCTGGAAGGTGGTCCCCTTCACAGCGCCCATCGCGAATCCCGCCAACAAGGGGCGGATCCCGGCGCGGTCCATGGACGACCTGGAGCGTATCCCGTCGGGGGACGACCTCGTGACCCTCGTCGTGCGGCTCCGGTACGTCGACGCGAGGAGCGCGTTCATCGCGATCCAAGGCCAGGCGTCCGATCCCAGGATGGTCCAGGCGATCGAGAGCGCGGGCACCGTCATCGTGACCGACACGGCCAACAACATCGGGAGGATCGGCGACATCGTGCGGCAGTGGGACCGCCCGGGCGTGGAGGAGGGCGCGACGTCGTTCCGCGTCGAGGCGCGCCTGATCGAGGCCCCGACCGACGGCCTGGAGGAGACGCGGGACGCCTCCGCGCTGCTGGCCGACCTCACGGGGCGCGCCGGGCGGGACGGCGTCCAGGTCCTGTATCGATGGTGCGGACAGGTCCAGGACGGGTGCCCCGTGAGCTCCGAACAGTCCGCGGGTCGACCGTCCGAGGTGGGAGGGCCGGTGACGGTGAAGCTGGAGATGACCGCAGCGTTCGCGACGCGGGCAGCGGCGCACGCTCGGGTCGCGTCCCAGCCCCCGTCGGGGTACCCGACGACGGAGATGGAGCGTCGGCCCGCGCCCGACGGAGGCATCTCGGCGCAGCTCCGTCTGGAGCTCGTTGAGGGAGGCGCCGTCCGCGCCCGCGAGTCCGCGACGCTCTCGGGCGCCCAGGGGACGTGGCTCGTCTCGATGGCGGGCTCCGGCGGCGCCGGGTCGAAGTGCCTGCTCCTGTTCGTGCGCGTCGAGGCCGTGAAGTAGCCTCGCGCCTATCCCCCCGAGAGGGCCTGGAGGATCGTGATCTCGTCGCCGTCGCGCAGGCGCACGGCCAGCGTCCCCAGGTCGCGCGTGCTCGTCTCGTTGTGGAAGCAGAGGACGTGCTCGCGGAAGGCGCCCGACTCCTCGCAGAGGTGGAAGCGCAGCGCGGGGTGGCGCGCGTAGGCCGCCTCGAGGGCCTCCTGGAGCGTCGCGGCCCGAAGGCGCATCCGTCCGACTCCCAGCACGTCGGCGAGCACGCGCGGCAGGACGACCGTCACGTCCGCGCCCTCGGCGGCCATCGCGCTATACCACCGTCGCGGTCACGGAGAGGATCGGGGGCAGGAACGAGGCGATCGTCTTCCAGTGCCTTCCGCAGTCCGGGCTGTGGAAGAGGTGTCCGCCGCCGGTGCCGACGTACAGCCCGCACCGGTCCAGCCCGTCCGACGCCATCCCCTCGCGCAGGATGCTGAGGTACGCGCCCGAGGACGGGAGTCCGTTGCCCAGCGCGGTCCAGTGGCCTGCCTTCCCGCCGTAGCGATAGACGCGCATCGCCCCCGGCGTCGCGCGAAAGGTCCCTTGCTGCGGCTCCATCGGGACGACGAAGCAGGTCCCCGGGTTGCCCGGGTCGAGCGCGAGCCCGAACCCGAAGTCGGTCGGCAGGCCCCGATCGATGCGCTGCCACGACTCCCCGTGGTCGCTGCTGACGTAGGTCCCGTTGTGGTTCTGCTGGTAGACGCGACCCGGCGCCGCCGGGTGCAGCAGCAGCTTGTGCACTCAGGTCCCGACGCCGATCTCCTTCGGCGCCCCCGGGAAGGTCGCCACGCCCCGGTTGATCGGCTTCCAGGTCTTCGCCCCGTCGTCGGTCCGGAAGCACCCCGCGGAGGAGATCCCGACGTACATCCGATCCGGATTCCTCAAGTCGAGCTGGATCGAGTGCAGGCACATCCCGCCCGCGCCGGGGGTCCAGTACTTGCGCGAGGGGTGCCGGGTCAGCGAGCGGACCTCCTCCCAGCTCCGACCGTTGTCGTCGCTGCGGAAGAGCCCGGCCGGCGCGGTCCCCGCATAGAGCACGCCCCGTTCGGAGAGGCGGCCCGGCTGGAGGTGCCACACGCGAGGGGCGGTGGAGATGCCCCACTTGCGGATCGTCTTCAGGTGCGACGGGAGGAGCTTCGGCGGCACGGGCGGGTGCTTGGCCGCGCGGAACTTCCGTCCGCGCAGGTCGCCCGTCATCACGTTCGTCCCGAAGCTCCCCTGGACCGACGCGGCGTGGATCGTCGGCGTGCCTCGCGTGTCTACGACGGCGTGGAAGATCTCCCATCCCTTGAGGAACGGGCCGCTCAACGTCCAGCGAGCGCGTGCCGAGTCGGACTCGAGGAGGAAGAGGCCCCTCTTGGTACCTGCGCAGACGACGACGCGATCGGACATGGGTCTCTCCGGAGGCGAGCCTAGGCGAACAGGTCCTTGATGGCCTTGCCCTTCGAGCGCTCGGGCTTCACTCCGAGGAGCTGCCCGATCGTCGCGCAGGCGTCGTAGGAGCGCCAGGCGTTCTGGATCACCTGGTTCTTCTTGAAGTCGGGGCCCGCCGCGACCATCGCCACGTGGTTCAGGTCGTTCGACCCGTCCCCGTGGTCCAGGCCGTTGCGCTGGTTCAGGTCCTTGTCGCGGCCGAACTCGGGGCAGATCATGATCGTGGTCGAGTCCTTGAGCTCCGGATCGGCCTGCACCGCCCTCCAGATCGCCCCGATCTCGTCGTCGTTCCGGCGCACGACCTCGACGTAGGCGTTGTAGCTCCCGTGCGCCACGTCGGCGTTCGTGAGCATGAACCCCATGAACGTCGGCCGGAAGATCCGCATGATGTTCATCCCGACGCGGAGGGTCTTCACGTCCTCGGCGCCCGGGCCGGTCAGGCGCGTCGTGTTCTTCGAGATCTCGGAGAGGATGAAGCTCTCCACCTTGCGCGCCGTCTCGGCGTCGTTCATCGCGTTCCCGTCCTTCACGCGCGTGGCGAGCTCCGCGTCCATCGCCGCGCGGATCTCGGAGAGCGTCTTCGCGTCGTCGTCGTTCGGCAGCTCCGGACGGCCGAAGGCGTCGACGATCTCCTTGAACTCCGCGTTGAAGATCCCGTCGCTCGAGACGAGGTTCGCGCCGTACTTCTGGCCGTGGTCGGAGTCGAGCGAGTAGGCGATGTTGAGCTGCTGGGCGCCGCCGCTCGCGGAGAGCCAGACCTCCTTGCCGGGGAGGCCCTTCTGCTTGCGCAGGTATTCGAAGATCGTGGGGTAGTCGCCGCGCTGGTTCTCGCGGATCCCCATGTTCTCGGGGACGCCGGTGAACATGGCGAGCGCCGCGGCGTAGTGGCCGAGGTTCGCGACCTGCGTCGCGGGGATGACGCACCCCTGCTGGATGATCTTGTGGATGTTCGGGGCGTTGTTGGCCATCCCGAGGTATTCCCGGGCCCTGACGCCGCCGGCGAGGGCGACGAAGATGACGTGCTTCGTCTTGTAGCCCGAGGGCTTCTGGTCGGCCTCCGCCGTCCCCGGGAGGAGGGCGGTCGCGGCCAGGGCCCCTGCCGTGACGCCGGCGGCCTTGAGGAAGTCGCGGCGGGAGAGGTCATGCGTCTCCATCGATTACCTCGTGTGTATGTCGCCCCTTCGGGGCTCCCTTTCCATCGATTCGCCCGGGTCCCCAGGCCTGCGGCCTGGGCTCTTTCATGCCGCCCCTGCGGGGCTGCCTAGTA
This sequence comes from uncultured Planctomycetia bacterium, assembly GCA_964649705.1. Classification (GTDB taxonomy): domain Bacteria; phylum Planctomycetota; class MHYJ01; order WSZJ01; family CAZYRM01; genus CAZYRM01. Next base: position 28,373 of record CAZYRM010000051.1, read on the forward strand.
GTATTGATACTCCGCGCTCGACAGGATCGCGTGGAGGATCATCTTCGGCGTCGCCTTCTTCGAGGACAGGGCGCCGCCGAGGACCGCGAGCTCCTTCTCGCTTGGCTCGCGGCAGAGGTACTTCACGTACTGGTCCCCGATCCAGGCCTTCGCATCGCCCGATGGCGAGGCCGAGACCTGGTCGCTGTCGACCATCACCTTCGCCATGACGTTCCGGAGCGGCCCCGGGTCGGCCAGCGCCTGCATCGCGTTGCGCATCGAGCGCAGCTCCTGGTACGTGGGCAGCCTCCCCAGGAGGTCCACGTAGAGCGCCCGGATGAACACCGTGTCGCTCTTCTTCTTCATCGTGCCCAGCGCCGACTCGTAGGCGGGGGAGAGGAGCCACCCCTTCACGATGTCGTTCCAGACGGACTGGTCCTCGGTCAGCCGCTTCGCGTCGCGCTCGAGCGCGTCCTTGTCCATCGGCGCCCCGACGAGCCCCTCGTACTGGCGCTTCACGAAGAAGCGCACCGTGTCGGGGTGGTCCATGATGATCTGCACGAGGTCCGCCTGGCTGCTCCCCTCGCGCGTGAAGAGGACCTGCTTGTAGTTGTCGTACATCTTCTTCGCGCGCTCGAGGACGTCGACGTGCTTCTGCACCGTCATCCCCATGAGCTGCTCCAGGACGACCGTCGCGTAGGTGTCGTTTCCCGGGTTCCTCGCGTTGAAGTACTGGCTGATGACGATCTCGTGCAGGGCGTCCCAGATCCCCTCCTCGCCCGCCGCGAGGCGGTCCGGGATCTCCGTCAGGTTCCTCGACGCGGGGTGGTGCTGGTCGAGCAGGAGGAAATAGTAGAGCTCCTCCTCGTACCAGAACGCGAAGCGCTCCTTCGACGCGACGAGGCGCGCGACGGTCTCGTCGCGGCCCTCGCCCATCGCCTGCGCGAAGTCCTCCTCGAGCGGCGCGCGGCCGAGGAGGTCGACGATCACGCGGCGGAGGTACTGGCGCGTCGCGAGGTCGACCTTGAAGCGTCCCCGCTCGTCGACGAGACCCTTGGACTTGAGCTGCTCCGTCGTGGACCACTCGCCCTGGTAGCGCACGTGGCCCAGGGCGCGGTGCGTCGCCTCGTGGTCGGGCGCGACGGCGAGGATCGCCTCGAGGACCTTCCCCTTCTCGTCGGGGAGGCGGAAGCGGTCGCACCATTCGGCGACCTTCCACATCGCTTCGGCGTCCTGGCCGGCCTCGGAGAGGCGGACCTGGAAGAGGGCGCGGAAGTCGACCTGGACGAGCTCGCCGTTGATCTGCTCGACGTCTTCGATCGGGATGCGGCGCTGCGTCGCCTTCCCCTCGCCTTGCGGCGGAATCTCGATGACCAGCTCACGGTCGGTCTTCTCGAGGACCTTGGCCTCGATCAGGTCTCCGTTGCGCAGGCCGACCACGGCGAGTTCGTCGGTGGCCTCCTGCATCCCCATCGGGGGCTGCGTGGAGGGCGGCTCGGGGGGGCTGGCGAAGGGGTCGGGCTGCTCCGTCGGTGCGGGGGAGGTCTCCGTTGCCGCGGCGGGGGGTGGCGCCCCCGCTGCGGCCACCGGTGCCGGTGGCGGGGCTGCCGGCACCGGTGATGCAGAGACGGGGCCCGGCTCGCTCGCTAGCTCTCCGGGCCCCTCTGATTCCGTGTTGAGAGACTTCCACTTCCACAGGCCGCCCGAGATCAGCGCGACGAGCACGACGCAGAGCGCGATCGACGACGCGGCGTTTCGCCGAGGCGGCTGGTAGGTCGGGACGTACGGCTTCGTCGCCTTGGTCGCGCCCGCATGCGGGGCGGGCTGCGGCGTCGGGGTCTTCGACTTCGCCGCGGGGGCTTGCGGGGCGGAGGGCTTGCCGTTGGCCTCCTCGACGAATTGGAAGCTGAACCTCCCGAGCTGGAAGGACGCGCCGGCCGAGAGCGGGTGGCTGCTGACCTTCTTCCCGGAGACGAGGATGCCGTTGGTGCTCTCGAGGTCGAGGACGCACCAGGAGCCGTTGACGCGCTCGATGGCTGCGTGCTGGGCGGAGAGGGTGGAGTCCTTGATCGTGACCTGGCAGCTACGGGACCGTCCGACGAGGGTCCGCCCGTCTGCGAGGGGGAACTGGAGGGTCTCCCCTTCTTTTCCGGTCACCACGAGGCGAGGCATCGAGCCACCTGTGGGTGTGGTCCTTGGCGGGACACCCATTAATAGAGGATAGAACCAGTCCGAATCAACAAGTTTCCGTCGTCAGGAGTCCTGGAACTTCGGTCGTGCCCGTGGGATGCAAGCGATCTGCCGCGGAGTGCGTATTGGCGGGAGAATCAGGACCTCGGAAGTCCCGGACGCTTCAGCGGATACGAGGTCGTGGATGCGGAGAGCGAACTCACACGGCGCGCGATGTCATGCGCGTTGACAAATCGCGAAGCGACTTGCGCGCGCCGTGATTCCGGTGGACTTCGATTCGACCCGGGTGCTATCCTCCCCTCGTCGCGGTATCGCGGGAGGAGCCTACATGAACGAGACTGGCGTGATCTGGATGGACGGCAAGCTCGTCCCCTGGAAGGAAGCCACGATTCACGTCCTGACGCACTCGTTCCACTACGGCTCCGCGGCCTTCGAGGGGATCCGCTGCTACAAGGCGGACCGCGGCCCGTCGATCTTCCGGCTGAAGGACCACATCGAGCGCCTGTTCGACAGCGCGCGCATCTACCGGATGTCGGTCCCGTTCACTCCCGAGCAGGTCCTCTCCGCCTGCATCGAGACGGTCCGCGCGAACAAGATGGACGAGTGCTACCTGCGCCCGGTCATCTACCGCGGCTACGGGAAGATGGGCGTCAACCCGATCGGATGCCCCGTGAACGTGATGATCGCGGTGTGGCCGTGGGGAGCCTACCTCGGCGAGGGGGCCCTCGATCGCGGCATCCGGGCGAAGATCTCGAGCTGGCAGCGCGTCCACCCGAACACGGTCGCGACAAAGGCGAAGATGACCGGGAACTACGTCAACTCGATCCTCGCGACGATGGAGGCGAAGGAGGACGGGTACGAGGAGGCGATCCTGCTCGACCCCACGGGCTGCGTCGCGGAGGGGGCGGGGGAGAACCTGTTCGTCGTGAAGGACGAGGTGATCCGGACGCCGCACGCGATGGACGTGCTGATGGGGATCACGCGCGAGACGGTGACGACCATCGCGCGGGACCTGGGGTACGAGGTGCGCGAGGAGCCGATGAGCCGCGACATGCTCTACATCGCGGACGAGGTCTTCATGTGCGGCACCGCGGCGGAGGTGACGCCGGTCCGCGAGATCGACCGCCGCACGGTCGGGGCGGGCGCGCGCGGCCCCGTGACCGCGCGGATCCAGACCGAGTACTTCAAGGCGGTGAAGGGGCAGAGCCCGCGCTACGTCGGGTGGCTGACGCCCGTCGCACCCGCCGTCACGCCGGCGTCCGTCGCGGCGCGCTAGCGTCGCGGCAAGCGCGATCCTGAGGCTCCAATCGGTGCCCGCGCCCAGAATCCCAGATCCGAACGAGATCCCAAATCCCAACACGATGCCTGCCTTCATGTTAGGATTTTGGATTTCGTTGGGATCTGGGATTTGGGATTCTGGGCGCGGGCACCCATCCGACTCACCGGATACGGCCTGACGCGACGCTAGAAGCGGTAGCGGATCGCGCCGTTTCGCGCCGGGTCGTCGAGGTCCACCGGCGGCGTCAGCGTGTCCAGCAACGGCTCCGCGGCCTCGCGCAGCTTCGCGCCCAGCGACGGGACGTCGGCCTCCTTCGCCTCCTCCAGCCCGGCCGCCGCCTCTTCGGCGGTCCCGCCCAGCGTCGAGGCCAGCCGTTCGCGGTACGCCTCCCGGTCCGCCGCGGAGGCCAGGCTGTACGCGGCGCGGAGCGCCATCCACTCGACGTCCGTGACGGCCTCCGGGGCGTTGCTCCACGAGGCCCAGGACTCGCCCGCGAACGCCACATCATTGCCCTGGAGGACGCACGCGGCGAACACGGCCCACTCCTGGACGGTCGCCATGTCGTGCGCCGAGGGCTTTCCGCCCACTTCGGAGGCCCCCGTCGCGACCCGCGAGGCCTCGGCGTGGAACTTCGTGGCGCCGCCCTTGATCCGCTCGCCGAGCGCCTTCCTCGCGGCGTCCACGGCATCGGGTGCCGCCTCGCGCGCCTTCCACGCCTCCTCCGAGAGCGCGACGAGGGCCTGTCGCGCGGCGTCGTCCCCCTCGTGGAAGGCGGACACGAGGGCCTCGGCGAGGGCGCCCTTCTCCTCCTCGGTCAACTCGAGGCCGTAGGCGAGCTCGACGGCGCCAAGGGCCCCGGACACCTCGCGGAACGTGAGGGGCGGGCTCCCGGGGAGGAGCTGGTTGCCGTCGTCCTTGATCGCGAAGTGAGGGTCGTACGACTTCCCTGAGTCGCGTGGCTCGCCCGCATGGAATGCGCCGAGCACGGCGTCGTACTGCTCGCGATAACGGCGCCATGCGCCACGGTCGGCGCGGAGCTCGACCACGAGGCGGGCCCCGTCGCGCACGACGACGAGCATCGCGGTGACGCCGAGGCCCGGGTCGTCGGGTGTGAGGGTCAGCCGCCCCGCGGCCTCGCCGTCGACCGTGGCCTCCTCACGGACGACGTCCCCCTGTCCGACGAGGGCTGACTCCAGCTCCGCGACGGCCTCCTCGAGCGTCCCCTCGGCCTCTATGGCGAGCACGGTCAGGTCGCACGAGAACTCGCCCTTGGCGATGGTGAGCGGGGTCTCCTCCGGGAGCTTCCCCTGCACCCTGGCCGTCCACCCGCTGGGCAGGTCGAAGTGGAACTTCCCCGCCGGGTCCTCGTACGTCGCCGCGGCAAGGGGCAGCGCAAGCAGCAACAGGAGCGATTGCGACATGGGCCGCCTTGGCGTTTTCCCTTGAGCCTCGGTTGAGAAATGCGTATTGAGGACTGAGAATTCCCGTCAGTGTCCGAGCTCGATGACGCGGATGACCTCGTGCTCGTTCGTCGCGTCGAGGAGCTGCTGGCGCAGCTCGGGCTGCGAGAGGATCTCGGCGATGCGGCGGAGGACCTTCGCGTAGTCGGCGTCCTCGTAGGGCGGGCAGACGATCGCGACGAAGAGGTGCACGAGCTGGCCGTCCGGGGCGTCGAAGTCGATCCCCGCGGTCGAACGGGCGAAGGCGAGCGTCAGCTCGCGGATCTGCATCGTGCGGACGTGGGGGATGGCGATCCCGCCGCCGACGGCGGTCGTCGCCTTCCGTTCGCGGTTCTGGAGGTCCGTCAGGAGCTTGCTGCGGTTCGGGACTTTGCCGCTGGTCTCGAGGAGGGCGACGATCTCCTCCAGGACGGCATCCTTGACCGCCCACTTCCGCTTGTCGGGGTGGGCGTCCTCGCCCACCTCCTCGGCGGGGAGGGCGGCCAGCTCGAGCTTGATCTGCTCGGGCGTGAGGTAGCGCGCGAGGCGCATGGAGAAGTCCTCGGAACCGGGAAAAGACCGCGTATGGTACGTGCCACGACAAGGAGCGTCAAGCAGCCATGACCTGCAAGCGACACGACCTGAGGGAAAAGCTCGAGCTGTACGTCCTCAAGCAGCTCCCCCCCGATCAGATGATCGAGATCCAGCATCACCTCCTCGAGTGCGACGAGTGCGAAGAGAACTTCGAGCAGCAGGTCCCGCTCGCCGGGGCCCTCGAGCACGAGGAACGTCAAAGGCACCGCCAGGGCGACTCCGGGGGCGCCCACGGGGCCGGCGGCCATGACGTTCACGGCGGGGGCGCCCACGGGGCCGGCGGCCACGGGTCCGCCGCGCCGGAGGTCGAGAAGCCCCTCCCCGCCGGCTGGGCCGCGGCCCCGCTCGTGGCCCTCCTTGCGTTCGTCCTGGCGCTGGTTGCTGTCATCCTCGACTCCCGTCACCTCCCCGACCCCGCGGAGGGAGGGGGAGCGCACGGCGGGCACGGCGAAGGAGCCGGACATGGTGAGCACGGCGGTCACTAGGGGAGGCATGCGGATGTCCTGCAGGGGATTGGCGGCAATCGTGTTCGTCTGCGGCGCCGCGACCGCCGGGGAGCTCGTGAACATCGTCGTGGGGCCCTCCACGGTCCAGGAAGGGCTGCCGGTGTCGTTCGACGTGGTGGTCCTTCCCGCGAGCGACCAGACCGTCGCCATTTCCGAGGTTCGCATCGCCTTCGGCCAGGTCGCCGAGACGCACACGCTCACTCGACACCTTCGCGGCGCCTGGGGCGAGCCTGCCGCCGAGGGCGCCGTCACCGTCGAGCTGGAGGTCTCCGAGGGCGACATCGGCCCCGCCGCTCGCGCGCCGATGCCCCCAGTCCGCGTCCCCTGCGGGCCCGACGCCTTCGTGACCTGGCGCCTCCTCCCCCCCGGGAAGGACCTGCGCTTCTCGCTCCGCGCGGTTCCCCTCGCGGGGCGTCCCCCCGAGGTGCGCGTCGAGGTCGATTGCCTGCCGCTCGAAGCGCTGACGACCGTCGAGGGCATGCACCCCGTGCTGTACCCGAAGGGCTCGGCGAATGCGTCCGTGGCCCTCGGAGAGGCGCAGCCCGGGTCGTTCCCCGGCCCTGGCACGGCCTCGGTCTCCTGTCAGGCGTGGGGCCTGTCGGCGGGCGAGGCGGAGGAGGTCCTCCTCGACGAGCTCGTGGCCTCGGCGCTGGTCCCGACGACCGAGACGGTCTCCCCCGCGATCGAGGTCAAGGCGGCGCCGGTCCCCTCCGCCCAGGCCATCGAGCGAGCGAAGCTCACCCTCGACGACGTCGCGGACGCTGTGTGGCTCGCCGAGATCGAGACGTGGGTGATCGAGACTCGGAACGGCTCGGTGCTGGTTCCCAAGGAGGGCGAGCCGCGCGCGCACAAGGGCCGCCTCGCCGAGCTCGCGGCGCGGATGACCGAGGGCGGGCCCGTGGAGCTGTCGGCGCCGATGGACGAGGCGCTCCACGGCGAGCTGGAGGAGGCGGGCGTCCGCACGAGCGAGGGGAAGATGCTCCTGTTGCAGGCGCGCGCGCAGCACCTCGCGATCATCCTCGACGCGATCGAGAAGCGCGGCCTCGTGGTGCAGGGGCGGTACGTCACGGAGGCGCCCCCCGACGCCCCGACGGACACGCCTCAGCCTCCGTCGGAGCAGGGGACCGAGATCGCCTGCATCGACTGCCAGGTGATCCGCCCCGGCCTGGAGGGCTGCTCGACCTGCAACGGGACGGGCCGCCGCTTCCAGCCCGCGCGGATGATGGACGAGGCGGGCCAGCGGAAGCTCGCCCAGGAGCGTCGCGTCAAGGTGGACGACCTCGTGGCGAAGGCGAAGTCGCTCGAGGGCGAGGAGTCCCACGCCGCCTGGCACGAGGCCGCGGACGAGATGCGCGGGGCGCTGACGGACCTGCTCGTCTACGGCGACGCCTGGGCGGCCGCCTGGGGAAACCGCGACGCGGTCCCCTCGCACCCGGACCTCCGCGCGGCCTTCCTGGACCTCGAAAAGGCCGACCTCCGCTTCGGGATCCTCGACGCCGAGGGCCGACTCGGCGCGAGGTAGCTGAGCACGGCCCGTTCCAGTACCCGTGCCCGTACCCGTGCCCGTCCCCGTACCCGTTTCCCGTGCCCGTACTCGCTCCCGCTCCCGCTACCCGTGTCCGTGCCCGGGCCCGGGCGCTCGGGTAGGACGACGGGCACGGACACGGGTAGCGGGAGCGGGAGCGAGTACGGGCACGGGAAGCGGGAACGGGCACGTGTACGGGAACGGGCACGGGAACGTGTACGGGTATCGCAGCCGTGCGACCCGCGCACTTGCCGAGGCCCGCGGCCTCTGGTAGCGTGACCGCCACGGTCAGGGGAAACGCATGCCCGTCGTCGAAGTCCGGGACCTCAGCAAGACCTACCGCATCGCGCGAGGGCGCCACGTCGAGGCCCTCCGCGGCCTCACCCTGCGCGTCGAGGAGGGCGAGGTCTTCGGCCTCCTCGGCCAGAACGGCGCCGGGAAGTCCACGCTCGTCCGCTGCCTCCTCTCCCTCTGCCGCCCCACGAGCGGCCAGGCGTTCCTCTTCGGCGAGCCCGCCTCCCGCCCCGATCTGCGCCAGCGCGTCGGGTACCTCCCCGAGGACCATCGCTTCCCCGACTACCACACCGCGCGGAGCGCCCTTGTCTTCTTCGCCAACCTCCTCGGCCTCGGCGGAGCCGCCGCGAGGAAGCGCGTCGACGAGGTCCTCCAGCTCGTCGGCCTCTCCGACCGCGCGAAGGAGAAGGTCCGCAACTTCTCCAAGGGGATGCGCCAGCGACTCGCCCTCGCCCACGCCATCCTCCACCGGCCAAAACTCCTCTTCCTAGACGAGCCGACCGACGGCGTCGACCCCGTCGGTCGGATCTGGGTCCGCGACCTGG
>CAZYRM010000052.1:0-36722 GCA_964649705.1 uncultured Planctomycetia bacterium
TACCGCTTCTCCGTGGCGAACTCCGTGTCGAGGGCGACGATCGGGCTCGCGGCGAGATGCTGGCACAGGCGGGAGAGCCCCGCCGCGTCGTCGACCCAACATCCGTCCGAGGGCAACTGCATGGCCGAACTCCTGCCGGGCCGGAGCCGCCCTACCCCAGCGCGCGGCTGCCGAAGACGCGGAGGACCTCGTCGACGGGGACCTCTCCCGCCGTCGCGCGCGTCCAGCTCTCCTCGAGCATCGTCGGGTGGATGCGCGTCGTGAGGAGCTTCCGCAGCGCGCCCGTGTCGGCCGCGTCGCGGATCACGCCCCGGATGTCCTCGTCGGGGCCGATCCACTCGGCGACCGCGATCCTCCCGCGGCAGGACGTCATGTGGCAGGCCGCGCACCCCGCCCCGGCACGCCAGCGAGGGGCCCACGGCACGTGGGCGATCGCGTGCGGCTCGGGCAGGACCTTGGGCGCGGTCGACGTCCCGCAGACCTCGCAGACCTTCCGCAGGAGCCGCTGCGAGAGGATCCCGCCGAGCGCCGAGGCCACCACGAAGCGCGGGAGGCCGAGGTCGAGGATCCTGACGACGGCCTCGACCGCGTCCCCGGCGTGGAGCGTCGCGAGCACCACGTGGCCCGTGAGGCCCGCCTCCAGCGCGACCTCCGCCGTCTCCCGGTCGCGGATCTCGCCGACGAGGAGGACCTCCGGGTCCTGCCTGAGGACGAGGCGGAGCGCCGCGGCGAAGTCCATTCCTGCGCCCCGGTCGACGGGGATCTGCGCGGCGAAGTCGAGCTCGAGCTCCACCGGGTCCTCGATCGTGACGAAGCTCGCATTCGTCGCGCGCCGACGGTGAAGCTCGCCGAGCGCGGCGTAGAGCGTCGTCGTCTTTCCGCTGCCCGCCGGGCCGATGACGAGGACCACGCCGCGGCCCGCCTCGATGGCCCGCTCCATCCCCGCCCGGGCCGGGTCGGACAGGCCGAGCTCGGGCCAGCCGCGGAACAGCGTGCGCCGGTCAAGCACGCGCATCGCGAGCCGCTCGCCCCGCAGCGTCGCCACGAACGAGACGCGCAGGTCGATCGGCGCGCCGTCGCAGGTCAGCGTGAACCTCCCCTCCTGCCCCGCCTGGCGCTTGTGCGTGGGGAGGCGCGCGACGACCTTCATTCGCGAGAGGAGCTGGTCGCTGGCCGACAGGGGCACGCGGGCGATCCGGTGGTAGACGCCGTCGATCCGGAACCGGACTTCGAGGGCCGTCGAGGTAGGCTCGAAGAGGACGTCGCTCGCCTGCTCCCGGATCGCCGTGTTCAGGAGGCGGTCGACGACCTGGGCCGCTGGGAACCCCGGGCCGTGGGCCGTCTTCTCGACGTAGGCGGCCAGGTCGGTCCAGGAGGTGTCGTTGAACGTCAGCTCGGATTCGAGGCTCATGGTGCGAAGAGCATACCCCATCGTCGGCGATCCGGCCACGACCAACCGCCCTCCGTCGCGCCGGACCGGAATCGGCCAAACGCAGCATGCGCGAAGGTTCATGAGTCCCCATGCCAGCGGGTGTCCGTTCGCTTGACGCCAGGGGGCGCGCGGGCGTAAGTTCACCCGCTGGAGATTTGGGGGAGGACGCCGTGGCGCCGCGCGAAGCCGCTTCACCGCTCACCGACGAGGCGAGGGCCCAGGTCAAGCTCACGCCGGACGAGTTTGTCTTCTTCAACCGACAGCTCGCCTCGATGTGCCGGCTCGACATTCCGCTCGCGGACGGGCTGCTGGCCCTTTCCAAGGAAGTCTCGTCGCGGTCGCTCCGCGACCTCGTCACGGACGTCCAGCTCGATGTCGCGAACGGCACCCGAATCAGCCAGGCGACCCGGCGGTACACAAAGGTCTTCCCGACGCTCTACACGGGGATGCTCGAGGCCGGCGAGGTCGCCGGAAACCTCCCCCAGATCCTCGACAACCTCGGGAGCTACTCCCTGTCCGCCCTCCGGATCCGGAAGAAGATCCAGATGGCCCTCCTCTACCCGTTCCTCGTGCTGGTCGTGGTCACCGTCCTGATGTACCTGGTCGCTGTGAAGGTGATCCCCCAGTTCCAGTCGGTCTTCGACAGCGTCGGGGGCGAGTTGCCGGGGGCGACCCGGGTCATCCTCAAGGTCTCCGCGTTCCTCACCGGGATGGGCTGGCCGTTCCCCGTCGGGGTCCTGCTCCTCGTGGCGGGGAGCTGGGCGCTCTGCCAGACCAAAACCATGCGCCGGTGGCTCGACCGGGTCGGCGGGAAGCTCCCGCTCTACGGTGTCATCGCGAAGACCGGCTCCTACTACCTCTTCTGTCGGACCCTCGGCCTCCTCCTCCGCGCGGGGCTGCCCCTGGCGAGCAGTCTCGACCTCATGAAGCAGGCCTTCTCCAAGGGCGCCCTCCATCAGGTCTGCGCCGACATGCGGGAGGCCGCCGCGAACGGCGAGAAGATCTCCGACGCCGCCCGCGTGAGCGGCTACTTCCCCGAGACGCTCCTCTGGAAGCTCGGCTTCGGGGAGAAGAAGGGGGACCTCACCCCCGCGCTCGAGGAGCTGGCCTCGTTCTACGAGGCGGAAACGATCATGTGCTCCGAGCGCTTCCAGACGATCCTCGGTCCCGCCGTGGTCAGCCTCGCCGGGGTGATCGTCGGGATTGCGTACTTCTCGCTGTTCATTCCGATCCTCAGGATGCACGAGGCCGTCTCGGGCCGGAACTAGCATGGGAGCCTCCATGGTCTCACGCGGGTCGGTGATCCTCGAGGCGCTCGTCGCCCTGTCGCTGCTCGCCGCCGTCCTGGGCGTCGTCGCCCAGGCCACGGTGCGGCAGGAGCGGATGGCGGGCGATGCGCGGTGCGAGGTCGCGGCCCGGGAGGCCCTCCTCGCCGAGATGGAGCGCCTCCGGACCCTGCCGTTTGACAAGGTCGTCAGCGCGCCGCGGGCGTCCTTCACGGATCAGGACCTGCCCGACGCGGCCCTCGCCGTGGACGTCGCGCCCGAGGGAGGAGACGACCTGCGTCGGGTGAGCGTGACGGTTTCCTGGACCGACGTGCAGAAGAGGCCCCGGTCCCGCTCGCTCTCGACGCTGCGGGCCCGCGCGGGGGGACCCAGATGAGGAGAGCCCGCCGCGCCTTCACGCTGATCGAGCTGTCGGTCGGCCTGGTACTCATCGGATTGGTGATGACCGTCGCGTTCTCCTGGGCGGCCATCTCGACGAAGACGGCCAACGTCGCGCTCCGCGGCGCGCTGCGCACGAGCGACCAGGAGAGGCTCCTGGGGGGACTGAGGGAGGACCTCGCGCAGGCGGTCCGCCTGGCGCCCGAGGAGGAGGGGTTCTCGCTGGAGCTGACCCGCGAGGACGGCGGGGTAGACCGCGTCCGCTACGCGTGCGTGCCATCGAAGACCGGGAAGCGGCTCCTCCGCACGTTCACCCCCGCATCGGGCGCCGCCGCCGAGCGTCGAGTCGCATCGGACGTGGAGGCGTGCACCGTGGAGAAGGCGGACGCGCGGACGTTCCGCGTTCGCGTGAAGTGGGCCGGGGACAGGCCGGGCGGAGAGCTCCTCGTCGAGGTCGTCCGGCGGGTGGGATTGACGGAGTAGGCCATGTCGCCTCGGAACCGACATCGCGGCAGCGCGCTTCTCGCCGTCGTGGCGATCGGGATCCTGCTCACGGCCACGGTCTGGAGCGGCCTGGCGGTGCTGACGGCGGAGGTCTCCGTCTCGATGCAGGAGGCCCGGGCGGACGATGCGCGCGAGACGGCCGAGGCGGCCTTCCAGTGGACGGTCTCGCGGCTGGAGGCCGACCGCGGGTTCGCGGGCGAGAAGGCGCACGCCTTCGGCAAGGGGCAGTTCGACGTGACGGTCGAGCCGGTCCCCGGTCGCCCCGAGGCGCGCCGCCTGCGCGTCGTCGGCCGCGTCCCCGCGCCCCGGTCGCTCTCGGTCACGTCGTCGTTCGCCGGCGTGATCGAGCGCGTCGAGACGCCCAAGGGCGCCGTCTGGCGCCGCCTCGTCTGGCGGACGGCGAACTGAGGACGGGGCACGCCGAGTCGCGGTGCATGTGCGGGAGGACAGAACCGGAGTCACTCGGGAGTCGCCCAGCCCGGGGTGAGTCTCCATCTGAACCTCGTAATCCGGACCAACAGGGTCCCTCGGGTCGGGCCCGCCCCGGGCGCCCAGAGGTCCCATCGGACCGGCCGGATCTCTCGATCTGCCTCAGTAGCGGTGGTCCAGTGTTTGGCCGGCCGGGGCGGACACGCGATGCGGGCTGGTCGCGCGCGCCACGGAGCGACGGCATCCCATTCCGCACCCGCGCTACTTCGGAAGGTAGGTGATCCTCTCCGGGCCGAAGCCGGTGACGGTCAGGGTCAGTGCTTCGTCGAAGTGGATGCCGATCGTCCGTGTGAAAACGGGCGAATCGTACACGAAGTCGAGTGTCAGCAGGTCACCACTCTCCTTCGCGCTGACTTCGAAGTTCCCGCGAGCGTCCGTGCCGCTCACCGGTGCTCCGCTGAGTGTCAGAGCGAGCGGAGTCCCGTTGTCCCAGGTCATGCGGACACTCTGCCCGGCCCGGTGGAACTCCATCAAGTCCGGCGCACCGGCCGCCTCCTTAATACCCCCGATGACGGAGGCTTGCTTGGACGTGTCCGGCCGCTGCCATATGCCCTCCCAGCCGAGGGGATAGCGCCCGGGATCGCCGGAGTACTTCCAGACGGGCTGCTCGACCCCGTTGATGGTGTAGTGCAGCTCATACTCGAGGAGGTTCTCCGGCGTGGCGGAGCTCTTCTTGTAGGACTCGAAACTCTCCATGGTGATCCACTTCGTCCGCCACCACGTGTTCTTCTCCTCCGCCTCGACGAGCACCTTTCCGTCCTTGGGGTTGACGAGACGAAACGAGATCCGAAGCTTGGGGTCGACCACCGGTACCCACTGGTCCTGTCCGGCCGCATCGATCATCGAGCCATTGCCCTTGGGACGGTAGACCCCGACCTCCGCGCCGACGCCGCCCGGATACTTGCCTCCGAAGTGGTACTTCTTCAGACGATCGGTGTCGACCATGTCGCTGAACCGGGGGCACTTCCCCTTCCAGAGCTGGACGATGACCTTGCCGATCCCTGGGATCTCGACGTCGTAGCGATGGGCCTCGGTGTACCCCGGGAAACTGACCCAGCTGCCGCAGGCGAAGTCGGAGCAGAAGGCGGTCCACACCTCGGAGACCTCGTCGAAGTCATAGCCGTCCTTGTGCGTGATGATGATGTTGTCGGAGGTCGGCATGCTGAAGAAGTCCTGGTCCCACTTCTTCTCAGTCCTCTGCGTGATGTTCTGGGGATCCGGAGACGTGACCGATCCCCTGTTGTGGACCTTGCGGGCCTTGTAGTCCGCCGTGATCTCGAATTCGACGTCGATCGGGCCGGCAAGCGACGGGTAGAACTTCGGGTAGCTGGCCTTGTGGTGGGGCTTCTCCTTCGAGATCGTGAAGGAATCGATGTGGTCGAATTCGTCCCCGTTCCCGTTCCAGTCCTTGTTCTTGTAGATCTTGAGCTCGTACGAGTCATTTTCGCCTGCCCGATACTCGATCTTCAGGATGTTGCGGACGTCGTCCTTCCAGGTCTGCCACTCCTGCCCCGCCTTCCTTTCGCCCGCGATCGCGCCGGGGGGCGTCAGGCCGAGGACCAGGAGGGTCCCGACGAGCAGCAGGGGAAGCGAGCGCGGCGGGCCGACCCCTTCGGGACCATCTGCGGGATGCCGATCGGGGTCCTGCGTGGCGTGATGCATGCCTTCCTCCACGTCGAGAGTGGTTGAGTGGAGGCGGGGCGCCTGGCGCACGCGCCAGGGATGTCGGGGGGCGATGCTATGCCGGTGCCGAGGCCCGGCGCAAGGGTTTCGACGGGCTCGTCGGGCCCGACGAGCCCCTACCGGCGGCGGATGCGGTAGACGGCGCCTCAGTAGCGGTGGTCCAGTGGTTGGCCGGCCGGGGTGGTCCCGGGAGCGGGCGTAGGGGGTGAATCCCGGTGAACTCGGGCGTCATCTCGTTGGATCGCGATATTCCCTCGGTGGGAGCACGGGGAACCCCGTTGGCTCTCTCTGTTCCCTCGGCGGCACCACGGGGAACCTCGCTGGATCCCCCTGTTCCCTCGGCGGTACCACGGGGAACCTCATTGGATCTCCCTGTTCCACCGGCGGTACCACAGGGAACCCCGTTGGATCTCCCTGTTTGCTCGGCGGCACCACGGAGGACCTCGTTGGCCCCGGCTCTCCTCGCTCCACCGTCGTCCGCCCCTCGCCGCGAGGCCTCACTCCGCCGCCTTCCTCCCACGCCGCCCCCCTGACTTCTTCCAGGCCCGCGCCAGCGTCGTCTCCAACATGTGCCTGGTCACGCCGATCTCGTCCGCCATCTGCTCAGAGTCGCTCACCTCGCAGTTGAGCAGTCCAATCAGCTTGAAGACGAATAGCCGCCGCGCGCGGTTGAGCATGCCCTCGAGTCGGTCCAGCGGGACGTTCAACCGCGCCGCCAACTCCTTCTGGGTGAATTTGTTCGAGGCATCCCACTGGAACTGCCACGCGTCGAAGGCCTCCCACGTGAGCGGCTCGTCCGCCAGCTCCTTCTTCATCCGCTCGCACACCTGCGTCACTCGCAACTTCGTGATCAACGCGTCGACGATCCCCTCGGGCGACTTCCCCCCCGCGAGCGCGACCGACTCGGCCTCCGCCAGCGGCGCCTCGCGTCGCCGCCTCCGCACATCCCAGGCCCTGCGCGCGTGGTTTTTCACCCAGGCAATCAGGAATCCCCGAAAGGTCCCCCGCGACGGATCGAGGTCCGCATAGACCCGCGCGTTCAGGAAGTCCAGCGCGAACTCCTGCACAAGCTCCTTCGCCGCATCCACGGAGCGCATGACGGCCCTGGCCACGTCGAAGACGACATCGTGGTACAGCTCGACGATCCCTCGACGAGCCTCGGAGCCGGCAGGTGTCGGCCCTTTCGCCAGCACGATCATGCCCCACGGCGTGCTCATTCCGTGGAGGGCGCCATCGGGGCAGCGCAGCCACCGCCATGTGTCGGGTCGCATGGCGGAATGGTAGACGAGAGAGAGGGATACGACAAACTGGAATTCGATCCGGAATAGCGATCGGAAAGCCGCGGTTCGAGTGATGGTCTTGTGTCGGGCGAGGTGAACCCGACGAACGAACCAGGAGACCCCGATGCTCCGCAGGAGCAAGGAGGACACCATGAGGAAGGGAAAGAACCTTGGTTGGCGTCCAGCCGTGGCCATGCGCGTTGGCGAAGAGGCCTTCAAGCTCGCCTCCGACCACCGCGCCGAGCTGGAGTCGAGGCTCTCCGCGGGGCTCATCGACGGCCTCGGGGCCGACGTGGCCCTGTTGCGGGGGACGACCGTGGGCGCGGCAGCGGCCAGCGCCGAGAAGCGCTCGGCGACGCTCACCCAGGGCGAGGCCGCCCATCGGGGGCGTGATCTCGTCGTGGCCATTCGCAGCGTCGTGCGCGGCGCCGAGCCCGATGACAAGGCCTTCCAGAAGGCCTTCGGTGTGGGCGAAGCGGCCGTCACGAGGAAGATCCTGTCGGTCGACTCCGCGCTCGAGATGATCCTGCGCGCGGCGGAGACCTACCCGGAGCGCACTCGCGCCCTGGGCATCCTGCCGGAGGACCTCGACGAGGTGCGCCGCGTCCGCGGGGCCCTCCACGCGGCCGGTGACACGCAGGGGGCGAAGGTCCTCTCCGCGAAGGTGGCGACCACGCTCCGCTACGAGGCCCAGGCCCGCGTGCAGGCGGCGGTGAGGCGGCTCGTCGGCGCCGCCCCTCTGGCGTTCCGCGGGCAGCCGCAGGTCGCGAGGCTGTTCAGGGACCTGATCCCGGGCCACAAGGCCGCAACCGAGGAGGGGACGACGATCGCCCCGCGGCCGCAGGAGGGCTCGACACGCGCGAGCGTGGCGTAACCCGAGCGCATCGCGCTCGCCTCCGCCCCGACGGGGCGGAGGCGCAGGCGCGATTGCGGAATGAGGCCAGGTCGAACCCTAGTCCGTGATGCCGAGCTTCGACTCGGCCGAGTTCGCCTTGAGCTCCGGCGCGTACATCGCGCTCGCCCGGGCCGGTAGCGCGCTGAACTTGCCAGGGATCTCGGCGCGCAGGCGGTAGGCCACCGAACGCTTCCCCCGCGGGAGCATCCGCACGAAGAAGCAGACCCGCTCGTCGCGGAACTCGACGTAGGCCCCCATGTCGTTCCCGTTGTACCCGCTCCGGACCTCGACGGGCTCGAACCCCGCCGCCTTCATGTCCTCGAAGACCAGGTACTCGTAGTCGTTCTTGCTGTCGATCTCGAGCTCCACCTCGATGAGGTCGCCGCTCTTCAGCTGCGACCCGTCCGGCAGCTCAACGCGCTTGTACTTCTCCACCTTCTGCTTCACCACCTGGCCGTGCTCCCCCTCGGCGTTCTCGGACTTGTCGATGGGCTCGAGCTTGTAGAACTTCCGCCCGACCTTCACCTCCAGCCCCGCCGGCCCGATCGGGTCCTCCAGCGTGAAGTTCGTCAGGTACGCGTTGAAGTAGACCGGCCCCTTCCCCGTGCGGCGCACCTCGACGGCGTGCTCGCCCTCCTCGATCGCGTCCCCGACCATCACCAGCTTGTTGTCGAAGCTGAAGATGTTGTCCTTGTTGATCGCGACCTCCTTCATCTTCTTCCCGCCGACGAGGATCTCCACGGTCATGTCCGGGGCGTCCTCGCCGCTTGCCTTCAGGAAGTCCGCGAACGACTCGATGATCACGGCCGTGTCGCGGGTGCTGTTCCAGTACGTCGCATGTCGGCGGTTGTTGATGAGGTACTTCACCAGCCTCGTCGCCGTCTCCCCCTTCGGCTCCATCCGGCAGAGGAGCTTCAGGTAGTACGCGTGAGCCTCGTACTCGCTCCCCCACCAGCACCACCACCAGTTGTCGTCGGGGAGGCGCAGCCAGGCCGACTGGTTCTCGTCGTCCTTCACCAGGAACTGGTCGAGGTTCTCGCGGACCTCGGCCAGCTTCTCGGCGTCGCCCACCGTGTGCAGCGCGAGGCCGAACATCGCCTTCGCGTACACGGGGATCTGGTTCTTGTCGCGGAACAGGAACGTGCGCATCTCCTTGTCGTCGATCTTCGCGTCGACCAGCACCATGTACACGAAGGCGTCCAGCGCGTCCGCGTACCGCTTGTGGTAGGGCGCGTCGGGCGGGAGCTTCAGGTAGCCGATCTGCTCCGCCTGGTAGCGCTTCAGCCACTCGATGCCGCGCTCCAGGACGCCCGGCACCAGGGCCACGTCGTTGTCGCGGGCGATCTGCAGGCCGTGCACGACGTAGGCCGTCGTGTGCGGCCAACTGCACTCGCCGTGCCCGCTGAACCAGCCCCAGCCGCCGTCGGAGACCTGCATGCTCGTCAGGCGGTTCACGCCGGCCTTCACCATGGTCTTCACCTCGTCCATGTCGAAGACCGGGTTGTGGTCGCTCTTCACGCGCGCCCACTGCTCCGCGCGCTCCTTGTCGTCGCCGATCTCCTGCGCGTTCAGGTTCGTCCGCTTGTCGCGGATGTCCTTCAGGTCGAGCCCCATTCGCAGGAGGACGTTCTGCGTGACCACCGTCGGCAGGAAGCGGTTCAGCGTCTGCTCCGTGCAGCCGTAGGGGTAGTCCGTCAGGTACGGCAGCGCGTCCACCATCGCCCCCGCCAGCGTCGGCGAGTAGCGCACCTCGAGGCGCGACTGCCCGATCCGCCTTTCCTTGGGCACGCGGATCGTCACCGAGGACGAGTCGGTCCCGGGCCGGACGACGCCGCTGAACGAATCCGTCTTCAGCATCCCGTGGACGTACACCGGGAAGGTGAGCTGCATGGAGTCGGACTCCTCGTCCGTCAGCGCCGAGGCCCTGACGACCGCGGTCCCCTCCTGGACCACCTTCACACGCCAGTCGACCCGGGTCTGTCCGTCGGGCTCAATCTCGATCGTCTGCGTCAGCTCGCCGATCGCCTCGATGCAGCCTCCCTCGAGCGCGAGCGTCACCTGCGCCGACTTCTTCGCGTCCAGGTAGTTGTGCACGTTCGCCGAGAGGACCACCTCGTCCTTCTGCACGAAGAACCGGGGCGACTGGAGGCGGACGATTACGTCCTTGGTGGTCACCGACTCCGAGAACCCCTCGCCGACCTGCGTGCCGCGGCCGATCGCCCAGACGCAGGTCTTCCACGTCGTGAGGCTCTCCGGCATCGTCCACTCGACTTCGGCCTCGCCGTCGGCGTTCGTCTCCACCGAGGCGACCCAGAGGGCCGTGTCAGCGAAGTTCTGGCGCACGGTGGGCTGGACGAGGTCGGGTGCGGCCGGGGGGGTAGCCCCGCCGCCGGTGCCGTCGGCATTGTCGCCGGGCGCGAATCCGCTGTCGGCCGACGCCTTCTCCTCCGCAGGGGCAGCGCCCGGCGCCCTCGGCGCCATGTCCGCCCTGCCGCCCTTGGCGCGCAAGCCCCCAAGCTGCTCCCGCCGCTCGCCGCCGCGGCCCTGCTCCTGCAGCTCGTCCACGCCATTCTCGTTGTGGTCGGACTCGAGCGTCGCGCCAAACACCCCGACGTCGCTCATGCCGAGTTCGCCGCTCTTGAGCGCGAGCGAGCCCCAGCGCGCGAGCGAGTGCTCCAGGTTCACGCGGTGGGCGCGGCGCCACTTCCAGAAGAACTCCTTGATCCCAGGGACGTTCGATCCGCCCGAGATGTACTCGACGGCCTTGTCGTAGACGGAGACCACGCAGCTCCCGCTGTATGGCTTTCCGTCGGGGCCCGTCAGGCGGATCTTCGCCTTCGCCTTGGCCCCCGGCTTGTACTTGTCCGACGCCGGCGTCACGGAGACGTTGAGCACCCGGCTCGTCGGCGGAACCAGGATCTCTCGCGACTCCGAGTGCACCTCGCCGCCGTGCACGGCCATCGCCTCGATGAAGAAGTTCGGCATGTCCTTAAGCGTGACGTCGATCTCCTGGGTCGTGCTCTTCCCCTCCAGGCGGATGACCCGCGGCTCCACGTAGACGCCGTTCGCGGGGCGCACGAAGAGGAGCACGGTGCCTCCGACGCGGTCGACGTTCACCTGCAGGGTCACCTTCTCGCCCGGCGCGTACTCCTTCTTGTCCGGGATCAGCTCGATCGCGTTGAATCGGAAGTCGGCCCCGTGGTTGAACCCGTCGCCGACGACCGTGAAGACGTACCCGCCCTCGATCGCGTGGTTCGCGGCGTCGGTCACGACGTACGACAGGCGATACTGCCCCGCCTGCGCCGCCTCGATCGTCTGCTCCGCGGTCCCCTGCTCGGTCGTGTCGAGGTCCCACTTCTGGACCTCGGCCTCGGAGGGCTTCCCGTCCTTGTCGTAGCTGAGGGCGAGGAGCTTGAGGACGCCCTTGCCCTTCACCGGCTTCCCGTCGAGCCGCTGGGCCTGGAACGACGCGTGCACCGTGTCGCCCGCGCGGTAGTATCCGCGGTCGACCCACGCGTAGACCTTGAACGGCTTCCTGGCGACGAGCACCTGCCCCTGCCCGACGATCGTCCGCCGCGAGGGGTCGGTGACCTCCGCGGTGATGGTGTAGGAGTGGTCCTCGTCGGCGTGGACGGCCTTCGCGAGGGCCGTGTCGATCTCGACCTTGACGGTCCCGTCGGGCCCGAGCTCGGCCGTCGCGTCGACGACCACCTCGGGCGGCGCGGGCTGGTACCAAGTCCACCACCAGCAGACCGGGCGGCGGCATCCCCACTCGCCCCAGCCGGGGTACCACGCGTAGTCGCAGCCGAACCACCATGCTCCGGGGCCGTAGAACCAGTCCCAGTACCAGCGGGGATACCAGTTGCCCGAGTGGGCGCTGCGCATCACCTTGTAGCGGACCTTCCCCTCCTCCACCGGCGCGCCGAACAGGTACCGGGCCTGGATCGTCGCGGTCACCTTCTCGCCGAGCATCACCGGCTCGGTCGGCGCCTCGATCTTCACTTCGAACTCGGGCTTCTTGTACTCCTCCACGCGGAAGGAGACGGCGTTCGCGACGTTCGGGAGCTGGACGTAGTAGACTCCGAGCGTCGCGTCCTTCGCGAGCTCCCACTCGTCGTGGATCCCGCCCCAGCGGTCCGCGGTGAGCGACTTCGACCAGACCTTCTCGCCGCGGGGGTCGCGGATCTCGACCGGGATCGACTGGCCGGCGAAGGGCGAGTCCCCCTGCTGGTCGTACTTCGCGTGTCCGACCCACGTCTTGAACTTCACCGTGTGGCCGGGGCGGTAGACCGGGCGGTCCGTGATGCCGAAGGCCTTCGTCGCCTCGTACTCCTGGTCGTAGCGCTGCTGGAACCACAGGCCGCTCCATCCGAGGTAGGCGAAACGCTTCGTCTCGCCCTCCTCGACCGTCGCCGTGGCGAGCCAGGTGTAGTCCGTGCGGTCCTTGCCCTCGAGGATCACCTGCCCGTCGGCGTCGGTGAACTCCGCGAAGTTGAGCGTGTCGACGACGTACCGGCCGTTCGCGCCGCCGGGCCCCTCGACGTAGCGCTGGCGGAAGCCGAACATCTCGAGGTTCGCGTGGGCGACCGGCTGGCCGCTGATCGCGTCGGCGACGAAGAACCACGTCTTCTGGTCGAGCGGCCGCTTGGCGATCACCGTGTCGGCCACCCAGATGACGACGCGGCTCGTGTTCCCGCCATTCATCTTCGCGACGAGGAGGTAGGCGCCGGGCCGCTGCAACGTCGTCGCGACGCTGATCCGGCGATCGAAGTGGTTCGGCCTGGGCTCCAGGTCCATGGCCCACGTCGCGATGCTGTCCTTCAGGTAGCGCCGCTGGTTCTTCTCGATGATCCGGTGGCCGAGGTTCTGGATGTCGGTGTCCTCCCAGTCGAGCTGCCGCGGGTTGCTCGAGATCTTGTCCTTCACGTCGGCGAGGAGGCGCTTCACGTCGATCTCAAACGCCTCGAACTCGACGTGGTCGCCGTTGCGGAAGCGGTACCCGACCGTCGCGCCGCGCCCGGCGGGCTGCGTCGGTGAGCCCTCGAACTGGCCCCAATTCCCGACGATCTGGTCGAGCCGCTGGCGCCGCCATCCGCCGCCGTCGCTGAAGCGGTCGATGCACTCCTTCCAGTACTCCGCGGCCTTCGGGTATTGCCTGCGGTCCTCGTGGATCTGCGCCAGCATGACGAGGGACTGCTCGGCGTACGAGTCGGTCCCCTTGGCCAGCTCCTGGAAGATCCGAAGGAAGTTGAACTCGTCGGGCAGCTCGAAGCGCTTCACGCCCACCGCGAGTCGCGCGAGGGTCTCCTTCTCGGACAGCGTGTGGACCTGGTAGGTGGCCTTCGTCGCGTCGGTCGTGTCCTCGTTGTCGCCGCTGTGGAACCAGCCGTACTCCGCCAGGGTCTGCACGTCGAACTGGTGCCGCAGGAACGCGCCGAACTCCCACCGGACCTCGGCGGCGCGGTTGACGTCCGCCTTCCCGGCCTGCCACAGGCACCAACGCCAGCGCTCGCCGTCGGACTTCGCGGCCTCCCACGACTCGGGCAGCTTGTGGTAGACCGGCGTCCCGTCGGCGTTCGCCGGTGCGCCCTTCCCCGCCTCGTAGCCGTATCCGCCCCACCCCTCGCCGTAGTCGGGGAGCTGGGAGAGGTCGGAGAGGTCCTGGAGGCGCCACGCGCCCGAGTACCCGTTCCTTCCCATCACCGAGCGGGCCGTCTGCATGTACACGTCGGCCTGCTGGGCCTTCGTCGCGTCGGCCTCGACGAGGAGCTTCATCGACTGGTCGAGGAGCTGCATCGCGCGGACGTGGTCGCGCTCCCAGGTGTTGACGAACCGGGCCTCGCCCCCGCGCGCGTAGCCGCGGCTGAACTTGCCGGCGACGATGTAGCCGTACGGCTCGCCGTTGTTCTCGAACTGGTTCGCGGCCGCGGTGAGCAGCCTCCACTGCGTCGGGTGTGCGGCGACGGCGTCCTCGGTGAACTTATCGAACTCCTCGACGGTCCCGAGGTTCCTCATCGCCTGGACGGCCTGGTTGTAGTCGTCGGCGATGTGCTCCGCGCCGGCCGCGGGGTCGAGGACGAGCGCGCGCCAGCCCTCGAGCGCCTCCTTCCAGTTCCCCTTCTCCATCTCGCGCTTGAGCCGCGCACGATCCGGGGGCGCATCGTCCGCCATAAGATAGTAGAACGAGGCGGAGCAGACCAGGGTGGCCACGAGGCCGACGAGAGTCGCCTGCTTGCGACGCATGTAGAACCCCCTCGGTGAGTTGTGCTGCCCTAGAACCGATGTGGCGCCGTGATCAGCGGCGCGGCGAGGACGGGCATTGGACGCCGGAACCCGTGTCGGGTTCCAGGGAAAAGAGACCTGGCCCGTCAGCGTTGGAGCTTCGCGCGAGCGGCGTCGAGCCTCTGCTTGACCGCCGGAACCGAGTCGCCGGCGAGGCGGTAGGCCCTCTCGTAGGCCTCCACGGCCTTGGCAACGTCTCCCAGTCCCTCGTGGGCCCTTCCCTTGTCCTGCCAGGCCTCCCAGACGCCGGGCGCCTTCGAGAGGAGCAGGTCGAGGTCCTCGATCGCCTTCGTGTAGGAGGGGGCGGGGTCCGCCTTCGCAATCGCGTCGCTGTCGGCGAGGGCCATGTACGTCGAGGCGCGATTCATTCTGGCGTCGATGTCGCCGGGCCTCAGCTTGATCACGGCGTCGAAGTCGGCGAGCGCCTTGCGGATCGACTCGCGCGGGTCCTTGCCTCCTGCGGCCTGGGCCTGTCCGCGGAAGAACCAGGCGGCGCCCCGGTTGAGGAGGACGTCCACGTCGACGGCGTTCCGCGCCAGCGCCTCGCCGAGGTCCGCGATGGCCCCGTCGATCCACTCCCCCGCCTCCTGGCGTCGGGACAGGCGGTCCTCGGCCACGCGGAGGCGCGCGGCCGCCCTGCTGGACCAGACGTTCACGTCGAACGGCTGCCGCTTGACGGCCTCGTCGAAGTCGTCGCATGCGCGGAGGAGCGTCTTGGAAGGGTCGGCTCCACGTGACCGCTCCCAGGTGGCCCGACGGAGCAGGGCGTTCCCGCGGTTCAGCCTCCCCGCGGGGTGGGACGGATTCACAGCCAGCACGGCGTCGAGGTCGGCGACCGCGAGGTCGAAGGACGAGCTCGGGTCAGCCCCTCGCTCCGCGGCCGCCTCGGCGCGCGTGGAGTGGCAGGACCCCCTGGCAAGGAGCGATTCGGGGTCGCCTGGACGGACCCCGAGGGCGCGATCGAGCAGCCGGATCCCCTCGTCCAGCGTCGGCCGCGGGTCGTCCCCGCGCGCGGCCGCCAGGCGCGCGCGGTCGAGGCACAGGGCGGCGAGGTCCCGCATTCCTTCGACGAATTCGGGAGCGAGCCGGAGCGCGGCGCGGAGGTCCGCGTCGGCTCGCTGGTACAGCTCGCGCGGGTCGAGGCCGCGGGCGGAGGCCGCCTCACCGAGGAGGATGAGCACGTGCCCGCGATTCGCCAGGGCGACGATGCTCTTCCCATCGAGGTCGATCGCGCGGTCCAGGCCCGCGAGGGCCAGCTCCCAGGTCGGCCGGGCGTCGGACCCTGCCCTCGTCCGCGCCTCCCCGAGGCGGGTCAGGGCGTATCCTCGGCCTGACAACGCCCCCGCGTCGTCCGGCGCGTCCCGCAGCAGGTGAGTGAAGTCCTCCACGGCCTGGTCCAACGCGGGAAACGGATCCCCGCCGTTCCGCGTCAGGATCATCCCCCACCAGCTCAGGAGCTGCCCGCAGTCGTACCGGGCGTACCGTGCGCTGAGGCCGTCGGTCGTCATCTCGATTCGAAAGTCCGCCTGGGAGCTCGCGACCATCTCCGCGACGTCGGCCCCTCGCGCCGCCTCCGCCTGGGCGAGGCGGTCCCAGGCGTGCCCGCGGCCCAGGTGCAGCGTCGGGACATCGGGCTGGAGCCTCTCGGCGGCGTCGAAGCTCGCGATGGCCTTGCGATAGGTGTCGCGCGGGTCGCCCCCGACGCGTTCCTGCTGGAAGGCGAGCGCCGTGAGGAGGTCGCCGAGAGAGACATGGACGGAGGCGCTCTCGGGGCGGGCCTCGCGAATGACCTCCAGGTCCAGGATCGCGTCCTGGAACGCGCTCCCATAGAACCTGGCAAAGGCGCGCGCCGAGAGCAGCGTGTTCCTGAGGCTCCGCAAGTCGGGCGCCGGGATCGCCAGGCTGAACGCCCGGTCGGCCGCCGCGTAGTCGCCCCGCTGGAACGCGCGGAGTCCGTCCACTGTGGAGTGGAACGCGGACGCCCCCTCGCGACCCCATACGGCGCAGGTCTCCGCCTCCGCGAGGAGCCGCTCGATCTCCGACTTCGACCTCTGCTGCTCCGGCGTGTCCGCGGGTGACGGCAGGAACTTCAAACCGGTCGGGGCGTAGTCCAGCCCGGGCATCGGCTGGCGGTCCACGGTCTCCGAGAGCAGGATCAGCGCCGACATGAGCTGGGGGAAGGGGACGTCGGCGTCGATCCCGCGGGCGGAGCGCGCCCACGCGGTGCCCTCCGCGGCCCCCGCCGCCAGGTACCGGGGCCACGCCGCGAGTGCCCGCGCCGTCGCGCGCGACGCGGGGTCCGGCGCGGTCTGTTGCAGGAACTGCTCGACGCTGGCCCACGCGGCGTCGATCCGCTCCTTCCGCTCGGATCGGGACGCCAGGGCGCTGAACCGCAGGCGCTCCATCTCCGCGATCTGCGGCCCGAGGAGGCTCCAACGTCCCAGGACGTCGGCGACGAGCTGGGCCTTCTCCAGGCGACTCTCCGCGACCCCTTGCGCGGCGCGCGCCTCGCCCTCCCCTTCCCTGGCCTGCTTAGCGATTCCGGCGACGATCGCCGCTGCGACTCCGAGCAGCACGGCCGCGGCGGTCGGGATGAGGATCGCACGGTGCTTCGCCGCTTTGCGCGCGAGACGCTCGATCGCCCCGATCGGCTTCGCCTCGATCGGCTCGCCGTCCAGGTAGCGCCCGATGTCCGCGGCGAGGTCCCCGACCCGCGCGTAGCGCCGCGAAGGGTCCTTTTCGAGCGCCTTCAGGCAGATCGTCTCCACGTCGCGATTGATCTTCGCCTGGATCGTCGTCGGCCTCGGCGGGTCCGCCTCAGCGATCAGCTTCATCGTCCCGAGGTGCGACTCCGCGGCGAACGGGCGACGTCCGGTGAGGAGCTCGTAGAGGACGACGCCGAGCGAGAACTGGTCGCTCGCCGGGCCGGTGCCCCTTGCGTTTCCCCGCGCCTGCTCGGGGCTCATGTACGACGGCGTGCCGAGCAGGTCGCCGCTTCCCGTGATCGCGGTGGCGTCGGAGCCCCTCACGTCCTTGGCGAGGCCGAAGTCCGCGACGAACGGGGTCCCATGCGCGTCGAGGAGGATATTCGCGGGCTTGACGTCGCGGTGGACGATCCCCTGGTCGTGGGCGTACTGGAGGGCCTCGGCGACCGCGCGGACCAGCTCCAGGGCCTTGCGGACGGGCCAGGGCTGGGCGGTGCGCTTGTCGAGCGACTCCCCCTCGACGAGGTCGGCGCAGATGTAGTGCTGGCCCTCGATGAGGCCCACGTCGTGGACGGTGACGATGTTCGGGTGGCGGAGCCTCGCGGCGGCCTGGGCCTCGCGTTGGAACCGCTCGACTTGCGTGCGGTCGGCCTCGCCGAACGACAGGATGCCCTTGATGGCGACGTGGCGGTGGAGGGCGGTGTCCCAGGCCTTCCAGACGACGCCCATTCCCCCGTGCCCGAGCTGCGAGAGGAGGCGGTACCGCCCGAACGGCTTCCCCTCGGTAGGGGCGTCAGCGCCGGGCCCGTCCGCCCCGCCTGGCGTGATGGTCGGCTCGGTGCCGTGTGTGTGGTCGGGCGAGGTCATCGTCCTCGATGATAGCACGCGGAGCGGCCCCCGGCGACCGCGCTTGACCGCTCGGGGCCCGTCGCGTAACGTACCGCGCGACATCGTCCGAACGAAGGAGAGCCCCGCCATGGACTGGTCCTTCCTGGACATCCGCGCCGACGAGTGGATGAACATCGTCGGCCGCTGGTTGCACGTGGTCTCCGCGATCCTCTGGGTTGGGACGACCGCGTTTTTCAGTTGGATGGACCGGCACATGGAGGAGAAGCCCGCCGACCCGGCGAACCCGGTGACCGGCGAGCTGTGGATGGTCCACAGCGGCGGGTTCTACCGAGTCGAGAAGCAGCAGTTCCGCGCCGGGTTCATGCCCGCCCTGCTCCACTGGTTCAAGTGGGAGGCGGCGTTCACCTGGCTAAGCGGCATCTTCCTCCTGTGGCTCATGTTCTACCGGACGCCCGGAAACCTCGCGGTCGAGGGCTCCAAGCTAAGCAACCTCGCCACCATCCACATCGGCCTCGGGACCCTCCTCCTCGGGTTCCTCGCGTACGACCTCTTCTGGAACTCCCGCCTCGGCGCGAACCCGTGGCTCGGAGGACTGATCTGCTTCGCGGCGCTCATGGGGATCTCGTTCGGCCTCTCCAAAGCGATGAGCATGCGCGCGGCCTACCTCCACATCGGGGCGCTCCTCGGGACCATCATGGCCGCGAACGTCTGGATGAGGATCATCCCAGGGCAGCGGAAGATCGTCCGCGCCGTGTCGCAAGGGAGCGAACCGGACCCCGTCTACGCGAAGCGCGCAAAGCAGCGCTCGCAGCACAACACCTTCCTCGCCTTCTCGGTCGTCTTCCTCATGCTCTCGAGCAATCACTTCCCGGGCACGTACGGTCACGAGTGGGGCTGGGCCCTCGTGGGAGGGTTCGTCATCCTCGGCTGGGTCGCCCGGCGGATCCTCAACCTGCACTGATCCGGAGGACGGGATGTCCAAGGAGCCGATCGGCCACTCCCTCCTCTCCTACGCCATCGTCCCGACCGACTCCGCCCCGCCGCTCGCCGCGGGGGTGTTGATCGACGGACGATTCGAGGTCGTCTCGCTGCTCGGGCGCGGGGCGGTCGGCGAGGTCTACCGCGCCCGCGACCGGCGACGCGGCAAGGACGTCGCGCTCAAGCTGCTGTCGAAGGCGCTCGCGGCCAACGACGGCGCCAAGGCGGGGTTCCGTCGCGAAGTGGAGATCGCCCTCGACATCACCCATCCGAACGTCGTCCGCGTGCACGACGTCGGCGAGTGGGAGGGGCGTCCGTACCTCCACATGGAGCTCATCGACGGCGGCGCGCTCCGTGCCGCGATGAAGGGGACTCCGTATGGCGTGCAGAAGGCCCTCGACGTGGCGAAGGGGTTCCTCACCGGCCTCGCCCACGCCCACGCGCGCGGGCTGGTCCACCTGGACGTGAAGCCCGAGAACATCCTGCTCGGGAAGGACGGCGACGTGAAGGTCTCCGACCTCGGTCTCTCCCGGTGGCTGGAAGCGCAGGGGATGGGCGGGTTCGCGGGAGGGACGCCGTACTACGTGGCGCCCGAGCAGAGGCGAGGAGGCCCCGTCGATGCGCGCGCGGACGTCTACGCCGCCGGCGTGGTCCTCTACGAGTTGCTCTCGGGAGAGCTGCCCGTCGGGCGGTGGGAGCCGCTCCCCTTCTCGATCCCGTCCCCTGTGCGAGAGGCGGTCGACGCCGCGCTCTCCCGCGACCCCGCGCTGAGACCGGCGGACGCAGCCGTTCTGCTCGAACGCCTCCTCGCGCCCGCGCCGCCCCAGGCGCCCCCCGCCGAGCCTCGGGCGTCCGCGCCACAGGGGACTCCGCGCGGCCTCACGCTCCTCGGGAAGAACCCGCAGGGCCTCGACGTGTACGAGAACTCGATCGGAATGAGGCTGGTCCTCATCCCCGCGGGCGAGTTCCTGATGGGCGAGGAGCCGAACGAGGCGCCGGTCCACCGCGTCGTGCTGACCCGCTCGTACCTGTTGGGCGAGGCGCCGGTCGCGCAAGCCGAGTACGACCGCATCATGCCCGGGAACCCGAGCCGCTTCAAGGGGGCGGACTTGCCGGTGGACCGGGTGAAGTGGCCCTGGGCCGTGGACTTCTGTCGTCGCCTTGGAGAGAAGGAGGACGCCGCGTACAGGCTGCCGACCGAGGCCGAGTGGGAGCACGCCTGCCGCGCGGGGACACGGACCTCGTTCTACTGGGGGGACGATGCCGCGCGCGCCACGGAGTACGCGTGGTTCCGAGACAATGCCGGGGACGGCACCAGGCCCGTCCGACGCCTGCTCCCGAATGCTTGGGGGCTCTTCGACATGGCGGGCAACATGTTCGAGTGGTGCGCCGACGTCTACGACCTGCGCGTCTACCAGCGACGCGGCTTCCGGACGACCGACCCCGCGAACCTCCTGGGCGTGGGGCCGCACGTCCTGCGCGGCGGGTGCTTCGAGTCCTTCGCCCGCCAGCTTCGGTCCGCCCAGCGGTGGCGATACCGCGACCAGTATCGCGTCCACCTGCGCGGCTTTCGCATCGCGCGGACCTTCGTGTAGTCGCCCTTGCCGCGCAACACCGCACCATCGCCTGCCATGACCGTTGCGTTGGTGCAACAGGTGCCCCAGACAAGACCGCAGGCGCCCCGGGTGGGCATGGCTTACCTCAAGCCTGGAAAGCGGGTTGCGTCATGCGTTGAGCGGTCCTGGGTGCCGGATTCGAAACGACCCCTGGCACTGCCGCTGCACCTACTCAGGGCGAGAGAGAGGTACATCATGAAGAAGCTCCTCCCCGTCGCCCTCCTGCTCCTCTTGATCGCGGCCGCCTATGTGAAGTTCGGCTCGACGCGCCCCGAGACGCAGCGCCACACGGCGACTGGGCCGACTTCAGGTGACGCCTCCCTCCCGACCTCCGCGGACCCCTCGGTCTCCTCGGCGAGGCCCGTCGCGATCCCCGAGGCCCCCACGGCGGGCCAGGTCGCGGCCGGATCGCCGAATCCGACGGCCGACTCCTCAGGCGCTCCCGCCGCGGGCCCCACCGCCGAGCAGATCGCCGCCGAGAACGAGCTCCTCGCCTCCTTCGGGACGCAGGGCACGACGCCCGAGACGCTCGCGGACCTCGGCTGGTACCCCGCGCTGACCTGGACCGTCGACGTGTGGACCTGCCGCATGCAGGACGGCGACCGCGCCGAGTGGGAGGAGAAGCCGACCTCGTGGCGCTTCAAGGTCGAGGCGCGCGAGTACCTCGAGGGGCGCGACGTGTGGGTCCTGGCCGCCGAGCCCGCGGACCTCACGGGCCTGCCCTACAACCCGGGCGGAAAGCTCTACGTCGCCGTCGACGACCACTCGATCGTCGCCCTCCGCGACCGCATCCAGGAAAACGGCGAGGTGCACGACCGCTTCATGACTCTAGAGGAAGGTGAGACGAGCGCCGTCTCGACGCTCCTTCCCGTCGAGCTCCCGCCCGCGGGGATCGAGGGGCGCGGCCGCGAGACGAAGAGCGGCCTCCTTCCTCCGAACCCCCTCCACCCCGATCCGAAGTTCGACGCGCCCAAGGCGAGCGGCAAGGTCGTCGACGTGGAGTTCGAGGCGGACGGCGTGACGGTGAGGCAGCGCTGGGACGCCGAGTCCCCCTACTGGCCGCTCTTCTCGCGCACCCCGTCGCGCGTGACCGTCCTCCGCAAGTAGTCCTCGGGCGACCCGGCTTGCCCCGCGCCGCGTCGCCGTGCTAGGCTTCCCGCGACATGCCTGACGCCACCCCCCTTCCCTACGACCGCCTCGGCGAGTACCGCATCCTCCGCGAAGTCGGGCGGGGCGGGATGGGAGTCGTCTACGAGGCGATGCAGGAGTCCCTCCAGCGCCGTGCGGCGCTCAAGGTCCTCCCCCACACGCCCAACGTCACCGACGACCACCTCCGCCGCTTCCAGCGCGAGGCCTCGGCGGCCGCGTCCCTGACGCACCCGAACTGCGTCACGGTCTACGGCGTGGGCCAGGACCAGGGGGTCCACTTCATCGCGATGGAGTTCATCGACGGGGAGTCGCTCGACCGCCGCATCAAGCGGATGCCCGACGGACTCCCGTTCGACGAGGTCTGCGAGATCGGCGTCCAGGTCGCCTCGGGGCTCGCCGCCGCGCACGGGGCGGGCGTCCTCCATCGCGACGTGAAGCCCTCCAACCTCATGGTCCTCTCCGCGCCCGACCCCAGCCGCGGCAACGTCTCGGCCACGGCGGCGACGGTGCAGATCGACACGACGAGGAAGGGCGAGAGCACCACGGGCACCCGTCACGGCCTGCGGGTCAAGGTGACCGACTTCGGCCTCGCGAAGCCGATCGACGACGTGACGCTGACCGCGTCGGGGTCGATTCTCGGCACGCCGATGTACATGTCTCCCGAGCAGATCCGCGGTGAGGACCTGGACGGGCGTTCCGACGTCTACTCCCTCGGCATGGTGCTCTACGAGGCCGTGACGGCCTTTCCGCCGTTCCTCACGGCGAACTCGCACAACATCGTCCGCAAGGTGACCGACGAGGAGCCGCCGAGGCCTCGCCGCTGGAGGAAGGCAATCCCGCGGGACCTGGAGACGGTCATCCTCAAGGCGATCGAGAAGGACCGCGAGCGCCGCTACGCGACCGCCGCGGACCTCGAGGCGGACCTCCGACGCGTCCTCTCGGGAGAGGCGATCTTCGCGCGGCCCGTCGGCCCGATTGGCCGCCTCGCCCGCCGAGCCTCGCGGAACCCGCTGCTCGCCGCCGTGGTAGCCGGGGCGCTGATCGTCGGACTCGGCGTGGGCGGCGCGGGCCTCTGGAAGGGCGGCCGCGCGTCGCAGGAGGCTCGCGCCGAGCGCCGCTACGCCGACGCGACGGCGCTCCGCACGCAGGGGAGGTCCGCCGACGCGATCCTGGCGCTGCGCGAGGTCGTGGGGCTCGCGCCCGGCCACGTGAAGGCCTGGCGCGACCTCGGGTCGATCCTCCTCGCCGAGCGAAGGGAGGGAGAGGCCCGGGACGCGCTCCGGAAGGCCGTCGAGCTCCGTCGGTCCGACGCGGCCGCGTGGGCGGAGCTGGCGCGCGCCGAGGCGCGCTGCGGCGACGCCGAGGCGGGGCTCCGCGCGGCCGACGAGTCGATCCGCCTCGCCCCGGAGTCGCCTGGGCCTCTGGAGGCGCGCGCGGAGGTCTGGGAGGTCCGCGGCGAGCTCGAGAAGGCCCTCGCCGACCGTCAGCGCGCCACGGGCCTCGCGAGCGCCGCGTGGGGGCGGGTCCTGGCGGAGGTCGACGGGCTCCTCGTGGCCGGGAAGGCCGCGGAGGCCGTCCGACGCCTGGCCACGTTTCCCGCCGAGGAGCGAGCGGGGGCGGCGTGGCGATATCGTCGCGGCCTCGCGTATGCTGCCCTCGCGCCGAGCGCCGACACGTCGCTCCTCTCGTCGCTCGATCGCGACGGGATGACCGTGCGCATGGAGGGGATGGAGCCCGGGCCCGCTCTTGCGGCGCGCGCTGAGGAGGACCTCGCCGCGGCCGCTGAATCGGGCGTCGCGGAGCCGCGCCTCCACGTGGCCCGCGCCAGGCTCGCCCGGGCCCGCGGCGACCGCGAGACCGCCCTCGCCCTGTGGAGAAAGGCCCTGGAGGCCGACCCGGACGACCTGGACGCGCTCCGGTCGGCCGCATCGATCGCGGAGGAGATGTTCCGCTGGATCGAGGTGCGACGGCTCCTCGATCGCGTCCTGGCGAAGACGCCGGACGACGTCCCGTCGCGCCTGGGGCACGGTCGCGCGTTCGTCCTCGAGAAAATGGTCGAGGCCAGGCTCATCGTCAGGAAGGTCCCGTCGCGCTTCTTCCAACTGTTCGAGGCCGTGTTCCACGTGGAGGCCGACGCGACCGCGGAGGCGGCGCTCGA
Source organism: uncultured Planctomycetia bacterium (assembly GCA_964649705.1). Classification (GTDB taxonomy): domain Bacteria; phylum Planctomycetota; class MHYJ01; order WSZJ01; family CAZYRM01; genus CAZYRM01. The sequence continues at coordinate 23,685 of CAZYRM010000052.1, forward strand.
GGACTTTGCGGCCGCCATTCGGGCGGGGCACGAGAAACACACGGCGCACGTTTGGCGAGCCTCGCTCCTCGCCGCGCTGGGGAGGGCGGACGAGGCCCAGGCGGAGCTGGACGCGGCCCTGTCCGAGAGGCCCGACGACGCCGAGACCCTCTCCGCGAAGGGGGCGCTCTACCTGCACACGTCGAACGAGGGAGAGGCCGAGGCGATCGCCAAGCGCCTCCTGGCGGCCAACCCGGACAGCGGGGAGGGATGGAGGCTTCGCATGTCGGCGGCCGCGGCCCGGGGAGACCAGGCCGGCATGTCCGAGGCGACGACGAAGTTCATGAACGCCGTTCTGAAGGACCCCTCCCGCTGGGCGGACCTCGTCGATGTGGACGAGTCGGACCCCTCCGCGCGGGGGCGCTTCGGGATCACGCTCGCCGACGTCGGCGACGGGTACCGGCGGTTCGCCCGGGAAGACCTGCACCTGTTCGTGGAGGCGCTCGGATCGCCCGACGAGCGGACGGTGAGCCTGGCCGAGAACGTCCTCTGGAAGGCGGGGCCGAGGGCCATCGCGGCGCTCGAAGCGGCCCGCATCGCGGGGTCCGCGGCGGTCCGTGTGCGGCAGCTCCTCGATGGGATTCGCGCGGCGGTCGAGAAGGAAGAGGACGCCGCCGTACGCGCCTACGTCGACGAGACCCTGCGCGCGCAGATGACGGGGAACTTCTCGGGAGCGCCCGTCATGCCCGCGGGGGCCGACGGCGGGCGCGTGGCCGATGCCATGGTCCGCTACGTGCGAGGCCACGCGACCGAGGACTGCAAGGTGGTCCTCTACACGATCTTCACGACCGATCCGGATCACGCGGGGGAACGCGCGGCGGGCCTCGTCACGGGCGTCGATCGCGCGCTGGTGGTCGAGGCCGTGCGCATGTATGGGTTCGCCGCGGCCCAGATGGGGGCGCCCCCGCCGCCGGAGATCGTGGCCCTGACGGAGAGCCCCGACGCGGAGATCCGGGCGCTCGCCGTGCGGCAACTCTCCGGCGTCGTCGGACTCCGCTTCGAAGACGCGGCCCGCCGTGGACTCCACGAGTCCGCGGACCACTGGCTGGAGTACGCCACGGCCCTCCACATCATGGACTCCACCGACGGGATCCAGGACCTCATCGAGGTGTGCGAGGAGACGGAGGACCCGAACGAGCGGACGCAGCTCCTCTCCCTGCTCGCCCGATCGCGCGACCCCCAGGTGCTTCCGCTTGCCCGCGAGGCGGCGTCGGGGGACGACGACCCGGCGTTGTCGCATGCCGTCCAGGCCCTTGGGTGGGTCGGGGATCACGAAGACGTCGACCGCCTGATCGAGCTGCTCGAGTCCAAGGACCCGGAGGTCGTCTCGGCCGCCGCGGCTTCGCTGGGGCGGCTCGGCTTTCCGGACGCCATCGAGCCGCTGAAGCGAGTCCTTGCGGCCTGGCCCGCCGGATCCGCGCTTCCGAAGCCGGGAAGCCCGGGCCCCCCCGACCTCGCCGCCTCGCTTGCACTGGCGGCCCTCGGCAGCGAGGAAGCCACGGGCCGGCTGATGGGGTTCACCCAGGGCGCCTCCGTCATGTTCTACATATGCGCGGCGCGGCGCCTCGCGGAGCCGGGCCTGCCGGAGCTCTCCGCGGCCTGGCTCGAGCAGTACCGTTCCTCGTCGGGGCCCCAACGCGTCCTGACGCTCATGCCGTTGTCCTTCGGCCCGGGGCCGGCGGAGGTCGCCGGGCTGCTGGAGGAGGCCTCCAAGTTGTCGAGCACTCAGGAGCGCCAGATGCTCGTGACCGCGCTGGCGGAGGCCGGCGACCCGGCGGCGGGGCCGGTACTCGAGGCCCTCTCGCGCACGGCGTCGGGCAGGGATCTGGAGCTGACGATCGCGTGGGCGCTCGGACGCTGCGGGAAGCCCCCGACATCGGTCGAGTCGGCGCGCCGCGGCGCGAGGAACCGATCGGGACTGCTGCACGCCGACGAGGTCCTGGCCCGCGCGGGGGACGAGGAGGCGAGGGCCTACCTACGGTCTATCCTTCGCCGGGAGGTCCGGTTCCGCGGCCTCTTCGTGGAGTCGCTTCCGGGTCTCGAGTCCGGCCCGCCCATCCGCCTCCAGGCCGCACAGGCGCTGGCCCTCTGCGGCGACAGCGAAGGGAAGCTCGCCCTCGCCGGGATGCTCGACTCTCGCGACGTGATGGAGCGGCGCAAGGCCTGGGCGACGCTCGTGCGGGCGACGGGGCTCGACGTGCCCTACCGACCTCTCGCGCCGCGCGACGACCTCGCGAAGTCCAAGGCCGCCTGGATCGCCGCGCTCCGCTGAGCTACCTGGCCAGCGGCAGGCCGATCGACCAGCGCATCGCGCCGCCCTCGGCCTTCGCCCAGCACTTGCCGTCGACCGACTCCGCCGCCATCCTGGCGAAGAGGAGCGCGGTCGGACGGCCGGGAGGCACGCCGCGCTTCTTGCACTCGAGGATCCCCTCCACCGTGAAGATGGTCGGGATCAGGTCCGCGGGGATCGCGGTCCCGCGGTCCTCCACCGTCACCACGCCGAGTCCGGCCTCCTGCGAGACGGCGACCGGGACCTGCTCCCCCGCCGCTCCGCGCCAGAGGCTCGCCCGGACCAGGGCATGCACGGCGCGCGCCGTGATCTGCGCGTCCGCCATCACCCGGATTGGCCCCGCCGGCCGCTCCCAGCGCTGCGTCTTGCGGAACCGCGCGAGGCTCGCGGCGGCCCGGCTCAGGCCCGTCTGTACGAGGTCCGCCAGGTCGACCGGGGCCGCCTGCACCGTGATGCCGTCCGCGCACCAAGAGCCGTAGTCGGAGAGTTCCGCGAGGATCGCCTGCAGCTCGTCGGTCGCCTGCCGCACCGCGAGCAGCGTCTTCTCCGCCTCCGGCTTGCCGCGCTGCAGGTCGTGGAGCTGGAGATTCCCAGTCGCAGCGAAGAGCTCGTTGTTCACGTCGTGGAGGAAGAGGCGGACGTGCGTGACCGGGATGGAGGACTCGGTGCCCATCAGAACTTCTCCTGTCGATCAGGCTCCGGCTGGTCCTCGGGTGCGGGGCCGCCGATCCACTTCTTGATCCGCGCCAGGAGCGAGTCGAAGTCGAATCCAATCTTGAGGAAGTAGTCGTTCGCTCCGGCGGCGATGCAGCGCATCACGGTCTCGCGCTGCGAATCGGACGTGAGCATCATGATGGGAACGCGCTCCATGCGCGGCGTGGCGCGGAGCCGTTCGCACACCTGGATGCCGGTCTGACCGCTCTCGAGGTGGACGTCGAGCATGACCAGGTCGGGGAGGCTCGCCCTGGCGAGCCGGATGGCTTCGTCCTCGGCCGCGGCAACGTCGACCTCGTATCCCTCCCGTTGGAGAAGGGACGCGATGGGGCCGCGGACGATGGCCTCGTCCTCAACGAGCAGGATCCGTTTCAACCTGGGGCCTCGCGAGCGAGATGGCGGGATTCTACACGAGCGGGACGGCACCGGCAACCCCTCGACTCGCTCCGCGGGGCTCGAATGGGGCGACTCACCCGCGCGGGAACAGGAGGTCGACGCAGGGGAGGTCGAGCGGTGCGTGCCCGCGGACGTCCAGGCGAACCTTCATTGGCAGGATCGCGAGCGCCACCCGGACCCACCCCGCCGCCCTCCCCCGCGCGTGGATCGACTCCAACCTGCCGCGCCACGAGAGCCACGCCATCGCCGCGAGCACGTCCTCGATGCGCAGGGCGTCGTCCGTCCGATTGTAGACGTCGAAGTACTCCTCGATCAGGATCCGGATGCGCGGCGGCGGCGGCTCGGCGGATCCGCTCCAGCGGTCGAGCTGCTTCCACAGCGTGCGCGCCAGGCGGGCGTGCGCGGCGCGACGATCGCGCGCCCTGGAGCGACCCACGCCGTGCACGTCGACGATGGCCGCCCTCCCCCGGCCGCGGAAGCGGGGCTCGCCGTCGTGCACCACGAGCGTGGCGCCCTTCCCCGCTCCCATCCAGGAGAGGCGGACCGGACAACCCCCGCGTGTGCAGGGCATCTTGATCCCCGCGAGGACCTGCAGGGTCGACGGGTCGCTGCGGGCACGACCGCGGGCCTCCGCGGAGAGGAGCCTGAGGAGTCGTCGGCCCCGCGGCAGGCTGCGCGGCGCGCCGTCGGGGAAGGTCAGGAGCGCGCGCACGGGCTCCGGCGCGTAGGCCCGCTCCCTGATCGGCGGGCCTCCCAGGTGGGTCGCGAAGAAGCGGTAGACCGCCTCGCGGCTCTCGCGGAGCAGGTTGTGAGGGAGGCGGAAGTGGGCGACCGAGAAGCGGCCCGGCTGCCCGAGCAGCCGGTAGACCCGGCGGACGGCCGGTCCCTCGTCGCGGGGCGTGCGCGACGTCCAATCCCCCGTCGCGGAGACGAGGAGGAGCGGCCTGGGGGCCATCAGCGCCGCGAGCTCCACGTTGTCCGTTCCGATCCGCAGGCCGGGGGCGTTCTCGCAGACGCAGCCGCCCTGCATCCGGCACGAGACCATGCAGACGTGCGCGGCCGCGGCCACTCGGTCGTCCACGGCGCAGAGGAGGACCGCCTGCGTTGCCCCGCCCGAGGCGCCGGCGACCCCGATCCGCGCAGGATCGACCGACGGGTGGGCCGCGAGGAAGTCGACGGCGCGGAGGCTGTTCCAGAGCTGGAGGCCGCAGAGCGTGATCCCGAGCCGGGCCGCCTTCGGGTCGTGGAAGTCGTGCGGGAGCGACTGCGTGTCGTTGAAGCCGATCATGTCCCAGGCGAAGGCGGCGTAGCCGGTCCGCGCCAGGTGGATGCAGAAGGCCTGCGACGAGCCGTCCTCGTCGTCGGCGGCCCTCCCTTCCATCCAGTGTCCGTGCGGGTGCAGGACTGCGGGGAAGGGGCCGCGCCCCTCGGGGAGATAGAGGTTGCCGGCGACGTACAGCCCCCTCCCCGACTCAAACCAGAGGTTCTCCACGCGGTACCCTTCGCGGGCGAGCGTCCCGGTGACCCGCGCGCGTATGCGGGGGCGCTCCGGCATGGGGATGAGCCCCGCCGCGGCGAGCACGCGCGTCCGCAGGTCGATCGCGCGCCGGCGCCACGCCGCGGCGTCCGCGGGGGCTCGGAAGACGCTCGGAGTGTTCAGCGCGCGGACGGTTCGGCGGTCGGGGTCCATCGCGGCGCAGTCTACCACGCGGTGCGTCTACCTCGGCTCCGGGACGCCGGGGATGCGCGGCGTGGGCATCCTCCCCTCGTCGCTCAGGAGGTAGGAGAGCGACGCGGAGCGCAGGACGTCGACGATGTCCATCGAGCGGCCGTCGACGACGACGGACTTCTTCACCAGGCGGATCCCATGGCTGTAGTCGGCGTAGGTGTTCTCATGGACGGTGCTCAGGGGCTGGATCGGGGTCCCGTTCAACTGGTGCCAGCCGTAGATCGCGACGCGCAACGGGTAGGAGAGGAGGCGGTTCGAAATCACCACGTCCTTCTTGGTCCCGCCGAGGAGGAGGCCGAGGGGGCGGCCGGCCCGCTGAAGCTCGATCCGGCGGTTGTGCTCCTGGAAGTACGCGTTCGACATCATCTGCGGCCCCGGCGTCATCGGGATCGGGGCGAACCGCGCCGCGGCGGCACGCCAGATCTGGTTGACCATCTTCCTCGTGGGCAGCGAGCACCCGAACTGGTCGGCGACGCGCTGCGCCGTGAGCGGATTCGTCGGGATCCGCACGAAGTTCGTGTCGGAGCCGATCGCCAGGTAGTCCGGCATGACCTGGTAGGTGACACTGTGCGAGAGGCCATCCGGGCCGACGCCGGTTACGGTGACGCTGACGAACCTCCGCTCGAAGGGCGGGAGGTTCCCTCGCGACAATTCCGTGAGGATCGCCGATTCGCGCCGCGTCCGGTCCATGTTCCAGGTCGCGGTCATGAAGGCGCTCCCCGACATCGCCGCGTTCGGCCTCGGGGGGATCCCGCGGGGAGGCTGAACGCCAAGGGCCCGGTCGAGTGCGGCGATGGTCTGCGGACCGACGACGCCGTCGACGGTGATCGCGGACCTCTGCTGGAACGTGCGGACGGCCGAGAGCGTCGTGGTGTCGAAGGCGGAGTTCTCCGGGCACGGGACGCCGGCGGCGATCAGGGCGTGCTGGAGGGCGAGCACCTCGAGTCCCTGCATCCCGTAACGGAGGTACGCGCCGTTCCGGGCGCCGTCGAGCCGCCAGTAGTCGGAGGGGACGGTCGCGAGCGCGGCGCAGGCGAGGGCCAGGAGGGCCGGGAACGCGGGCCGCAGACGCATGACACCCCTCCTCGATCCGGGAAAAGGCGGGGCATCGTATCCGTGCCGCCGGGCCCGGACAAGCGGAATGAACGGCGCCTACCGGGGCTCGTCCTCGAACATGACGCCGATCTGGAGGTTGACCCGCGCGTCGTCGAGGCCGAACTCCACCTCCAGCGGCTTCCCCTCGCGGACCAGGCGCAGCGAGACCCTCGCGCCGCCCCGGTCGCGCGCCTCGGTCATCAGGCGCTGGTACGAGGAGGCGTCGACCAGCGGCGCGCCGTCCAGCGTCAGCAGGATGTCCCCCACACGGACCGACGGCGTCCTCCCCTCCCTGGGCTCGATCTGGACGACGACCAGGTGCTGGACGGGACGGAGGCCGCTGCCCGCCAGGAGCGCCTCGGTGGCTCGGAACCCCCACTTCTGGTGGACAGACTCGCCGAACTCGGGGGTCGTCGGGGGCGGCGTTCGGCCCTTCCTCAGGAACTCCCGGAGCGCCTGGACGAGCGCGGGGCGCCCCTTGAGCGCGTGGACCGACGTCCCGATCAGTTCCTCGAACCGCGCGCGATCCCGCGAGGCGGCCGCGGTGAGGTCCTCCATCGCCGTCTGGGATCCCTCCGTATCCGCGCGGAGCAGACCCCTCCAGAACCGCGCGTCGGTCGCCACGTGCTTCTCCAGGCGGGCCGCGGGCGCATCGAACCTCGACGGGAGGCCGCGCTTCGCGAGCTCCGCCTCGCGCGATGCCTCCTCGTCCCCGAGCTGGATGGCCAGGTCGTAGAGCTTGCCCGCCTCCTCCACCCGTCCCTGGATCCACCTCCCGTTCGCCAGGAGGAACGCGTCCACCGCGCGCCGACGGTCGTGGGTCGCGAGCTTCGTTCCCCTTCCGCCCGCCTTGAGCACGAGCCGGTCGATGCGCACCTCGGAGGCGAATTCGGCCGTGCTCACCCTTCCCGACGCGCCGAGCGCGAGGAGCACGCGCGTGTCGGCCAGGGCGGCGTTCTCGATGCTGGCGGCCCCGAAGCGGAGCTTCCGCTGGTGCGGGGCGAACTCCATGCAGAGCTCCGTGTCGCCCAGCGGTACTTCGACCCCCGACCGGACCCGCGACAGGACCGGCCCGAGCCCCGTGTCGTACTTCAGGTCCCAGTCCCGGCTCGGGCGCGACGTCTCGCCGTGCGCGGCCATCCAGAGGACGTGCTTCACGGGGGCGCGCGGGAGGTCCACCGCGGCCATGCTCCATGGAGTCCCGACGAACACCGCGGAGGGATCCCCCGCGACGAGGCCGAACTCGATGTCGTTCGCCCACTCGTGGCGCGGGACCGAGAGTGTCGCCTCGATGCGGTAGTTCGTGCAGTCGTACGCCAGCGGGACGAAGACCTGGCGCACCCCCTGCGAGCATCCGTGGAAGACGATCTTCCCTCCGCCCTCCAGGCGCATCGCGAGCGGCGTGCTCGCGAGCAGGTCGCACGCCACGAGATCCCGCTCCGCGTCGAAGACGACTCCCGGCGAGGCGAGGGCCCGCAGGCGATCGGCCCGGATCCGCACCTGGTCGACCTCGGCCGTGGAGAGGGCCGGCAGGCGCCCGAGCTCCTCGGCGCACGCCAGGGCGAGCTCCCACCTCCCGGCCTCTTCGAGCGCGTCGAGGAGGGCCCGCCCGAACACGGGTCCCATCGTCGGGTGCCGCTTCGTCAGGTCGGAGACCTCGCGGGCGGTCTCCTCCCAGGTCCCCTGCGCCACCCCGCACCGGACGACGCCGAGCCCGGCCTCCTCCAGGTCGTCCTCCGTGGACGGCGATCCCAGGACTCGGCGGTATGCGATCAGGGCCTCGTCGTGAAGCCCCACGCGTTCCGTCTCGCGCCCCGCCGCGAGGGCGGGCTGCACGGCCCGTCTGGGGCGTCGAGCCTCGGCCGATCCGCCCTCTACGCCGGGCAGGTCTCTGCAGACGATCTCGGGACGCCCCATCCCGTAGACCCGCAGGAGGGCCCCGGAGGAGCCCTCCTCGTCGCTTTGCAGGAAGCACAGCTCCGAGTCTCCGTCGCCGTCGAAGTCGTAGGTGGAGGGGTAGACCATCGAGGGCGGCGGGGAGAGCCAGGCGAGGTGCCGCCACGCGTCCCCCTGACGTTCGAAGATCCGGATCGGCGGGCTGAGTCTGCACCCCGGCTCGGGTGCATCCAGCGGCGCGCTCGTCCAGGCGTAGGTCGCGCCCTTCGCGAGGATCGGCACGGCCGATCCCTCTCCCCTCCAGGCGTCGGAGTCCTTCCGCGTCCACACGGCGGCGACGTCGACGCCGCCCTCGGGCCTCCAGCGCACCTCGTAGACCCCCGGCCTCCTGTGCCTCTCGCCGAGCTGCTTCGGCCCCATGGCGGCCTGGAGCGCGCTCAGCGCCGTCTCGGACCAGCCCGCACCGACGAGGACCCCCCCGCCCGGGAGCTGCGTCCTGCGCATGCGGTAGAGCTCCGAGAGCGGCACCTGGGCCAGGACCGCGAGGGACTTCTTCGCGGGGTCGACCTCGAACACGAGCAGCCCATAGGTGGTCCATGCGCCCACGAACGCCCAGACCTCCGGGCGGCCGTTCCCGTTCGCGTCCTGGACCGTCATCACGGTCGCGTCGCCCCCGAGGGGGACCGCGCCGACCAGGTCGAGCGCCCGCCGCTTTCGGTCGAACCGGTAGATGCGCATCGCGCGCTCGTACACGGCCGTGCCGACGATCAGCTCCCGCACGCCGTCCCCCTCCAGGTCGGCCACGGCGAACGGAAGCCCGGTGATCGAACCCGCGAGAGGGGCCCGGGCGAGGACCTCGAGTTTCCCCTTCGTGAACCCGAGCACGGCGACGGCCCCCGTCTTCTTGTCCCCGACGCCGCCGCCGACGACGATCTCCTTCACGCCGTCTCCGTCCAGGTCCAGGGCGTCCGAGTGGGCAAGCTCGAAGGGCTCGGAGGTAAGGACCTGCGCGCGGCCGACCTCCTTCCCCTCGCTCCCTTCGATCCCCCAGAGGACGACCCCCTTCGAGTCCGGCGTGAAGCCGAGGACCTCCGTGGCGTGGTCGTCCTCCAGGTCGACGAGGGTGGGCCCGGACGTGGAGTCGAAGCCCGGGAGCCGGATCCGCGTGAGGCCCGAGATCGCGTCGAGGAATGTGACCGTCCTCGCGATCTCGTCGAGCTCCTCGCGGTTCGCCTCGGGCGCGGCGTGCAGGTCGATGAACGCGCGCCGGGCCTCCTCGAAGCGCGCCTCGACGAGCGTCGCGCGGGCGAGACCGAGGCGGGCGAGGAAGCGCTCCCGTGGCGCCGCGCCGGCGGCCAGCGCGCGCTCGAACATCCGGGAGGCCTGCGCGTACTCGTGCATCTCCGCGAGCTGCTGGCCGACCGCGACGAGCGAGTCCGCTTCCCCTGTCCGTCCGACCGAGGCCTCGAACGCGCGGTAGAACTCGATCAAGGCGAGGCGCGCCTGTCCCTCGCCCCGCGCCGCGCCACCGAGGACGGCGTGCGCGTCCCCGACGGGGATGTCCTCGCCGTGATCGAAGTGCCCGCCGAAGTCCGTGATGAGCTTCGAGGCAGAGGCGCGCGCCGCGGCGTACTCGCCCCGCGAAAGCGCCCCTCGCGCCACGGCGAGCAGCTTCTCGGCCTCCCGCTTCCGGTCTGCGCGGGCCTGTTCGGCGGCGCGTCTCTCCGAGGCGGCCTGGAGGCTCGGAAGGACCCCATAGTAGAAGGCCATCAGCAGGACGCCGACCACCGCGGTCGCGAGGCCGGCCCCGAGCATCGCCACGGTGCGGTTCCGCTTCGCCTTCCTCCAGACCCGGCCCATCCAGGAGACGGGGCGCGCCTGGATCGGCTCGCCGTCGAGGTAGCGGCCGAGGTCCGCGGCCATCGCGCCGACGTCGGGATACCGGCGGACCTGGTCCTTCTCCATCGCCTTGAGGCAGATCGCCTCGATGTCGCGGTGGACGGCCGGGTTCGCCCGGCTCGGCGGGACGGGGTCCTTCTCGATCACGGCGCTCAGGAACTCGTGCAGGCCGGTCTCGTCGAAGGGCAGCTTCCCCGCGAGGAGGTGGTAGAGCACCACGCCCAGCGAGTACTGGTCGCTCGCGGGGCCGACCTCGGCGACGTGGCCAGCAGCCTGCTCGGGAGACATGTAGGCGGGCGTCCCGAGGAGCGCTCCGCTGTTCGTCAGGGCCGGGCCGCCGGGCGAGGAGCCCAGGTCGACCTCCTTGGCGAGCCCGAAGTCGGTGACGAACGGGTTCCCCTGCCCGTCGAGGAGGATGTTCTCGGGCTTCACGTCGCGGTGGACGATCCCGTGGCCGTGGGCGTAGTGGAGCGCCTCGGCGATCGCCTTCACCCACACCACGCGCTGGCGGAGCGGGACCTGCCCCCTCATAGCCTGGAAGAGGGACGGCCCGTCGATGAAGTCCGACGTGAAGTAGTGCTGGCCGCCGACGGCGCCGACGTCGAGCACTCCGACGATCTGCGGATGGCGGAGCTTCGCGGCGAGCTGGGCCTCCCTCGTGAATCGCTCGAGCTGCAGGTTGCTCTCGTGGCCGGCGGAGAGGATCTTCTTGAGGGCGACGATCCGGCGGAGCTGCGTGTCCCAGGCCTTGAAGACGATCCCCATGCCTCCGCGCCCCAGCTCGGACAGGAGCTCGTAGCGGCCGAAGGGGGCGCCCTTGGGGTCTCCGGGGAGCGAGGTGGGGCGGACGACGACCTGCGTGGCTTCGACCTGGACGGTGCCGACGCCGTCGAACGAGGAGCCCTCGGGAAACAGCGTCGGCTCGTCGCGGCTCTGCTGCACCAGCGGAGACGGGGTCGCGCGGACCAGGGTCCGTTCGACGCTGCTCTCCGTCCGTGTCGCGTGGTCGGGGAGCGTCCGCTCGTGGGGGTCCGCGTCCGACATGTCCCTGCCTGCTCCGACGAATCGGACGGATCTTATCGCGTCCGTGCCCGGCCTCGGAAGTGTTTTTCGGGTACGGCTCAACTCGGGGCGACACTCGGAGCCACGCTCCATTCCAGTTCACCGCCGAGGGCGGGATCGAGGATCTCATCGAAAAGCCGTAACCCCGAGTGCGCGCGGCGGGTAGAAGTCCACATGCTGCATCGCATGGCGTTGCTCCTTCTCCTGGCACACACCACCATGGCCGAGGACTCGTGGCCGATGAAGGGGCACGACGCGCGACGCACGGGCCGCGCCGCCGTCAACGGGCCGCGCAAGGGGGACCACGTGTGGCGCCACGCCGCGCGGGATGGAGTCCTCATTAATATGGAGCCCACCGTCACGAAGCAGGGCGTCTTCTTCGGGACGTGGGGGCTGATTCGGAGAAAGGGCGCGGTCACCGCCGACTTCGAGAAGGCCGACGGGAAGGTCCTCGGGCTCGACCTCGACGGGAAGCCGCTCTGGGAGCCCCTGCTCCCCGCCCACACGCCGTTCGGGTACCGCTTCGACGCACGGCCGCGCGAGCCGCAGGACGGGCCGGTGCCCGAGCCGTTCCACCTCAACTGGTACAACGGCACGGTCGAGGGCACCGCCGCCGTCGACCCCGAGAACGGCCGCCTCTACATGGGGCGCGGAGACGGCGCCGTCTACTGCATCGACCCGGGCACGGGGAAGGTCGTATGGAGGTACCTCACGACCGACCCCGCGAATCCCGACGACCCCGAGGGGGGCGGAGAGGTCATCGGCGGGCCGCTGATCGCCGGTGACTCGATCCTCTTCGGCACCGGGGCCTGCCCCCCGACGCCCGACCCGCCGAAGCTGGTGCGGCACGAGACGAACGCCGTCTACGCCATCGATCGCGACGGGAAGCCGCTCTGGAGGTGGCCGGCGAAGGGAGGCGTCGAGAACGCCTTCATCGCCTCGCTCGCGCTCTCACCCGACGGGAAGACCGTCTACGCCGCGGGGAGCCTGTTCGACGCCCGCAAGCCGACCCGGATCGTCGCGCTCGAGGTGGCCACGGGGAGGGAGGTCTGGAGCCGATCGCTCGACAAGCAGGGCTCGCACGACCTCGCGGTGGGCTGCGACGGCGTGGTCTACATCGCGGGGATGAAGGCGCGGTTCCTGGGGTGCCTGCCGATCGTCCTCGCCGTCGATGGGGCCACGGGGAAGACGCTCTGGGGCCCGATCGAGGTCGACGGCCCGAAGGCCGAGTCGCACTATGCCGCGGGGGTCGCGCTCCACGAGGAGGGCGGCCGCGTGCGGGACGTGTGGGTCTCCACGTCGCCCCTTCGCGAGCACAACAAGGGCGGCGGAGCCCTCCACCGCCTCGACCCGAAGACGGGCAAGGTCGTCACGACGTGGCGCCCCGACGCGGCGACGCCCTCCTGCGTCGGCGGGATGACCGACGTGACGCTCGACGCGGAGGGGGTCGTCTACGTCGGCGTCCGCGGCCGCGCCCCGTGGTTCCTGACGAAGGAGGTCCGCGGGAGGATGTATGCGCTCCGTCCGGGAAACGGCTCGATGGAGGTCCTCTGGTCGCTGGAGTTGGACCACCAGACCGACTGGGCCTCCCCCGCGATCGGCCCCGACGGGGGCCTCTACTTCGGGTCGAGCGACACGATCGGCGTCGCGCACATCCTCGCCCGCGGCGCCGACGAGGACGTCAAGGACGCGGACCCCGTGTTCTACGGAGTCCGCGACCGGTAGCTACCGGCGGTAGGTCTTCCCGCCGACGACGAGCGTGGACCCGTTGAGCTGCATGTCGAGGACCATTGTCCCCTGGGAGCCCTTCAGGACCAGGGCGCTGCCGATCACGGTGTACGTTCCCTGGTCGGAGACCTGGGTGACCGGGTCGACGTCCGCGGGCATGTCGCTCACGTAGACCGCGGAGGAGCGGCTG